>JAGAUV010000054.1 GCA_017620635.1 Muribaculaceae bacterium | reverse complement strand
TTCGCATGGGTCATGAAGCGCCTCCCGACACCTGTCAAGAAAGCTAAATCAGCCAATGTATCTGCCGTCGAGGCCAAGGCCGACGCAAAGGAGATCCGCCAGCGCATGTATGCTCTCTATGCCGTTCTGGCTGTGGTGGTGTTCTTCTGGTTCTCGTTCCATCAGAACGGTCAGGCCCTGTCGGTATTCGCCCGTGACTTCGTGACCACCGATAATGTCGCTCCCGAGATATGGCAGTGCATCAACCCCTTCTTCGTAGTTACCCTTACCCCGATTATCATGCTCCTCTTCGGATGGTTCGTACGCCGTGGCAAAGAGGTGTCGACACCTCGCAAGATCGCCTACGGTATGCTTATCACGGCGCTTGCCTATATATTCCTTGCCGTGGTGGCTATCGTCAACAGCTATCCCTCGGGCGAAGAGTTCAAGGGTTTGAGCGAGGCCGTGAAGATGTCGATGAAGACCGGGCCCTACGTGCTCATACTCACATATTTCTTCCTCACTGTCGCCGAGCTGTTCATCTCGCCGCTTGGCCTGTCCTTCGTATCGAAGATCGCGCCCAAGCATCTCCAGGGCATCTGCCAGGGCCTGTGGCTTACCTCTACAGCTATCGGCAACCTGTTTATCGCCCTTGGCGTGACCATGCTCAACCAGTTCCCGCAGCAGTGGATGTGCTGGGCCGTGTTTGCCGGCTTCTGCCTTGTGTCGATGAGCATCATGCTCGGTATGGTCAAGTGGCTCGAACGCGTGACCGGCAGCCGCGAAGAGCCGGCAAAAGACGCCGCTCCTATCGAGACTGAGGAGAAAGATGTAATCTGAGAAAAAGATATATGACCGGGAATCAGGGACTTCTGTCTGTACAGAGTCCCTAATTCCCTTTTGTCAATTTACTACAGATATCAAACGTGAGGATACAGATTATACTGCTCCTGCTTTTTTTGACCGGCCTGGTGTCGAACGCTCAGATACTTGTTACCGGCGGTGGGGAGCCGATGCTTGAGGATAGTATAAAGCAGGACTTCTCGAATCAGCCTTATTTCGGCATCTACAAGGATAATTATTTTATCTTCGGCCCATCGGTCAATCACAAGCCGACGAACGTCAACACCAATATCAAGTTTCAGATCTCTATAGCGCAGCGGCTCACGCAGGCCACGTTGCCCTGGGGCACATACCTGTATCTCTTCTATTCGCAGAAGTGCTTCTGGAATGTGCTTGAGAACTCCATGCCTATGACCGACCTTAACTTCAATCCCGGCATAGGCCTTACCAAGCCGCTCTTTGTCAAGAACCGTTACATAGGCAAGATGACATTTATCATCGAGCACGAGAGCAACGGTCGCGACAGCATATGGTCGCGCTCGTGGAACAGGGTCGCCCTGGCAGGCAATGTGTTTGTGACGAAGAATCTTATGGTACACGCCAAAATATGGGCGCCCATAGTCGACGGCATGAACAACAAGGATATTGTGAAATACTGCGGCTGGTGCCAGTTCGGCACGCAGCTCGTGAGCGACGACAGGCGTCTGTCGGGCGGCATCACGGTGGTGCCACGTCACCGCATCGGCAGCTGCAATGTGGTGGTCGACTTCGCCTTGCGTCTGTTCAAGAACGAGAACCAGTACCTTTTCTTCCAGCTCTACAGCGGCTATGGCGAGGGCCTGCTGGAGTACAACAGATACCACTCGCAGTTTCGGGTGGGACTGTTGATCAAGCCTAAACTATTCAGCGATTTCTAAAACATCAGATATAATTATGCTAAAACAACTGCTATTGTCCCTTGCAGCAGTGCTGCCTGCCGTAATGTCGGCTTCGGATAATGAATGGATCATCAACGCCGAGCGCGTCGATACTATGAGCCGCTATATAGAGGCTACCGCCGCCAACGGCGAATTAGGTTTCACGGTAGGGCGTAATCCGCTGGAAATAAAACATGTGGTGTGCGCGTCGGCGTTCGAGAACGGTAACCCTGACGATATAGCGCTGATCCTGACGGCACCTAATCCGTTAGGACTCGAGGTGCTTCTTCCCGACGGTAAGAAATGGATGCCTGAGGAGACTCATCAGTCGATAGATATGAAGCGCGCGGTGCACAGCACAAGAATGAAGTCGGATCTCTTTGATATAGATTATTCACTTCGCGCGCTCCGCTCGCTGCCGCATGCCGGCCTTGTACAACTTAAAATCAAGGCACGCAAGGATGCGGAATTAAAAATTGTCAATTCTCATACACTTGCTGATCATCTGCGCGACAGGGCAAAGCAGGATGTGAGAAACACGAATGTGGAGGGGCACAGGCTGCATATGCTCCGTACCGATATCAGCTATAACAGCGGCGATGACAATGCTGTTGTAATGTCGGGCTTTGTGGGAGGCGAAAATACCAATATGATTGCGCCGGATACTCTCGAGGTAAGGCTGAAGAAAGGACAGACAGCCGAGATTGATGTTTATGGTGTGATATGCACGTCGTCGGAGTTTACCGATCCGTGGAACGAGGCTGAGCGTGAGCTGATCTATGCCGTCCATGAGGGCAGTGACAAACTTATAGACCGTCATGAGACAATCTGGAGCGATCTGTGGAAGAATGAGGTTGTTGTGCCGGGCGATGAAGAGCTCACACGTAACGCTCGTTTCGCTCTTTACAATCTATATGGCTCGATGCTGCCGGGTAGCCGCCGCAGTGTGGCGCCGGTAGGCCTTACAGGCTTGGGTTATTACGGCCATGTGTTCTGGGATGCCGAAACATGGATGTTCCCGGCCCTTCTGGATCTTAATCCCGAGATGGCCAAGGATATGATCAGTTATCGAATCGATCATCTTGAAGCGGCCAGACGCCGCGCCCGTGCATACGGCTATCGTGGTGCCATGTTCCCCTGGGAATCTGACAATAACGGGGAGGAGTCGACACCGACGTGGGCTTTGACCGGCCCGATGGAGCACCATATTACCGCCGATATCGCCAATGCGGCCTGGGAGTATTTCAAGGCAACGAACGATACGGTATGGCTGCGCGACGAGGGCTATCCTCTGATCAAGGAGTGCGCCGATTTCTGGGTAAGCCGAGTTACGCCCAATGCTGACGGCTCGTACTCGATACGCAATGTCGTGTGTGCCGATGAATATGCTATCGGTGTGAATGACAATGCTTTTACAAATGGCGCGGCGGCGCATAACATGAGGGTTGCGACAGAGGCCGCCGGTATATGCGGACAGCATGCCGACAGCCGATGGAATCAGGTGGCCGACGGTTTGCGTATCCTTAAGATGGATAATGGCGTGACGGCTGAATATGACGGGTATAACGGCGGTATCATCAAACAGGCTGATGCCAATCTGCTTGCTTTCCCTCTGAATGTGATAACGGATAAAGATCAGATCCGTCGCGACCTCGATTATTATTCAGAGAAGATAGATCCGAACAACGGCCCGGCGATGGCTCGCTCGGTGCTTGCCGTGCTATATCATCGTCTTGGCGATGAAAAGGAGGCTCGTCGACAGCTCGAACTTGCATATAAGCCGAATCTGCGTGCTCCATTTGGCGTTTTTGCCGAGACGCCAACCAATAACAACTGTTATTTTATGACCGGAGCCGGTGCTTTTATCAAGGCTCTACTTGAGCTTTATCCGGAAAACAAAAGGAAGTGATATAATCTATATAGCTGATGCGCAATATTATAGTATTTATAATCTCGCTTTTTCTGATCGCTTGTACCGACAATGAGCAGTTCCGTGTCAACGGCACCATCGAGGGCAAGCCCAACCTGACCCTCCGTGTGGCTTATTATGCCGACGGCGCCTACCGCACACAGGTAACCGCCGCGCGTGAGGGAAAGTTCGAGTTCTTCGGTTCGTCGAAGCAGCCCACGCTGGTAGAGATACTCGACTACGACTACCGTCCGCTCATGCGTCTTTATGGCGGTAACGGCGAGACTTTCGAGATCGAGTATGACCGTGCTCATCCCCTCTCGGCCAAGATTAGCGGCAACGAGGTGTGCGAACGCTGGTCCGCGTTCCTGGCTGACAACGAGCAGGCGCTCATGGCGTCGCCGGAGTCGGCAAACAAGACTATCGCGGATTATGTCGCCGCGCATCCTTCCGATGTGGTGTCGACCCTGCTGATGGCTACCGCCTACGATTATACCATCGATGCCGTCGCAGCCGATTCGATAATGGCGCTTATCGATCCGCAGGCCCGTCCGTCGTCACTGACCGAGAGCGGCAACTTCATGATGCAGCGCATGATATCGGAGGCCGTAAACGACACTATCGGCCCTCTGCGCTATGTCGGCCGTGGCGATACCGTAAGGATATTCGACTTCCCCGGCCGTCGGCTCAATCTTCTGGCCTTCAGCCGATGGGGCAAGTACCGCGACGATTCCATCATGCCTCGCCTCGAGAAGCTCAGCAAGCTCAAGAACTTGCGCGTGATCGAACTTGATGTCGACCCCAAGGGCACGTCGCAGATGCGGCGCTCCGATACTCTGGCATGGACCGTCGGACGTATGCCCGGCGGTATTGTGGCGAAAGGAGTCGACAGGCTCGGCATACCTTCCGAACCCTATTTTATCGTTGCCGACAGCGCCGGCGCTCAGCTGCTGCGTACTCCCTATGCCGGTGTGGCCGAGGATTTTGTGAAGAAAAATTTAAAATAAATATCTCATTATCTCATGCTTGTCAAGACTTATGCTGCAGCCGTACAGGGTGTCGACGCCCGTGTGATAACTGTGGAGACCGTAATAAAACGGGGTATGCAGTATTGTATCGTGGGCCTGCCGGACACCGCCGTCAAGGAAAGCCACGAGCGTGTTCGCGCCGCCTTGACGCAGTCGGGATATAAAGTGCCGCGGACTGCGGCGGTTATCAATATGGCTCCGGCCGATATACGCAAGGAGGGCGCGGCCTACGACCTGCCGATAGCCATATCCTTGCTTGTCGGCACGGAGATTATCAAGGCCGCCGGTCTCGAGAGATATATGATAATGGGCGAGCTATCGCTTGACGGCTCGGTGCAGCCTATACGCGGTGCATTGCCTATGGCTATCGAGGCCAGGGCGAGGGGCTTCAAGGGCATGATATTGCCGTCGGCAAATGCGACGGAGGCCGCCGTGGTAAATAATCTTGAGGTGTACGGTGTGGATAATCTGCGCCAGGTGGCTGAGTTCCTTGAAGGAATCACGCCTGTAGAGCCTACCGTCGTCGACACCAGGGCCGCTTTCGCTCGCGAGCAGAACCAGTTCGAATGCGATTTCAACGAGGTCAAAGGACAGGAAAATGTCAAGCGCGCCTTTGAGGTGGCCTGCGCAGGTGGGCACAATATATTGCTTGTCGGCCCTCCCGGATCGGGCAAATCGATGATGGCGAGGCGTTTGCCGTCTATCATGCCGCCGCTGTCGCTCGGCGAGGCCCTTGAGACAACCAAGATACACTCGGTCGCAGGCAAACTGCGTCGCGGATCGCATCTGATGACGGCGCGGCCCTTCAGGGCGCCGCATCACACCGTGTCGCCGGTGGCTATGGTGGGCGGTGGCTCCAACCCTATGCCGGGCGAGATTTCGCTGGCACATAACGGAATACTCTTTCTTGACGAGTTCCCTGAGTTTCCGCGCTCGGTGCTCGAAGTGCTCCGACAGCCTCTCGAGGACCGTCATATAAGTGTCTCTCGGGCACGCTACCAGGTCGATTATCCGGCATCATTTATGCTTGTTGCCTCGATGAATCCGTGTCCCTGCGGCTACTATACCCATCCCACCAAGCAATGCACGTGCCTTCCCGGTGCCGTATCGCGCTATCTGAGCCGTATCTCGGGGCCACTTCTCGACCGTATCGACATACAGTGCGAGATTATGCCCGTCGAGTTCGACGAACTGCATGGCCGTGGTGGAGGAGAGAGCAGTGCAGATATCCGTGCGCGTGTGGTGGCGGCGCGACAGGTGCAGGAAGCCCGTTATGTCGGGGTGCAAGGTGTGCACTGCAACGCCCAGATGACACCTAAGCTCATGCAGCAGTACTGTGCCCTTTCCGACGAATCCGTAAAGATCCTGAAGCGTGTGATGACCAAATACGACATGTCGGCCCGTGCCTACGACCGCATACTCAAGGTAGCGCGCACCATCGCCGACCTCGACGGCAAGCCCCACATCGAGCCCCTCCACATAGGCGAAGCCGTCGGCTACCGCACCCTCGACCGCGGCAGCTGGGGCAAAGCCTCAGATCTTACTCCTTTCTAATATAAAATTTTATGGACAAAAATGTCTTGCGCGAGGTAGTCAGGAAACATGGCCTGTTTATTGTTCTTTTTGTGCTATATCTGTTTTGGTTGCTCCCCGGCGTGTTTCCACTCTATAGTTATGAAGGCGATGCTTTGTCAATAGCGTGGGGCTGCGAACATGCCTTGCGTACCGGAGAGCCGTATTGGGAGTTGGACAGTTATGGCTACTGGATGCAGCCGCTGATTTATCATTTGATATGTTTTGTCGCGCGAGTCATGCCATGGGCAAGCTGTGAGGCTATATATTCTGGCCTTACAGCAGCGTTTGCCATTGCGACGATCTGTCTTATACTTGCATTCGCTCATAAATTGAGCGGTATCGGCCTGACCAAGCTGTTGATAGCTTTGTATCTTTTCCCTGAAGCTGCCGCGCTTGCATTCTATCCTAACAGCGCTGTTTTTGTTCTGGTATTCTTTATCGTCGGATTGCTCCTGACGCTCTATCGGCGTGTGTGGGCCGCATGTGTGCTGTTCTGCATAGCACCATTGTTCAGGCTTGATATCCTGTATATGTATCCATTGATTGTGCTTCTCAATGTGTATGTATTCGGGCTGTGCAGGAAGAGTGTAGTGGTCTCGCTGGCGGATGCCCTGCTTGTTGGAGCAGTGACTTTCATCGGTTATTATTTGCTCCATGCTGATATCCTGTATACCCTCAGTGAGTTTGACCGATGGAGCGATGTAATAACATTGCGTCAAAATCTGATCGCTATCCTTGGATTTTATACATTGTTAAACTTTTTATTGGTTCCGACGGGCTTGTGTCTGCTTTATCGCAGCGGAAAGCGCTATTTGTTCTGGCTTATCGTAACCGGTATTGTTATAGTGCACTTTATAAATCGCGACTTTGGCAATGCGTCGAAGCATTACTGTTATCTGTTGCCACTTTATGTTGTTGCTGTCGGAGCGGTAATGGATTGGCTTTGGTCCATACGTAATACGCGAAGATGGCTGACAGTCGGTGCGGCTACGCTTATAATTCTATTCAATGTTATATCCGTTTCAATGTGTCCTAATTCAAATTGGCCGATAGACTATATTTCATTGAAAAAACACAGGTTTGTTAAGGATGCTTTTAATTTGCAAGTCCTCGGTCTTGATTTTGAGATTGGACTCGGTGGAGGACGGGATGTAGTTACTGCCGACGAAATTATATTGCTGACAGGCAATTTGTTTTATCCGGGATTTATTCACAATGTAAAAGAAGATGACTGCCGTAATGCGGATGCTGCGGACAAGTTTGTAGAGAATCTTGACGATGATGAAAAAATATGCTTGATAGGCTGGGAGAACAGCCAGCGATTATTTATTTCATATTTAAATCGATTACCGGTGGCGAATCCGTGGAATGAAATGATTGATTTATCTGTTGAGAAGCCGCTTTCCGATAAGGATCTTTCTTTTATGAAGGCAAATCTTCGGGATGCTTTATCTGCCGGTGCCGCTCAGTATCCCGATAAAAAGCTCTATGTCTGTTCTCCGGCGACGATCTGTTTCAGATATACCTATTTGCTCGACTTATTGGCTCGGGAAGGAGTCCTGCTTAAAGTCGGAAAGCAAATTTATCTTTATCAGCGCTAACCTACTGAGCCCCGTTGCAGATACAAATTTTGAATAAGAATTGAGCTTTAGCGAAAATAGCAATGGACAAGCACTTACGCGCCCTGTGGCATGACTATACCCGGAGGTGCATATATATGGTAACCCTCAAGAAAGGACTTTCGGTAGAGGATTTCGGCTTTCTTGAAGGAGATTATCGCATACCTGTCGGAGTGTATGGCTGCTCGTTTATCCGTGCGAGCCGGGTGGGTAGGGCCATAAAGACGGTCTTGTGGAAATTTAGCGAGATAATAGAGCCTAAGATAAGGATATTGCAATATGCCTTGATGCCTGACCATATCCATATCCTCTTGTCCGTTACTGAGCCGACACAGGAAATATTGGGCCGTATAATCGCTCGTTTCAAAGTTGCGGTAAATAATGAAGCAGGCATCGACGGAGTCTTCGCTAAAGGCTTTAATGATCAGATACTTAAACACTCACGCAGCCTCGACACCCTATATCGCTATCTGAAGGACAATCCCAGACGCTTGGCCGTCAGGAGGGAACATCCCGAGTTTTTCAGGCGCGTTAACAGGCTGAAAATCGGAGATGCCTACTATCAGGCATATGGTAATTTCCAATTGTTGGAGTGTCCGTTCAAAGAGCAGGTGTTGGTGCATCGTGCCGACAGTGAAGAGGCGCGCTCCACCAACCGCGACAGGTGGCTGTACACGGCTGCGAATGGCGGTGTACTCGTGTCGCCCTTTATCTCGCCGGCCGAGAAGGCCGTGCGTGACGAGGCAGAAGAAGCCGGCGGAAATATAATATTGGTTACCAATGAAGCCATGGGGGAGAGATACAAGTCCACCGGTCACAATTTCGCACTATGCGAAGACGGCCGCCTGCTCATCGTATCAGCCGGTATCGGCGGCGATGTAAGCCGTGCCGCCTGCCTTGCCATGAACACCCTCTCCGCCTCCATCTGCCAGGAAAGTCGATAATAGCATTACTAATTTTTTTGAATAAGAATTGAGCTTTAGCGAAACTTTGCAAAGAATTTTGTAATTTTGCAAATCATTGAGCAATGATGACTATACTCGAAAGGACCACACACTCTCATCAGGCCGATATCGATAGCCTCAACGAGAGAATATATAAGCGCCTTGATAGCGCCAACCCTTTGATGAGCCGCATCGTAATGTCGCTGCTGCGCACCAAAGGCAAGCAGTTGCGTCCCTTGCTGCTGATAATGTGCGCCAAGATTTTCGCTCCGGTCGGCGACCGGGTGCTGGCGGCGGCATCGGCGGTCGAGCTCCTTCATAATGCCTCGCTTATTCATGATGATGTCGTCGATAATTCGATGACACGCCGTAGCCGCCCCACTGTAAATGCGGTGTGGGACAATCATATCGCTGTGCTTGTCGGCGACTATCTTACCTCCTCGGCAATGCAGGAAGCCATTTCTACCGGCGATATACGCATCATAGATGTGCTTTGTGGCCTTGGCCGCGATCTTTCGCTCGGCGAAATCGACCAGATCGACAATGCTCGCGGACACTCACTCACGCGAGAAGCCTACTTCCGCATCGTGGATTACAAGACCGCGTCGCTCTTTGTGGCCAGTGCCCGTATGGGCTGTCTCGCAGCCGGGGCGCCCGATCATATGACCTCGGCCCTCGCGGAGTTCGCGTTGCTCTTCGGCCGTTGTTTCCAGTTGCGCGACGATGTATTCGATTATTATCCGTCGACACTTGTCGGCAAACCAACCGGCAACGACCTTCGCGAAGGCAAGATATCGCTGCCCTTGCTGCTCGCCCTCGAGAGCACCGAGGGTGCCGTGCACGACGAAATAGCATCCTTGTTGTCGCGCGACAGCCTGACCGACGGGGAGATAGACCGTATTATGGCATTCGCTCGTGATAACGGCGGTATCGACGGCGCATATGCCGTAATGGCCGACCTGCGCCGCCGGGCCGAGGAACAGCTCAGCCTGTTGCCCGACAGCGACATACGCCGTCAGCTTGGCGATTTGTTTGATTTTGTGATCGAAAGGCAATATTGATGAGAAGCGGCGCAGATATAATGAGGCTTCTGCTGTGGGGCGTCGTCGCCTTCATGCTTGCGGCATGCGCCAATATGGGACGTCCCGAGGGCGGCAAGCGCGATGTGGATCCGCCAAAGTATGTGAAATCGAATCCTGCGCCCGGAGCTCTTGGCTTCAACCGTTCGCGACTGACTGTCACATTCGACGAGAATGTACAGCTTGAGGACGCCTTCAACAAGGTCGTTGTATCGCCCGGACAGAAGACGCCTCCTGTTGTCACTGCCAACGGCAAGACCGTAACCGTGGACTTCAAGGACACCCTGCGTGCGAACACCACATATACCGTCGACTTTGCCGATGCCATCAAGGATCTGAATGAAGGAAATGTGCTCGACGGATATGCTATCGATTTTTCCACAGGCAACAATATCGACACATTGCGAATCTCGGGCATGGTGCTCCAGGCCGAGAATCTCGAACCGGCACAGGGCATGCTCGTCGGTGTGTATTCCAATTATACCGACACAAGTCTTACCACATTGCCGCTCGACCGCATTGCCCGTACCAACCAGCTGGGGCAGTTCACTATACGCAATCTGCCTGCCGGCGCATACCGCGTGTTCGCGATCAATGACATCAACCGCGACAATCACTGGGACCGCACCGAGGATATCGCCTTCTACGACAGCCTTGTAGTACCCACGACCGAGGTAATAGAGGTAACGGATACACTGTACTCGTCTACCGGCGAGGATTCACTGGTAACACGTCCGGGCATACGTTATCTTCCCAACGACCTCTTGCTCACATGGTTCAACCTCAACTTCAAGCAGCCTTACCTTGCCGACTACAAGCGTTTCGACCAGCGCCGTATCACGCTGACATTCGGAGCACCGCAGGATACCCTGCCTGTACTTACTGTGGTAAGCGGAGCCCCGGGCGTCGGTCGCACCGACAAGGAGTGGGCTATGCTGAAACGCAACATTACCGCCGACACCCTGACATACTGGATAGCCGACACGGCGATGGTCGCCCATTCCGACTCGCTCATGCTGGCTGTGAAGTATCAGAAGCTCGATAGCATGGACAACAAGGTGTGGACTACAGATACACTGCGCTTCTTCTTCAAGGATCCGAACAAGAGCAAAAAGAAGAAGAACAAGGATAAGGACAAGAAGAAAGAGGAAGCCCCGAAATTTACGGTCGACAGTATTTCGGGAGATACTACATGGCTTCCGCCGGAAGGCTTCGAGTTCCTTGATCTCAAGCTGAAGAGCGGAAACGCACAGGAGCTTGGCCGGCCGCTTGTGATTGAGGCGAATCTGCCTATGACGAGTGTCGACACCGCCGGCGTACGGCTCGAAATGATGGTCGACAGCGTATGGAAGCCCTTGGATATAAAGCTGCGCCCCGACTCTCTCGATCCGCTCTTGCGTACCGATATCGACGTGGCATGGGAACCGGGTGCGAAATATTGCCTGACTGTCGACTCTATGGCCGTCCGTACAATATACGGTCCCTTCAACCGGCCCCTCAAACGTGAGTTCTCGGCAAAGACACTTGATGACTATTCGAATCTTAACGTAACACTGCCGGGTCTCGAAAATGTGCAGGCTGTGGTAGAACTACTTGGCACAAACGACACCCCTGTCTACCGAACGGTTAAAAAGGCCGGAGAGCCTCAGGCCCGTTTCAAACTTCTCGATCCGGGAAGCTATTACATGCGTCTGTTTATCGACGATAATAATAACGGCAAATGGGATACAGGCAGTCCGCTCGACTCGCTGCAGCCCGAAGAAGTGTATTACTTCGCCAAGAAGCTCAATCTCAAGAAGAACTGGGATGTGGAGCAGACATGGGATGTTACCGAGCTGCCTCTCGACCGCCAGAAACCTTACGCCATAAAGAAAAACCGTCCCAAGCTGAAGCGAGGCGAGAAAGCTCCCGAGGAGGAAGAAGAGGATGAGGACGACCTGATGAATAATCCGTTTGGCGGATCAGGCAACGACTACCGCAACAATATGCGCGGTACAGGCAACAACCGTGGTATGGGCAACAACCGCGGCGGCAACTTCCAGAACCAGAACCTCAACGGCCTCAGAGTCCGCTGACGGTGGGCTTGCGTCCGGGCTGATACGGCTGCCGCTTTCAATCCCTGCTGAAATTCACATAGCTCTGCTCCATGGGTTTATAGCTGTCGTCGTCCCACAGATTGCTCGATATCATAAGGTCGGCGCTGGTCACATTGCATGCGATAGGCACATTGTGCAGACGGCACTGACGCAGAAGCATCTGTATGTCGGCCTCGTGAGGCTGCGGATTCAGATCGTCGATCAGGAAGACCGCAAGGTTTATCTCGTTGCGAGCCACCATAGCCGCGATTTCGGCATCGCCGCCGAACGGTCCTGAGTTCATGCACTCCACATTGGCCTCGATGCCGGCATCTTCGAATACCTTCTTGATAAGGCCGCCGGTAGTACCCGTGCACACAAGGTCGTGCTTCGACAGATATACAGCATTGTATTTTACCCATTTTATCATGTCGGCCTTACGCCGGTCGTGAGCTACAAGAGCTATTTTAAGTTTTTTACTCATAATAATGACTGTTTAGATACATTATAAGAAACATCCGCCGCCCTGATATTGTTTTGAGACGCCACAGCGCCTCTTCCATCACAAAAAAGCGGAATCCACTGTCCGGCGCATTAATTTTTTTAATTTTTTTTCGTGTGGAGTGTAACTTTTGGAAATTATCGGCGTCATATAGGTAAAGTCTAATAATCTACAACAATGATTATCACATTACGCGATGTTAACAAGACCTATCCCGGAGTAGTGCCTCTGCACGTGCTCAAGGATATTAATCTGGATATCGAGCGAGGCGAACTGGTTTCAATCATGGGTGCCTCAGGCTCGGGTAAGTCTACACTACTCAATATATTAGGTATCCTCGACAACTACGACAGCGGCGATTACCACCTCGACGGTGTAGAGATCCGCAACCTCAGCGAGAACCGTGCCGCCGAGCTGCGCAACCGCATGATAGGTTTCGTATTCCAGTCCTTCAACCTCATAAACTACAAGAACGCTCTCGAGAACGTGGCACTGCCCCTCTACTATCAGGGCATCGGCCGCAAGCGCCGCAACATTCTTGCCATGGAGCAACTCGAGCGTCTCGGCCTCGCCGACCGCGCCACACACCTCCCCGGCGAGCTCTCGGGCGGACAGAAACAGCGTGTGGCCATAGCCCGAGCCATCGTCACGAATCCCTCGATAATCCTCGCCGACGAACCTACCGGCGCCCTCGACTCCCACACTTCCAAAGAAGTGATGCAGATATTCCGTCAGCTCAACAACGACGGCATGACAATCGTTATCGTTACCCACGACCCCGGCGTCGGCGCAGCCACCGACCGTATCATCCGCATCGTCGACGGCGAAATTATGAACAGCAATGTTTGACCTCCTCAGTGAAATAGGGCAGACCCTGCGCAACAACAAGCTGCGCACAGGCCTTACCGGCCTGTCGGTGGCGTGGGGCATATTCATGCTCATCATACTGCTCGGCGCCGCGCGCGGTGTCACAAATTCTTTTGAAGAATCGATGGGCAGCCGTCCTACAAATGTGATATCGGTATGGGGTGGGCGCACATCCATGCCTTACAAGGGATATAAGGACGGCCGTTGGATAGAGCTGCGCGAGAGCGATGCCGGTGCGATCAAAGAAGACAACCCCGGCACTGTGAGCCGCGTGTCGCCTTTCGCCTCGGCGACGGCAAATATCAGTTCGGCTAAAGATGCGATATCCGGCTTCGAGGCCGTCTTCCCCGATGCTCTCAGGTCAGAACGTCTCACAATGAAGTACGGACGATTCATCAACGACCTCGATATCAGCCAGGCGCGACGTGTGCTCGTGCTGCGCGACGAACAGGCAGCCCTTCTCTTCGACAGCGACTCTGTCGCGGTAGGCAAGACTGTCAGCGCCATGGGCCTGGCTTGGACCATCGTCGGTGTGTACACACACCGCTGGAACCGCTCCACATATGCTCCATACTCCGCTTATAAAGCCGTGACGGGCAACAAGACCGATGCCTACCAGCTTGATGTTACCGTAGAAGGCCTTACCGACGAAGCTTCGGGCGAGGCCGCGGAGGATGCCATACGCACCTCGCTTGCAAGGCAGCACGAGTTCGACCCCGACGACAGCAACGCTATCTGGACATGGAACCGCTTCAACTCATATCTCCGCGGCAAGGAAGGCAACCGCATCCTCTCCATGGCCGTGTGGATCATCGGCCTGCTCACTCTCCTTACCGGCATTGTGGGCGTGAGCAATATCATGTTCGTGTCCGTGCGCGAACGCACTCACGAGATAGGCATACGCCGCGCGATAGGCGCCAAGCCGCGATCGATAGTGATCCAGGTAATTACCGAGAGTATCGCCGTTACCGCCCTGTTCGGTTACATAGGCGTGTTTATGGGCTTTATTGTGCTGCAGATCATCAACCATCTGTTCGGAGATATGGAAGGCTTCAAAAATCCGACCGTCGACCTGTCGATGGCGATAGAGGTAACAGTGGCCCTGATAATCGCCGGTGCCATCGCCGGTCTCTTCCCGGCACTTAAAGCTATAAAAGTCAAACCCGTAGAAGCTCTGAGCGACGAATAAGACCATGCGACTGACAATATTTCAACTCGAAAACTGGCGCGAGATAGGCGCCACTCTGTCGCGCAACAAGACGCGAACCTTCCTTACCGCATTCGGCATCTTCTGGGGCACTGCCATGCTCGCGATGCTCACAGGCGGCGCAGCAGGTCTCAAAGGTCTGATGAACCGCAATTTCGCCGGTTTCGCCACAAACATGGGCGCTGTCAGCTCTGACACCCGTTCGATTCCTTATCTCGGCTTCAACAAAGGCAGTTTCTGGCAGCTTACCACCGAGGATATCGACGACATCCGCCGCATAGCTCCGGCCATAGAATATTCATCGGCGATGAACGGAACATCCGCCACCGGCGTGTACTCCACACGCTCAAAAAGTGCACAGGCAATGGGTATAGAGCCCGATTATGGCAAGATCATGCTGCCGAGGATGTACGAAGGCCGCTTTATCAACGAACGCGACTACAGCGAGGTGCGCAAGGTCGTTGTACTGGGCCGAAACATAGCCACCGAATTTTTCGGCAACGAGTCGCCCATCGGCAAGCGCCTGAGCCTCAACGGCGTGTATTTCACTGTCATAGGCGTTGCCGGACAGCTCGGCGAGGCAAGCATCATGGGCCGTATCGACGACAGCTACATAATACCCGGCTCCACGCTGAGGCAGGCCTTCAACCAGGGCAACAAAGTGGGCTTTTTCATGTATACAGCCCCGGCCGGTCATAAACCGTCGGAAAACGAGCAGGCCATACGCCGCTTCCTTTCCGGCCGCCATGCCATACATCCCGACGACGACCGCGCCTTCTGGTTTATGGATATGGCCGAGAACTTCGAGATGATCGACGGCCTCTTCCTCGGCATAGCGATCCTTGCCGGCTTTGTCGGCGCCGGATCTCTGCTCGCCGGCGTGATCGGCGTGGGCAATATCATGTGGATAGTCGTCAAGGAGCGTACCCACGAGTTCGGTGTCAGGCGCGCGATAGGCGCGAAACCGGCCGATATCACGGTGCAGGTGCTCAGCGAGAGCGTACTGCTCACTCTTGTCGCCGGCACGGCAGGCGTATGTTTCGCCACCATCGTGCTCGGTCTGGTCGATTATTTCTCGGCCGATCCCGTGCTCGGCACCGCCGGCTTCGAGATACCTTTCGGCAAGGCCATAGGCATAGTGCTGGTATTCTTCATCCTCGGCAGCGCCGCCGGCACACTTCCGGCAATAAAGGCAATGCGTATCAAGCCCATCGAGGCCCTGCGCGACAAATAACATTGCCAGCCATACACATTTTCTCTTTCATCACGATAAAAATTAAAAAACTGACATATGAAAAAGGTATTTAAAATCATTCTTTGGTCGCTTGTCGCCGTGGTATTTGTCGGCACCTTCGTCTTCCTCTACAAAAACGGTCAGAAGAAAGAAGATGTCTATGCCACTGCCAGTCCCGGCCACACTACTATCGAGCGCAATACCGTGCTCACGGGTAAGATCGAGCCGCGCGACGAAATCACTATCAAACCTCAGATATCAGGCATCATCAGCGAGATAGCCGTGGAAGCCGGCGACATCGTCAACGAGGGTGATGTGATAGCAAAGATCAAGGTCATACCCGAGGCCTCGCAGCTCTCGAGCTCGCAGACCCGTGTGACCAATGCCGAGATCGAGCTTAACGACGCCAAGGCCAAATTTGCCCGTGACAAAGAGCTCTATTCCAAGGATGTGATCTCGCGCGAGGACTACGAGACCTCCGAGAAAAACTACCGCAAGGCCGAGGAAGAGCTCGAGGCTGCCCGCGACGCATACAACATCGTGAAAGAAGGCGTATCGAAATTCAACGCCAAGGAGAGCAACACCCTCGTCCGCGCCACAATCACAGGCCTTATCCTCGACGTGCCCGTCAAAGTCGGTAGCTCTGTCATCCAGGCAAATACGATGAACGAGGGTACCACCGTGGCCACTATCGCCGATATGAACAAGCTCATCTTCCGCGGCAAGGTGGACGAGACCGAGGTGGGCAAGCTTGCGGTAGGCATGCCGATGGACATCACTATCGGCGCAATGCCCGATATCCACCCCCTTGCCACCATCGAGTATATCTCGCCTAAGGGCGACGATACAGCCGGCGCCAATACATTCGAGATCAAGGCCGCACTCGTCCTCGACGATGTGTCGGGTCTCCGCTCGGGCTATTCCGCCAATGCCAAGGTGGCGCTCGAAAAGGCCGAAAACGTATTGTCGGTGCCCGAATCGGTGGTAACATTCGAGGGCGACAGCACCTTCGTGTTCGTCATGACCGACAGCTTGCCCGAGCCTAAGTACACACGCACACCCGTGAAGACAGGCCTCAGCGACGGCATCAATATCGAGATTAAAGAAGGTATCGACTCAACCGCAGTGCTCCGCGCTGGCAAAATCGAACAGCAATGAAAAAACTCCTGATAGGGCTGATGGCTCTTAGCGCTATTAGCGCCGGTGCCAAGACCTGGACTCTCGACGAGTGCATCAGTTACGCTATTGATCACAATATCAACGTGCAGTCGCAGCGTCTCAATGCCACTCAGAGCGAGCTTGCAGTTACCGAGGCCAAAGACCAGTTCCTGCCTCAGATGTCGGCTCATGCCTCGCAGAACTTCAACTTCGGCCGCGCTCTTACCGCCGACAATACATACGCCAACCGCAATACCTCGTCGTTCTCGGTAGGCGCCAATCTCAGCCTGCCTATATTCCAGGGCCTGCGTGCGGTCCGTCAGCTGTCCTACTCGCGCACTGCGCTGCAGGCTCAGCTCGAGCAGGTGGAGGTGGCCAAGGACGACGTGACCCTCAACGTCATAAGCCAGTATCTGCAGGCTCTGTACGCATCCGAGATGCTCGGTGTGGCGCGTCTCAACCTGAATATCTCACGGGCTGAGCTGACCCGTCGTCAGAACCTCCACGACGCCGGCCGTATGCCGGGCCTCGATATCGAGGAAGCGAAAGCCCAGGTGGCACAGGACGAGCTGTCGGTTACAAATGCCGCCAACGACAGCATAATAGCGCGCCTCGACCTTGCCCAGCTGCTCAACCTCCCCGATGCGGAAGGCTTCGATATCGAGCCCCTCGGCGATGAGGACGAGATGCTGCCGGCCGTCGCCGACGTCTTCTCCAACGCCATGCAGTACAATCACACCATCCGCGCCGGACGTCTCCAGGAAAAGGCCGCCGAGAAATATGTGTCGGTTGCCAAATCGGGCTATATCCCCACATTGTCGTTCAGCGCCGGTATCGGTACGAATTACTACAAGACATCGGGCTTCGAGAACGAAGGCTTCAGCGGTCAGATGAAGCACAACTTCGCCAAGAGCATCGGTTTCTCGCTCAGCATACCTATCTTCAACGCCTTCTCGACACGCAACAATGTGCGCCGTGCCCGTCTGCAGCAGGAAAGCGTGCGCTTGCAGAACGAGGATTCGTACAACCGTCTCTACAAGGCCATCGTGCAGGCCCATACCCAGGCCACAGGCGCTGTGAAGAAGCTCGAGTCGGCACGTTCGGCCGTTGTGCGCAGCGAGGCTGCTTTCGAGGCCATGAAAGTGAAGTACGAAAACGACAGGGCTACACCTACCGAGCTGCAGACCGCACAGGTCAATTACGCCAACGCCATGGCCCAGGCCGTGCAGGCAAAATATGAGCGCATACTCCGTGCCCGTATACTTAAATTCTACAACACCCAGACCCTCTGATTCTCCACTCCCTCTGATAAGGCGGCCCTTTCAGCTCAGACTGTGAGGGCCGCTTCTACGCTGTGGGGCTTATGGCGCCGGGCAAAGGCCCCGAGGCGAGAAGACCCCGGATTGTGTCGGTGGCCATGCGGCATATTTCGGTATAGCGCCCGAATATCGGATTCGTGCTGCCGCCCCAGGCCTTGGCGAGCACTCCGGCAGCAACGGCGGTCTCTATCGCCGCGCGCAGCATGTCGGGGATAAGGAATTGAGGCAGCGTCATTTCAAATTTAATTATGTCGGGCATAGGCTCCTCGGCCAGATTCGACGCCTTCAGCGCCGGCCCCATTGTCATGGCGATGCCCGACAGAGTGTCGCGGCAGAGCACACGCAGCATTGGCTTGTGGTCGCGGCCCAATATTTCGGGGCGCTCGTTGTCGCCGTTGATGTTGTGGGCGGCGCTGTGGGCGTACACGCCCTCGAGGATGCGGTCGATAGATACGGCAATTGTTGTCATATTGCAGGATAAGAGGATGTTGATGGAATAGGTTCAGCTTCGTTTCGCGGAGAGTTCGACCAGGCCGGTGCGGAAATTGGCGCATAGGATCTTGTAGACGGTGTTCGGCGTGAGATAGAAGCGCGAGGGCCGCTTGAAATGCAGCACG
>JAGAUV010000053.1 GCA_017620635.1 Muribaculaceae bacterium | reverse complement strand
GTAGGCCACATGTTCGACGAAGAGAGCTGGAACCGCGTGAGCATCTGTACTCTCGAAACCGAATGACAGACACATAACTGACATAACATTCTGACATAAAACACAAGAGGCGCCCGACAGCTCGCTGCCGGGCGCCTTTGTTCAGTATAGTGGTCGGAGTGTTACCTTACGACTACTTTGTCGGATCTGGTATTTCCATTGCCGTAGGTCGATACTCTGATGTATATGCCTTTTTCGGGATGGATTACCTCTACGCCCTGGAGGTTGTAGAAAGTCTCTTTGACAGGTTTCTCTGTCACTCCGGCATTTACAATACCGCTCATGTCGAAGGGCAGCTCATAGTTGAGCGCGATCTTGGCGGCAGAGCCCATGACAACTTCGGTACCTTCAGTGCTGCCGTTGACGTATTCCATAATGATCCATGGACCGAAGTTGAGTTCTGTCTTCGACTCAACAGGCATGCTGCTGAACGAAGTTCTTGTAATCTCGGCAACATCGTCCCATGTGGTTCCGGTAAGCGGAGCTATGCCGCGTTCGTATACTTTGTTTTTGCGACTATGAGTATAGATTGTTTCGTCCTCGGGAGTGGTAAATACATATTTCCCGTTTTCGGTAGCGAGATCGAATGTAACTTTCGAGGGCGTGTCGTTCCAGCCGTATACGGTAAATGTATTGTCGGAAGCTTCTGTGTATACATCAATTACTACCGGCTCTGCAGTAGGCAGAAGATTTTCCCAGTCATCATCCCACTCGTAAGTATTGAGAGTCATTGTAGCGTTGGGGATGTACACGGTGGTGTTGACGGGCTCGCTGATCTTAGTCATTTCCGAGAAGTCATGGTTTACTCTAACCAGACACCAGTCGTTGAGTGTTATCTTGTTCTCGTCGATTGTACCTGTCACTTTAGAAGAACTGAAAGCCTTATCCATTGGCGAAGACAGATTGGCCGCCTCGCTGTTTACGAGCATGATAAAGTAATATTCATTGGTTTCGTAATCAATGTCGCTGGATACTGTATAGGGTGCTACACTTATTGTGCCGTCTTCCCAGTTGACGGATGCGCGGAGCTGAGAGCCGTTGCCGTCGAAGTTCTCGAAGATGATGGTGTTGGGGTTCGAAGCGTCGGGGTAGTTGACCTGTACGGCTGAGTTGAATTTAAATTCGCCGGTTACAGCATCGTTGTTGACGAGAGGACGGAACTTATCGAGCTGTTCCTGAGTGAGAGCGACGGGGGTGACATTGGCTTCCACATTCCAGCCTTTGGCCTCGGCTGCTGCGATGTCGGCGTCTTTGGTGCCGGGCATGTCGCTGATGTTGAAGACGGTTTTAAATTCGCTGCCTGGGGCCGGTTCTTCCCCTGTTATGTCGGGAAGGCTTGCAATGATATCGTTGATGGCATCGCTATCCATGTTGTTGCCGCTGATATTTATGCCGCAGATTTCGGGGTTGGCAGTGATATCGAGCTCCGTGAGTCGGTTGTTCTCGATATATAGCTGACGAAGATAGGGACAGTTGGTAACATTGATGCTTTCAATGTTGTTGTCGCCGCATTCGAGATACCAAAGATAGCCGTTTTTGGTAAGATCGAGCGCCGACAGATTGTTGCCGCTGACATAAAGCTTTATCATTGATGTTTGAGCGCTTACGTCGATGCTTGTCAGCTTGTTGTTTGAAAGAGTGATCTGGCTGCAGTACGGAGCGTTTGTCAGGTCGATGCTTTCTATTTCGTTGTTGGCTGCATTGAGAAGTCGGAGATTTGTAAGTTTTGAAACATCGAGAACCGGAATGTGGTTGTTTTCGACGTTCATCCAGCTTATTTTTGTGTTGGCTGAAATGTCGAGAGCTTCGATGCTGTTATTCTGCAGATACAGGTCGCTGAGTTCGGGGCAGTCGGCAAGACCTTTTACTTCTGTCAGTTTGTTTTCAGAAGCATTGAGATCCTCGAGTTTGTTCAGGCCTGTGAGATCGAGCGATGTGAGCTTGTTGCCGGTAAGGCGTACTTCCTGAAGCTCAGAGCAGCCGGCCATGTCGATTGCTGTGAGGCTGTTGTTTTCGCAGCAGAGTTCATAGAGAGGCGTACCTGAAGGCAGAGCGATCTCGGTCAGTTCATTGTTGTTGAGGTTGAAAGAGTACAGATTGCTCAATGCGCTCATGTCGAGTTTGCCGCTCAGTTTGTTGTCGGCCATGTTTACGACTCGCATCGCTGTGTTTTTGCTTAAGTCGATGGAGTTTACCTGATTGTTGTCGGCATATATGCCTGTAACAAGCGGATTTGCGCTAAGGTCGATGCTTGTGAGGGCGTTATTCTCGACCTGCAGCAACTGGAGCTTGGGAGCGTTGGCTACATCGATTGCAGTCATTCCCTGTCCGTTGATATTGAGGCTCTGCAGGCCGGAGCCGTAGATTTTTACTTCGTTTCCTTCGGAGAGGGGAACTTCTACAGTCTTTCCGGCAGTGTATTCTGCTTCAGAAGACCCGGCAACGATCTTGATGCTGCCCTGAGCGATGCGGAATCCTATTGTGACAGCATCCTTCGTACCGTCGAAGGTAAGGACTGCACTTGGTGCTTCCGTTTCGGCCGCGAAGCTGACAGAAGCCAGACTCAGCGCCATTGCTAAAAGTAAAGATTTCTTCATACTGTGTATTTTAATGTTGTTAATTACCTGATTATTACCTTCTGTGCTACTCTTCGTCCGTCGTTAAGGCTGTGTATTGCGATATAGTATCCGGGAGCAGGCTTGTCGTTGCCGAGGCGCACGCCGGTAAGGGAGTAGTATTCTGTAGCTGTGATATCGGAAGGGTCGACGGTGGCGATATTGTCGATTCCGCTGTTGTCGAGGTACTCGTAAGCGCCACGGTCGATAGCCGCGCCGACAACACGCGGATTGCCTGCCATGTCGGTGGTCTCTGTCACGCCGGGAGTGCTTGTGCCTGCATCGATAAACTCGCTTCCTTGAGCGAGGCTCCAGTCGGCGGCCGCAAGGGCTTCGCGCTCGTCGTCGGTAGATGCTCTTCCTTTGAACAGACTCGGACTGCGGAAGTTGGAGTCGTCGGCGTCGGGATTGCCTATGGTGTTAAAGAAATATTCTGTCGTCGTCGGGTCGATGTCGTCCCCGTTGTCGTTGGCCGGATCCCATACGGCGATGTTTGAAGTGGGTGTGTACCCGTCGCGGCCGGTGTTGTGCTGTACGGTGCAGCTTACCACCATGCTCTTCAGCGGCGTGCGGTCTTCGGCCTGCCCTTCGCGGACGCATATGCCTGCGCCTCTGAAAGCAGTGTTGTTGTAGACCACGCAGCCTATCACGGAGCCGCCTTCAACCATTATGCCGCCGCCTCGGCCGCCCATGTATTCGCCGAACTCAACAGCGTCGGCGTAGCAGTCGTAGACTTTAGCGTGAGTTACCACAGCGCCCTCGGCTGCGTATATGCCGCCGCCGAGTAAGCCGCGGCAGTTGTATACCTCGACATTCTCTACGGTACCTGTCGTGTAGAGGGCACCGCCGGCCGAGCCGTAGCAGTTGTTGAAGGTGCAGTCGCGCAAAGATCCGCCGAACTGCAGTACGGCGCCGCCGCCGTCTTCGGCCACGCAGTCATCGAAGACACATCGCGCCACGTCGGCATTCTGCACGAACAGAGCACCGCCCATGCCTTGTGTGTAGCTTGAGTTAGAGAAGCTGCGAAGGAAGTAGCAGTCGGATACAGACGCTTTGCCGGCGCCGTTTAGGTACACGGCACCACCGAGCGCATTGATAGGGTTGATGGTCTCGTTGCGGAAGTATGCCACGTTCTCTACAAAGCGGCATGCGCTGATGCTGACGTCGCCCTGAGCGAATATACCGCCGCCCATGGCTTTGACTTTGTATTGGTTGGCGCATCCTCCGGTAATGGTAAAACCGTCGATCACGGTATGGTCGGTAATCACGTCGCCGGCATATATCACGTGGGTGCAGTTCTTCTCGGTGCCGGGAATTTCGTTGCGGTCGCTCAGATTCCATGTGTAACGGAAGCTCGTGCCCGGTGCAATTACGCGCTCCCAGTTGTCGGGGAAGTCGTCGTCGCCGCTGAGAATGGTAGGATTGGCCATGTCCCAGGCTTTGCCGTCGGGCTTGGTCTGTCGCTGATCTCTGGATGTCTCGGTTCCGGCAAAGCCGCCATAGAGCGATACGCCGTTTTTGAGGATGAAGGCGTAGGAAGTCGTTACTTTCTCGTTGATAAGATTGAAAGGCTGATAAGTTCCTGCGGCCACCCATACCTCGTCGCCGGACGATGAGGCGTCGATAGCCGCCTGCAGATCGTCTGTCGCCTCGGCCCAGCTCGAACCGTCGCCACTTCCGCCGGGTGTCACATAGCGTACGGCGGCGTCGGCTTCTGCGGATATAGTCATAAGCGAGCCCACGGCGGTGGCCAGACACGCTAAGCGGATGTTTGTCTTGCTCTTCATTATTCCTGATAAAGATTGGTTGCTAAAAATCGGTTTTGCCATACCGATGTCATGTGACATTATGTAAAACACTGCAAAGGTATACAAAAAACTTCATTTTTGTAAACTTTAGCATAGTAAAGTTTCGGGCGTGCTATTTTTTTGTGAGTTCGGGGCTGTGTATTGTGGGAAATTTTGGCTAATTTTGCAGTCATAAACATTGACAGACATGAACACCACATTTGATATGGTGGCCAAGACCTTTCAGGGACTTGAAGAGGTGTTGGCCGGCGAGCTCCGGGCTATAGGCGCTATTGAAGTAGCCCCAGGCAAGCGTATGGTAGCATTCAAGGGCGATCTTGAAACATTGTACCGTGCAAACTTCTGCTGCCGCACGGCTCTGCGAATATTGAAGCCATTCCATTCGTTTGATGCAAAGGATGCCGACGCGCTCTACGCCGGAGCGAAACAGTACGACTGGAGCACCATAATGAATGTCGACCAGACATTTGCTATCGACGCCGTGGTGTACAGCGATGAATTTCGTAACAGCCAGTATGTGACTTACCGTGTCAAGGACGCGGTGGTGGACTGGTTCCGCGACCATAGCGAGGACGAGAAGCGCCCGAGCGTGCGTCTCGACGGTGCCGACATCATGATTAATGTCCATGTTGCCGGCACGCGAGTGACTCTGTCGCTTGATTCGTCGGGCGAGTCGCTCCATAAACGCGGCTGGCGAGTAGGGCAGACCGAAGCTCCTATCAACGAGGTGCTTGCCGCCGGTATAATACTCATGACCGGCTGGACGGGCGACCGCCCCTTCGTAGACCCTATGTGCGGCTCGGGTACTTTTGCCATAGAGGCCGCGATGCTCGCCGCCGGAATATACCCCGGCATCTACCGCAAGCATTTCGCCTTTGAGAACTGGGCCGACTTCGATGCCGAGCTTCTCGAATCGATATATAACGACGACAGCGCCGAGCGCGAGGTCAATGTGCCGATAATAGCCTGCGATATCGACAAACGAGCCCTCTCCATAGCGAGCAACAATGCGAAAAATGCCGGTGTAGACCGTTATATCACTTTCGAGCGCCGCACGGTGGCCTATGACTCCGACGAGGAGATAATGCCCAAGTGGAAAGTGTCGGGCGCTCCTTCGGGTGTGCTGGTTACCAATCCTCCTTACGGCAAACGAATCACGGCCGACGACATGAACGCGCTCTATAAATCGATAGGTGCGACACTCAAGCATGTATTTACCGGCTGGGACTGCTGGATAATAGGATATACCGACGAATATTTCAACGAGATAGGCCTCGCGCCGTCGCAGAAGGTACAGCTCTACAACGGCGGCCTCGAGTGCGAGCTCCGCGAATATAAGATCTTCGCCGGCAACAAGAGCGACTTCCGCAAGGCCGGCGGACGCATCAAGGAAGAACGGGCAGAGCGCCCCGTCCGCGACAGGGACTCGCGAGCCAGTGGCAGACCCGGTCGCAGCGACAGAAAAGAGCGCGGCGACAAGCGCCCCTTCCGTGGCGGCAAGGACTCCGCCCCTGCAAGAGAGCGCCGCGAACGCCCCGTACAGACGGAGGCTCGAGTGGGTGCATCATTCAAGAAGCCGTCGTCGCGCCGTACGATAAGCACCGGCCGTCAGCCCTCGATACCGGCCGACAAAGAGATAGTGGTAAACCGTCCGATGTGGCGCACACGCAAGAAACAGAATCCTGAAACCGACAAAACCAACGAATAATGTCTGACAAACTCAATGTGCTGCTTCTCGGCAGCGGCGGTCGTGAAGCTGCGATAGCCTGGAAACTTAATCAGAGCCCTCTGTTGGGCAAACTATTTATCGCCCCCGGCAATGCCGGCACCTCGGCCTGCGGCACCAATCTGCCGATCAAGCCTACCGATTTCGAAGCCGTGGCAAAAGCTGTTAAAGACAATGCCGTCGACCTGGTAATCGCCGGCAACGAAGATCCCCTTGTTGGCGGTCTGCGCGAGGCATTGGCTGTGTCGTGCCCCGGCGTACCTATGGTGGGTCCCGGCGCTGACGGCGCCGCACTTGAGGGCTCCAAGGACTTCGCGAAAGATTTCATGGGTCGTCACGGCATACCTACAGCCCGTCATCTTACAGCTACAAAAGAAAATATCGAAGAGGCCCGTGACTTCCTCAGAAGCCTCGAGGCTCCCTACGTACTCAAGGCCGACGGTCTTGCCGCCGGCAAGGGTGTGCTTATCATCAACGATCTCGACGAGGCCATAAGCTCGCTCGACGAGATGCTTGCCGGCCAGTTCGGCGCCGCATCGGCCAAGGTCGTTATCGAAGAGTTCCTCAGCGGTATCGAATGCTCGGTCTTTGTCCTTACCGACGGCACCGGTGCATACCGCATCCTCCCCGTCGCCAAGGACTACAAGCGTGTGGGCGAGGGCGATACCGGCCTCAACACTGGCGGTATGGGCTCTGTGTCTCCCGTGCCTTTCGCCGACAAGACCTTTATGGACAAGGTGGAGAAGCGCATAGTCAAGCCTACTGTCAATGGCCTCATCGCCGAAGGAATCGACTATCGCGGTTTTATCTTCCTCGGCCTTATCAACGTCAAGGGCGAACCTATGGTAATCGAGTACAATGTACGCATGGGCGACCCCGAAACCGAGGTTGTGATGCCTCGCATAGCAAGCGACCTCCTGCCTGCGCTCATGGCTGTTGCCAATGGCAAGCTCAGCGATATCGCCATAGAGCAGGATCCGCGCACGGCAGTGGCTGTGATGGCTGTGTCGGGCGGATATCCCGGCTCATATGCCAAAGGCAAGGTCATCAACGGCCTCGATACCGTCGAAGGCATAGTGTTCCATGCCGGCACCGCTAAGGACGACGAGGGCCGGACAGTGACATCGGGCGGCCGAGTGCTTGCCACAGTAGCTTTCGGCGACAATATAGCCGAGGCCGCGGCAGCATCGTATGCCATGCTCGACGGCATCAGCTTCGACGGCAAGTACAACCGTCGTGACATAGGTAAGGATCTGATGTAGGATCTTATATCGCCTTCCAGCATTGAACAGCGCTAATATCACACGTCAGACACATTCGCGCGGTTTCGGCGTAACAGTCGCCATGATCGCGGTCGCACTGGCGTGTGTCTATTATTTCAGCGGCAAAACCGAGCCTTATCCCGATGCGGAAGGGCTCGGACTTCCTTCCGCCGACGAGTGGTTCGCCGGCCTGCCGCTTCTGGGCTTTCTGCTCTCGCTTGCAGCCAACGGCGTCACGGTGGTAATAATGCTGCTGTTCAATAAGGTATTCAATGTATTCCGGTCGATGACATCGCTGTTCATAGCATTCTATGCCGTGATGCAGCTTGCCACGCCCGACCTGCTGACACAGTTCTATACCGGCACTATGCTGTCGGTGGTGGCGCCGCTGTGTATGCTCCTGCTCTTCAGCTGCTATCGGCAGCCCGAGGCTACGCGCAGGATATTCCTGATCAGCTTCCTGCTGTCGGCGTTTACCTCCACGCAGTACTGCTACGCATTCTATTTCCCGGCATTTCTGCTCGGTTGCGGACAGATGGCGGTCTTCAACCGCCGTACGATGTGCGCCGCCCTGATGGGAGCGCTTACCCCCTGGATACTGTTTATCGGTTTCGGCGTGATAGATCCGTCGGGTCTGCACAGCCCCGGCATGTCGTTCATATTCTCTGAAATCGATGTCGAGGGCGCCATGCTTTTTGCCCTGAGCCTTGTGGTGACGACGGTGCTCCTGCTGCTGAGCTATACCCTGAATGTGATCAGGACCATAGCCTATAACGCCCGTGCCCGAGCCGTCAACGGCGTCTTTACCGTGGTGTCGCTTGTTACCCTGCTGGCCATGTGCGTGGACTACAGGAATATAATCAGCTATGTGCCTATGCTCAACTTCTGCGCGGCCATAGAGCTGACACATTATTTCTCGACGCACCGCGCCAATAAATCGTATGTAGTGATATTATCAATTCTGGCCGTCTATTTGTTAATATACATATGTCAAACAGTAATATAAGGCTCATAATCGAGCGAAACATACCTTATGTCGCCGGGTTGCTCGACGATTATGCCGCCGTGAGATATCTTGCGCCCGAAGAAATCACGCCCAAGGCAGTACGCGACACCGACGGCATGATCATACGCACGCGCACAAAATGTGACGCCGCGCTGCTCAACAAGTCGGATGTGAAGATGATAGCCACAGCGACGATAGGAATGGACCATATCGACCTTGACTATTGCCGTGACCACTCCATAATAGCCGTCAACGCTCCCGGCTGCAATGCCCCGGCGGTGGCGCAATATGTGTTCGCCACGATACTGCAGGTAATAAACAGGCCATTGTCGACATATACCATCGGAATAGTCGGAGTTGGTCATGTTGGCTCGATAGTCGAGCGCTGGGCCCGTGGGCTGGATATGAAGGTGTTGCGCTGCGATCCTCCGCGACAGGCTGCCGAGGGTGGCGATGACTGGGCGGATCTCGACTCAATAGCGGCCGAGGCCGACATAATAACATTCCACACACCTCTGACGCATGATACGGATTATCCGACCTATCATATCGCAGGCGAGGACTTCCTGAACAAGCTGCGCCGCTCGCCCATAATCATCAACAGCGCCCGTGGCGAGATAGTGGATACCGCCGCGCTTGTCGCCGCTCGTGACGCCGGCAAGGTCGGGGGCCTTATAATAGACTGTTGGGAAGGCGAGCCGGAGATCGACCGCGAACTGCTGCGGCGTGCCGACATAGCCACGCCTCATATCGCCGGCTATTCTGCCGAGGGCAAGATACGTGCCTCGCAGGTAGCTCTTGATGCCATCACGACATTCTTCATGACGCCGCGTGTCACGGTGGAAGCACCTCTGCCGCCTGCCGCAGCCAAGACGGTAACTATCGACGGCATACTGGGCAGCTATGACCCTATGCCGGAGGTTATGGCCCTGAAGGCACATCCCGAGGACTTCGAAAAGATACGCAACACATACCGTCTGCGCCACGAAGCTCCCGAAGGGTCAGCTGATTACGCCTGCTCCTGATTGTCCCGGTCGCGTTGCCGGGCCTTTCGTGCCGGGTTCTGCGGAAACCAGCCCTTGCTCACGCGTTTGCGCTGCTCGAAAAGCTCGCCTATGCTCCAGAAGGAAGAAAATGCGACAACGCCGCAGAGAATAGACACAACGGTGTCGTCGATCATTACCGACGCCACACAGCCTGCTATGCCGAGCAGAAGGAACACCCACCAGCAGCCTGTGCCGAAGTAGTATTCGCCTTTTATTACCAGAGGGTGGAACAGACCTATAACCAGGAAAGTAGCCAGCCCCACGACAAGCCCCTGACAGTGGTATTGAGCCAGGAGTACGCTTATATTATCCATCGTCGAAATATTTTTGCTACAAAAATACGCATAAAGAGTTAAAAATCGGCTTAGAGACTTGGTAAATATTATTGTTTTTATGTAAATTTGCCATTTGAAATATCAGGCATCCCTCTCCGCGCCCAAGCAAACGAAAGAAATGAGCAAAGAATATAAGCGTACACTCATCACCTCGGCCCTGCCTTACACCAACGGGCCTGTACATATCGGACACCTTGCCGGTGTATATGTTCCGGCAGATATATATGCACGTTATCTGCGCCTTGCCGGCCGTGAAGTACTTTTTGTCGGCGGCAGCGACGAACACGGCGTGCCTATCACACTCAAGGCCCGTAAAGAGGGCGTGACTCCGCAGGATATCGTAGACCGCTATCACAAGCTGATCAAAGAATCGTTCGAGGGTCTCGGTATTTCGTTTGACATATACTCGCGCACTACATCGAAGGTGCATCACGAGACAGCCTCAGAGTTCTTCCGTCATCTCTACGATAAGGGAGAGTTCGTAGAGCAGAGCTCCGAGCAGCTTTACGACCCCGAGGCCGGCCAGTTCCTCGCCGACCGCTATGTTACCGGCGAGTGCCCCCACTGCCACAACCCCAAGGCTTACGGTGACCAGTGCGAGGCCTGCGGCACATCGCTCAACGCCACTGACCTTATCAACCCCAAGAGCACGATCAGCGGCGCCACCCCCGAGCTTCGCACCACTCGTCATTGGTACCTGCCGCTCGACAAATGGGAGCCCAAGCTCCGCGAATGGATTCTTGAGGGCCACAAGGAATGGAAGACCAACGTGTACGGCCAGTGCAAGTCGTGGCTCGACATGGGCCTCCAGCCCCGTGCCGTATCGCGCGATCTATCGTGGGGCGTACCCGTGCCCGTAGAGGGCGCCGAGGGCAAGGTGCTCTATGTGTGGTTCGACGCCCCCATCGGTTATATCTCCAATACGAAGGAACTGCTTCCCGATTCGTGGGAGAAGTGGTGGAAAGATCCCGAGAGCCGCATCATCAACTTCATAGGCAAGGACAATATAGTGTTCCACTGCATTGTGTTCCCGGCCATGATGATGGCTTATGGCGACGGCTTCCAGCTGCCCGACAACGTGCCGGCAAACGAGTTCCTCAACCTTGAGGGCGACAAGATATCGACCTCGCGCAACTGGGCCGTGTGGCTCAACGAATATCTCGTCGACTTCCCCGGCAAGCAGGATGTTCTGCGCTACGTCCTTACGGCCAACGCTCCCGAGACAAAGGACAACGACTTTACCTGGGCCGACTTCCAGGCACGCAACAACAACGAGCTTGCCGCTATCCTCGGCAACTTCGTGAACCGCGTGACCGTGCTTACCCACAAATACTACGAAGGCGTGGCTCCCGAGCCCGGCGAATATCTTGACATCGACAATGAAGTGTTTGCCGAGATCGACCGTCTCAAAGCCTCGCTGACAGATAATATCGAGAATTTCCACTTCCGCGAGGCGCTCAAGGATGCCATGGGCATCGCCCGAATGGGTAACAAATACCTTCAGGACTGCGAGCCTTGGAAGGTAATAAAGACCGATCCCGAGCGTGTCCGCACGGTCATCAACGTGTGCCTGCAGATCTGCGGCAGTCTTGCCGTGGCTATGGAGCCCTTCATGCCGTTCTCGAGCGAGAAACTCGCCCGGACTCTCGGCATGGACAAGCCTCAGTGGGACGATCTCGGCCGTCGCGATCTCATACCGGCCGGACGTGTCATCGGCCAGCCCGAACTCCTTTTCGAGAAGATCGACGACGAGACCATCAAGAAACAGACCGACCGCCTCGAGGAGATCAAGAAACAGAACGCCCTCAACGCATGGCAGCCGGCACCGGTACAGCCCGAGTGCAAGATCGAAGACTTCGAGAAGCTTGACGTGCGTGTAGGCACGGTGCTCGAGTGCGAGCGCGTCAAGAAAGCCGACAAACTGTTGGTATTCAAGATCGACGACGGCACCGGCACACCCCGTACCATCGTGTCGGGCATCGCCCAGAGCTATCATCCCGAGCAGCTCATAGGCAAACAGGTTCTCTTCATAGCAAATCTTGCACCGGCCAAGATCCGCGGCATCGTGTCGCAAGGTATGATACTGTCGGCGATGAATGCCGACGGCAAACTTATAGTCGCAGCCCCCTCTGCAAAAACGTCGAACGGAGCACAGGTAAAATAATGAATCCACGCATACTCATAATATACACCGGTGGCACTATCGGTATGATTGAGGATCCAAGGACAAAAGCCTTGAAGCCCTTCGATTTCTCGCATCTGATGGAAAATGTGCCTAAGGTCAAGATGCTTGAGTATGAGATAGACAACATACAGTTCCATCCGCCGATCGACTCGTCGGACATGAACATCGAGCACTGGCAGCTGATAGCACGCAGCATAGCCGACAACTATGACGACTACGACGGTTTCGTGGTGCTTCACGGCACCGATACCATGGCCTACACGGCTTCGGCGCTGTCGTTTATGCTCGGCAACCTCGATAAGCCCGTGATCATTACCGGCTCGCAGCTGCCTATCGGCGAGGTGCGTACCGACGGCGAGGAAAACCTGATCACGGCGCTGCAGATAGCGGCCGGCTGCGACCCCGACGGCGCTCCCATCGTACGCGAAGTGGCCATATTGTTTGAGAATTATCTCTGGCGCGGCAACCGTTCCACCAAACGCAGCGCCGACAATTTCAATGCCTTCAAGAGCAACAACTATCCCTATCTGGCCAAGATAGGTCTGGGCATACAATATGACCGCGAGGCTCTTGCCCGGCATCATCACGCATGCCCCCTGCAGCCTCGCTACGAGCTCGACAGCAATGTCATGGCGATAGATCTCTTCCCCGGCCTCAACAAGCGTGTGCTCGACCACCTGCTCAATGCTCCCGGTGTCAAGGGCATCGTGTTGCGTACCTATGGCGCCGGCAACGGCCCTACGTGGCAGTGGTTTATCGACTCGATCCGCCGCACGGTGGAGCGCGGAGTGGTAATAGTGAACGTTACCCAGTGTGTCAACGGCGGCGTACATCCCAACCGCTATGTCGCCGGCGACGTGCTTGCCGCTACCGGCGTGGTGCCCGGCCATGACCTCACTTTCGAGGCCGCCATTACCAAGATGATGTTCCTTTTCGGCCTGAATATCGATGCGAAAGAAGTAGCCCGACGCATGGCAGTGCCTATCGCCGGCGAACTTACACTATCCACACCTAAATGAAACGTATCCTCGCCGTTATATTGACCGCCCTCGGCTTGCTGGCATATACGCCGGCCTACGCCACCGCCGACAACCCCCAGTGGGAGCCGGTGGCGCAGCGCCCTGTGAGCCATGAGCAGAGTCTTCCCACCGAGCAGGAAGGCCTCGAGGTGGTGGTGCGTGACGGCGCGGTATATATCACGGTAAACAAGCCGGTAAGGGTAGAGGTGTTTTCGATTCTTGGCCAGCTGATAACGCAGAAGAACATAGAGGAAGGCACCGTGAGACTGACATTGAGGCACAAGGGCATATATATCCTTAAGGCCGGAAGCCTGACAAGGAGAATAAATCTGTAGAGATGGAAAACACAATAAATGTTAAAGTTATAAATAAATCGGCCAACAAACTGCCGGCTTATTCTACCGCAGGATCCGCCGGCATGGATGTCAGGGCCGATCTTTCAGCGCCTGTCATTATCGAACCGATGCGCAGATGCTTGGTTCCTACCGGTTTATATGTCGCTATACCTGAGGGCTATGAATTGCAGATGCGTCCGCGCAGCGGCCTCGCTCTTAAAAGCGGCATAAGCCTGGTCAATACTCCCGGTACTATAGATTGCGACTATCGGGGCGAGATAGGTGTTATAATAATAAATCTATCCGACGAGCCCTTTACAGTCAATCCCGGCGACCGTATCTGCCAGATGGTACTCAACAGAGTGCCACAGGTAAAATGGCTTCCAGTAGAAAGCCTTGACGATACAGATCGCGGCGACGGCGGTTTCGGGCACTCCGGAGTATAACACCAGACCGACGTGAAAACTAGACGAATTTATCTTCTTTCCTTGCTTGTACCTCTCTTTCTGTGTACAATGCTTATGTCGGCCGGCCGCCCGTCCGATAGCTCTACCGATGCCCTCAAGGCGGAATATCTTTTCCTTGAAGCTGTCAATGCGCAGAACGCCGACCGTTACGACGATTACTATATGCTATTGCGGCAGGCAAAGCGTCTGGCGCCCGACGATCCGTATATCGCGGCCTCTCTTGCCGAGATAGAAATCGTGATGCCGACCACCGACTCTGTACGGCTCGAAAAAAATTATAAGGCTCTCGCCCGGCGCTTCTATACCGAGCCCACAAACGAGCGCTATGCCGCGGCCTACAGCACCATTGCCCGGCAGGCCGGACGTATCGACGATATCATAGCCATATACCGTACGCAGGACAGCGTCAGCCCCGACCGCAGCGACCCGGCGTTCAATCTTGCGGCCGCGCTTGCCGCGCGTTTCGGCATGAAGGGCGATACCGCCGATCTGCGCGAGGCTCTTGTGCTCTACAACAGGCTTGAAAAAGGACTCGGACACACCTTGCCCGTGTCGGCCCGAAAGATAAATATATTCCTGGCGACGGGCGACACCGCCGATGTGATGACAGAGCTTGTCGCTCTTGAGAAAGACGCGCCCTCGGATGTGAATACAAAGCTCTTTGCCGGCGGAGTCTATGACCATATAGGTTGTCGCGACTCGGCTCTTATCCGCTATAATCTCGCCGAAAAGCTGCAACCCGACAACGGTACGGTCTATCTCGCCCGAGCAAGCTTTTTCCGCGAACACGGCGACAGCGCCCGCTACGATACCGAGGTATTCAAGGCCCTCGAGTCGCCTACTCTCGATTTCGAGCCCAAATTCCAGCTCCTTACCGACTATGTGTCCAAGCTGTATCAGGACAGCCTGCAATGGCCGCGTATCGACCGTATGTTCAGTGTCATGCAGGAGCAGAATCCCGGCGAAGCCATGTTGCACGAGCTACTCGCGTCCTATAAAGAAGCTACCGACAAGCCTGCCGAGGCTGCCGAACAGCTTTCGTACAGCATCGATCTTGACCCGTCGGTCCCCGGCCGATGGAGTGATCTGGTACAGCTGTATTTCACGCTCAGCGATACGGTCAAGGTGCTCTCTACCGCCGAGAAAGCGATGCAGCTCTTCCCCGACGAAGGCTATTTCCCTCTCGCCATATCGATGGGCATGACAATGCAGGGCCGCGATTCCGAAGCTATCGCGATGCTCGACACTCTCGATATCAACCGCTATAATAACGACAGGGTGTGCTCGGCGATATTGGCTACAAAGGGCGATATCCTCAGCCGTCTGGGCCGGACATCCGATGCTTCGTCGGCATACCGCCAGGCTATCGGTCTCAACCCCGACAACTATATGGCGATGAATAATTTCGCTTATTTCAATGCCTGCGAAGGTACCGAGCTGGGCGCGGCCGAGCTCTATGCCGGTATAGCCATCGGTGCCGAGCCTGAGAATCCCACCTATCTCGATACCTATGCGTGGGTACTCTTCAAGAAGGGCAACTATGAGAAGGCAAAGGAGACCATCGACAAGGTGCTGGCGCTCAGGAAGGCTGAAGGAGCCGATCCGGAGGTCGATATCGACGAGCCTTCGGTGGAGATATATGATCATGCCGGCGACATATATTATATGTCGGGCCTTCACGACGAGGCTGTTGACTTCTGGAAGATGGCCCTGGAGCTCGAGCCGGACAATAAACTTATACAAAAGAAAGTAAGGACCAAAACCTACTATGCTGAATAATACACTACTATGACACGTAAATCTGCTTATATATTACTTGCCGTGGCAGCTGCCGGCTTACTGCTGGTTACGGCCTGCGGCACCTCGAAGAAATCACAGAAAGGCTATCAGCCTGCAGAAGCCACACCCCTTGGCGGCCGTAATACCGTGGAGGGCGAATTTGCCTCTCTGGCCCGTTCTTATGTCGACTGGACCGATGTGTCGCTGCCTGTAAAGCTTCAGATAAGCCAGCCGAAACGACTGAGTGTATCGGCTACGGCAAAGATGATACGCGGTAAAGTGCTGTCGATATCCATGAGGGTATTCGGCATAGAGGTCGGATCGCTGTATGCCGACAATGATTCGGTAACAGTCATAGCCAAGTTCAATGACATGTATTGCCAGGAATCGCTCGCGCGTTTTACCCAGACCTACGGCCTCACACTTGCCGACATGCAGGCCGCCGTGCTCGGTCAGGCCTTTACTCCCGGCAGCGGCCGACTCGACCAGGGCGATATCAAGAAATACAAGGTAGATCTTGGCGAGAACTCTATCAGCTTCACACCGAAGAAATTGCCGAAAGGCCTGTCGTGGACTTTCTCGGCCGTGCTCAACAGCGATGCCGCTCCTTCGCTGCGTACACTTACCGTAAATGCCGAAGGACACAACCCGATAGTATGCGCCTACGGTACAGCCCAGCCCTCGGGAGCCGGAATGGTGGCTCCGTGGGTCAATATAGGTACACGTGTCGGCAAATATGATATCGACGCTACCATGACATGGGATATGTCGCGTGCAAAATGGGATACCGGCCTGACGATCAACAAACCTCGTATTCCGGCCGGATGCAGGCGTATCTCTTTGTCGAAGGTTCTTGATATAATCAAGAAATAAACAAGGCCGTGCCCGGGCCGGCTCCGGGCTGCTGACTTAATGCTTATGAACCGTCTTTTGCTATGTGTCTTTGTCGTGCTTGTCCTGAGTCCTGTGGGTCAGGCTCAGAAGCGTACGCAAAAAACCGTACAGACAGAACGGTCGGAAGCAAACAGGAAAATAGAACGGAGCCGTAAGGAGCTGAGCAAAAACGAACAGAGCACCAAGCGTGAGCTGCTTACCCTGCAGCTGCTCGAGGGCGAGATAAAAGAGCGCGACAGCGAGGCCGCCAGACTCAATGGCGAGGTGAGCGGCCTGCAGCGGCAGAGCAAGAAGATAGCCGACAGCATAAGCGCCGGCGAGGAGCGTCTTGCGGCCCTGCGTCAGTCGTACGCCAAGGCTGTAAGGGCTTTGCGGCATCAGCGTCAGAGCGCGGATGCGGCTTCGTATATATTCAGCTCATCGTCGTTCGACCAGGCGAGAAGCCGTATACGCTATCTTACGGAGCTCGGCAAGTGGCAGTCGGACAAGGCAAAGGAAATCGACAGGACCATGGCGGATCTGAGCAACCGCCGTGTGCGCCTCGACAGCGTGACGGGGCACCTCAGCGCGAGCCTCGACAGTCTCGGTAAGGTGCAGGACGAGCTTGTGCAACGCAAGCAGAAGAGTGTGGCCGTGGTGGGATCGCTGAAGCGTCAGAGCCGTAATCTCAAGCGTGTGATCGAGGAGCAGCAGCGTCTTGTGCGCAGGCTCGACGACGAACTCAACCGCATCATCGAGGAAGAGGCGAGAGCCGCAGCCGCCATGAAGAAAGGATCGGGCACGAAGAAAGGAGGAGGCGACAGCAATGCCTCGCCCGTGACGCCTCTTACCGAACCGTTCGAGCGCTGCAAGGGGCGACTGCCGTGGCCTCTCGACCGCAAGGGCACTGTCACATCGACTTTCGGCCGACATACGCATGAGACTCTCGAACGGGTAACAATGCAGAACAACGGCATTGACCTCGAGACATCGCCGGGCGCGTCGGCACGGGCCGTATACGACGGCACGGTAAGTATGATAATAGTGATGGAAGGCTATCAGAATGTGGTGCTTTTGCGCCATGGCGAATACCTTACCGTCTATGCCGGCCTGTCGGATCTCCGCGTGCGTAAAGGCGACAAAGTAAAGGCCGGCCAGCTTTTAGGCACTGTTTTTGCCGATCCGTCGGACGGCAACCGCACAAAACTACACTTCGAGGTGCGTCACGAAAAGACGAAGCTCGACCCTCAGGAGTGGCTCAAACCGTAATTACCAGCCGCCCGAAGCGCCGCCACCGCCTGTAGCGCCGCCACCGAAGCTGCCACCGCCGAATCCGCCGCCGAAACCACCGCCTCCACCTCGGCCTCCGCCGGGTATGATCATGGGTGCGATTGTAGGTATCACGTAATATACAGGATTGATATGACCGCAGTTGTAGCAGGTGTACTCTTTCACACCCTGCCCTTTGCGCACAGTCGTGGGCTGATACAGTATGCGGTCGCGGGTAAGGCGACATGCAAAGGCGCCGCATTTGTCGCACTTGGTAAATCCGCTGTAGTTGTTGACATACGGCTCTATGTCGGTCTCGCCGCATTTGGGACACAGCCATACATCATAGTCGACCGAACCTATGCGTTCTTCCGTATCCTGTGCATGGCTCAGGTAGTCGTTGTCGTTCTCCTCGTCTACCTTTGTCATCTTTGTGCCGCAGTTGGGGCATATGCGTGGACTGTTGCGGTAACGGTTCATCAAGAGCAGCATAGGAATTGTCACTATCGCCGGTATTCCGAGACCGAAGAAGGTAAGGGCGAGGTATATAGGCTTGAGGTGGCTGAGTGCCATGTATTTGTCGTGCCGGCTGTGCCTGCGCTTGTTCCACACCACAAGGGCGAATACTATGAACATCAGCAGCGCGATCACTGCGGCGAAGGTAAAGTAGCTCTTGAAGAAGGTCTTCAGGCTCAGATCGTCGTCGTTGTTGCCGGCGGCGCCCATAGCCGATTTTATCTCCTCGGCCGCCTCCGGGTCCTTGAGTATATTTCTCAGCGCGTCGGCCGCATCGATGACTCCGCGGTCGTAGTCGCCGGTCTTGAACGCCGGGAACATCTGGTTGCGCAGTATGCCGGCGCAGACGATATCGGGCAGCACACCCTCAAGTCCGTAGCCCGGGCGTATGGCGGCCCTGCGAAGATCTTTGGCCACGAGTACGAGCAGGCCGTTGTCGACGTCGCTCTTGCCCAATCCCCATTCGGTAAACAGCGAAGTGGCGAAATCGTCGATGTCTCCGCCGTCGATGTCGCCGACAATTACCACTACCGCCTCGGCTGTGGTGGAACGGCGTATGTCGGCCATGATGGAGTCGACGCCGGCACGGGCGGCCGGCGACAGTATGTTGTCAGGGTCGGAGACATATCTTGTGCTGTCGGCGATGTGTACGTTAGGTATTTCATCGACAGAATAGACAGCTGCCGACGCGGAGAGCGCCAGCAGCATTATGTTGAGGACTAAAAGTATGCGTTTCATTTCTTGCGTCGAAAAATCGGTGCGGCGATCTTGAACAGCCTGATGGCGAAGAATGCGTATTCTGCCCAGGTAAATGCTCCGGCTACTCTTGATAGCATGGATGAACTGCCGCCGATAAACGGTGTTTTCTGCCGGTATCGTTCAATCTCGGCGTTGAGCTTGAACTTCTGTATCTCCATACGGGCCTGTACAAGCGCCCTGCGCATCTGTATCTGCTCGAGGGTAAGCCCCGACCATTCGATGGTATCTTCTTTAGGATACGGTGGTAGATTGATCATTGCCTGTATCGTTTTTTGTCGGCGGAGGCAGCAGGATGCTGCTGATAAACCGAGCTATTGGGTTGACTAATAGAGTCCGGCGGCATGTTACCAGAATTATGAGCAGGGCTATATAGAATCCTGCCACGATCACAAACGACCATAGCGGACTGAGAGTCTCAGCCAGAGCTATACCCACTGCTATCGAGACAAAAACAAGCGCTACCGTGACGATTATCGTCAGCAGCGAAGCCAAGGCGATAGTCGACAGCAGGCGTGTGAGTTTCTCGGCGACATTGAGCCTGGTATCCTCGACAAGCAGTTTCACATACTTGCCTACGATCTGCGATATTGCCGACAGGCCGGAGGGAGAAGAGCCGTTTGTTTCCATAATGTGATGCTGTTAGGTTCACGGCGCGAGGCCCTGCGGCCGCGTGCCATCCGTTCCAATGTTCATCCGCAGGGCAGGCAGGAGGCCCGGCCCTGCAGATAAGCTTTATTTTCTGGCTTCCTCTACCTCAGAAGCTATCATCTCTACCAGCTCGTCTACATCGTCGGCTGCAATGATGCCTTTCTTCTGAAGAATGAGTTTGATACGCTCGCGGAGCTCTTCTCCGGTTGTGGGGGTCAGCAGTGCGGTAACGGCGGCGCCGACGGCAGCTCCGAGAACGAAGGTCATGAATCCTTTCATAGTAGCGTGGGTGTTATTTTACTTCTTTGATTTCTTCTGCGATCTGGTCGGCGAGGCTTTCGAGATCGCCATCCTTGATACCGGGCACATGGCTGCGGATATATGCACGTATGGCAGCACGGGTATCACTGCCTTTTTGGGGAGCGAGCAGCAGGGCTGTGGCTGCACCTACCATGGCGCCTCCGATTGCTGCGATGATGATGGGAAGTCCTTTCATTGTTATTGCGTTTTGGTTTGTTAGTAGTTTACTTCGTTAAAACATACAAAGGTAACAAAAAGTTTCGAACCCGGGCAAACAAATTTTGCCGTTATCGAGTATTTTACTTATTTTTGCGACTGATATGCAACAAACAGATACGCACGGACGTACCGAGCCCGATATAGGATTGCGAGAGGCACAGGCCGCGGTCGACAGGTGGATAACAACTGTCGGCGTGCGCTATTTCTCTCCTCTGACCAACATGGCTATCCTTGCCGAAGAGACCGGCGAGGTGGCGCGCGTGATAGCGCGATGCGACGGCGAACAGTCGGCAAAACCCGGCGAGAAGCTTGATCTCGCCGACGAGCTTGCCGACCTCCTGTGGGTTACTCTGGCTATTGCCAATCAGCATGGTATTGATATGGCTCGTGCCTTTGCCAACAATATCGTAAAGAAAAACGTTAGAGATGGAGAAAGGCACAAACTCAATTCCAAACTTCAAGATAACTAATTAAAACACTTAAAACTATGGCAGACACACCACAGACCGACAAGTATACACAGGCTATCAATGCCAGCAAGGTCGGCGACGACGATGTCGCAGTAGCAGCTGCGGTCGAAAAGATCATCGACGAGCATTTTGCCGAAAACAATACACAGGATGTCTACAAGTTCCTGTTCAACACCATAGACCTTACCACACTCAAGACTACCGATTCGCCCAATTCGGTGGCGCGCTTTACCGAGGCTGTCAATGACTTCGAGGAGCGCTTTCCCTCTCTCCCCAACGTAGCTGCAATATGCGTCTATCCTAATTTCGCCGCTGTCGTGCGCACTGTGCTCGAGGTATCTGGCGTGCGCATAGCATGCGTCTCGGGCGCCTTCCCCTCGAGCCAGTCATTCGAGGAAGTGAAGATTGCCGAGACAGCCCTTGCCGTGGCCAACGGTGCCGACGAGATCGATATTGTCTTCAATGTAGGCAACTTCCTCGACGGCGATTATGAAAGCGTATGCGACGAGATACAGGAGCAGAAAGAAGCTGTACGCGACGGCCACCTCAAAGTGATACTTGAGACAGGAGCGCTGAAGACAGCCCGTAACATCAAGAAGGCATCGATTCTCAGTCTCTACAGCGGCGCCGATTTCCTCAAGACCTCGACAGGCAAGGAGTACCCCGGCGCAAGCCTGGAGGCCGCCTACACCATGATGCAGTGTATAAAAGAATACTACGACAAGACCGGAACCCGTATCGGCTTCAAGGCCGCCGGCGGTGTGTCGACGGTAGAAGACGCAGTCAAGTACTATACCCTGGCCAAAGAGATTCTGGGTGAGGAATGGCTTACAAACGATCTTTTCCGTCTCGGTGCCTCGCGTCTCGCCAACACTCTGCTGTCGGCTATCGTAGGCTATGAAGTGAAACATTTTTAAAGACACGGCGCCGGCCGGTATGTGAGAATGCCGGCCGGCAGCCTTACAAATAAAACTATTATCGCAGCAATGAAAGTATGGATTTACCTCGAAGGGAAGCAACAGGGTCCTTTCGAAATGGAGGAGTTGAAATCGAAACCCGGGTTCGACGAGAATACCCGTGTGTGGTTCGAAGGCCTTCCCAAATGGTATCCGGCCGGCAGCCTCGAGCAGATGAAACCGCTGTTCGAGGATGTAGTGTCTGAAGTCAGTGAGACAGAAACGACAGCCGAAGGCACCGGTCACGAGGCCGTTGTGACCGAAGAAACGCCGGCGACAGAAATTTCAATGCCTGCGGAACAAGCAGCTCCGGCCGACAATCCATATGCTCCCGGCCGTATGTATAAGCGTCCGGCATGTCCGGGCGAGCCGTGTCCGCCCACCTATCTGGGCTGGTCGGTATTCCTGCTCATTTGCTGCTGTTCGCCTGTCAGTCTCGCTGCCGTGGTGGCCTCGATATGTGTGTCCACCTTCTATGGGCAGGGTAATATGAAAAAGGCGTCCAAGGCCTCGGAATGGGCCGCATGGCTTGTCATGATATCATTCGCCCTCGGCATGATACCCATGATGATCATGAGCGCTCTGATGGGCTGATGAAGGCTGCGCGAAGCATGAAGATCCTGGCGGTGGCTGCGGCAGTCATTGCCCTTGTGTGCTTTTGCATGTACTACTATTCCCACGACCCCGACACGACATTCTCGTTCAAATGTACCTTCAAGATGCTTACCGGCTATGACTGTCCCGGCTGTGGAAGCCAGCGTGCGTTTCATGCTTTCCTCCACGGCGAGTTTGCCAGGGCCTGGGAGTATAATCCGCTTGTATTCTTTGCCGTGCCGGCGGCTGTGTATTATCTTGTCGTGGAAGCCGGCCGATATCGCTGGCCGCGACTGCATGCCGCCTCGGTCAACCCCTTTGTTCTAATAGCTTTTTTTATTGCGATACTTGCCTTTTGGATAGGCCGCAACCTCTGATATTATGGAAGAAAAGAAACTGTTTCTGCTTGATGCCTATGCCCTGATCTACAGAGCGTATTATGCACTGATGCGTTCGCCGCGCGTCACATCGTCGGGTCTGAACACATCTGCCGTTTTCGGTTTTGTCAATACACTCGAGGACCTGATCAAGAAAGAGAATCCGGGCTATCTGGCTGTATGTTTCGATCCTGCCCACGGACATACTTTCCGGCATGAACAATATCCCGAATACAAGGCCGGCCGTGACAAGCAACCCGAGGACATAACGCTTGCAATCCCTTATATCAAGGATATATTGAAGGCTTACCGTATCCCCATAGTCGAGGTCGAAGGCTACGAGGCCGACGATGTGATAGGCACTCTGTCGCGCCGCGCCCTCGCGCAAGGCTTTACCACATATATGATGACGCCCGACAAGGACTACGGACAGCTTGTTACCGACCGTGTGCTCATGTACCGACCGGCGATCAAGGGACAGGGCTTCGAGATCCGCGGCCCCGAGCAGGTGTGTGAGCGCTACGGCATCTCTTCTCCCAGGCAGGTAATAGATCTTCTGGCTCTCGAAGGCGATGCGTCCGACAATGTGCCGGGATGCCCGGGCGTGGGCGAGAAGACTGCGGCCAAACTGATAGCAGAGTACGGCTCGGTGGAGAATCTGCTCGACAATGCCGACAAGCTCAAGGGTGCATTACAGAAGAAGATATCGGAGAACGCCGATCAGATACGCATGTCGAAAGAGCTGGTCACTATCGTTACCGATGTGCCTGTAGACATAGAGCCTGAGGACCTGCGCCGTCGCGAGCCCGATGTGGATGCTCTTATAAAGATATACAAGGAGCTCGAGTTCAAGTCTTTTATTGCAAAGCTTACTCCGGCTGCCGAAGAGCCTAAGATCGACGAGGGCCTTTTCGGTTTCAACGACGAGGATCTTGTGGTCGAAAACCCTGCTGTCGTGCCTGATGTCAATTTCATGGCACGGGAGCTTACTACGCCCGAAGAGCTGAGCGAGTTCCTGAGCGGAGCTGCAGGAGCGGGCGCTGTCGGTATGTCGCTCAACAGTGTCGGGGCTGAGGCAATGACGGCAACAGCCTACGGCATAGCCCTGGCGTATTTCCCTGTCGGGAGAGACACCGCTGTATCCGCCTATGTCGACTTTGCTTATATCCCAGAGGCCAAGACGCTTATCGAGCCTCTTCTTGCCGATAAGGGACTGACGATCTGCGGCGCGGATATAAAACGCGATATGCTCATACTCAGGCGTATGGGTATGCCTTTCGATGGTGTCCGCTATTTCGATACCTCTGTGGCGCACTATCTGTGTCAGCCTGAGAAGAAACACGACCTTGCCACCCTGGCGATGACTTATCTCGGAGTGAGGACATATGACTATGATAGACCATCCGACCGTTCGACGGCTCCGCTCGACCCGGTGCAGGCTATGTGTCAGAACGCTGTGTTATGTCTTCGTCTGAAACCATTGCTGCTGAAAGATGTGGAGGAGTTGGGCCAGATGTCGCTGCTCGAGGATGTTGAGCTGCCTCTTGTCGCTGTCCTTGCCGACATGGAGTGGCAGGGAGCGCGTATCGATACCGCCGAGTTGTACCGTCTGTCGAAACAGCTCAAAGTGCGCCTCAATGATCTTGAGCAACAGGCTTTTGCTATTGCCGGACGTCCCTTCAATGTGAACTCGCCGGCTCAGGTGGGCCAGATTCTTTTCGATGAAATGCAGATTGACCCAAAGGCCCGGAAGACAAAAGGCGGCTCGTGGTCTACTGCAGAAGACGTACTCGAAAAATATGCGGCATCCGTGCCTCTTGTACAGCTGATTCTTGATATACGCGGTCTAAGGAAGCTGCTCGCTACATATATCGATGCCCTCCCCAAACTAATCAATCCGCATACCGGCAAGCTGCATACCACCTACAATCAGACCGTTACGGCTACCGGCCGTCTGTCGTCGACAAACCCCAATCTCCAGAACATACCTATCCGCACAGCCGACGGGCGTGACATACGCCGTGCGTTTATTGCCGATCCGGGCTGTCTGCTGCTGTCGGCCGACTATTCGCAGATCGAGTTGCGCCTGATGGCCGACATGAGCGGAGATCCGGCCATGGTAGAGGCTTTCCTCTCGGGCGAGGATATTCATCGCGCTACGGCGGCGAAGATCTATCATGAATCGCTCGAAGATGTTACCGATACGCAGCGACGCAATGCCAAGACCGCTAATTTCGGTATAATCTACGGTATATCGGCCTTTGGCCTGAGCGAGCGCCTCGGCATTCCTCGCAGCGAGGCCAAGGAGCTGATCGAAGGTTATATGCGCACATATCCTAAGGTGGCAGAGTATATGAACGAATCGATAGAACGAGCCCGTGTCGACGGTTTTGTCACTACGATTTTCGGCCGCCGGCGCTATCTGCCCGATATCAATTCGCGCAGCAACACAGTGCGCTCGTATGCCGAGCGGAATGCCATCAACGCGCCTTTGCAGGGTTCGGCTGCCGATATCATCAAGATCGCCATGGTCGGTATCGATGCCGAGATGCGCCGCCGGAGCTTGCGCTCACGCATGATAATGCAGGTGCACGACGAACTTATCTTCAATGTATTCGAGGATGAACTCGCTCAGATGCAGCAGCTCGTGGTGGAGGGTATGGAAAAGGTCTACAAAGGCCGTGTGCCTCTTACTGCCGCCGCAGGCGTCGGCACAAACTGGCTCGACGCGCATTGATGCCTGTTATTTCAGTCTGAAAGGCTTGTCGCCCCCGTCCCATCTGTAGAGGTGCAGCGTGGAGCTCTGCTCAGGTTTGGATGTGTTGTGGGATATGTAGAACAGTCCGTCGCCGAGCGAGCATAGCCCTGTCGAGCCCAATGGAAAATGCCAGCCGTAAATGCCTGTGGCTGCATCGTGCAGGCCTGACTTCCTGAGGGGCAGGACAAGTCCCGTGGTCTTGTTATCGAATCCTTTGAGCCGCTCTTTCGCCGGCTCTTTGTCCAGGTCTATCGCGAAGAACGTATAGTTGGGGAACTCTGCCTTCTGTCCTTTGTAGACCGCGGCAAGAAGGGCGTTGAGCGACGGGTCGTAGCAGAGATTCTGTATGCCCCACGAGGTGTTGCCGGTGTAGACGAAGTATTTGCCGAGACTCTTCTTCGGACCGTTGCGGTGTGGTTTGTCCTCGCTCAGTACCTCGCCATACTGGCCCCAGTCGGCGGTGTCGTAGGCGAGCAGTACCTGATAGTCGTTGTCGCTACGCGATGTGTCGCTGTATATGCCGTATGCCACATATAATATATAGTCGCCGTCGCGATCGCCCGGACGTGGAGCGAATGCTACGCCGTCGATGCCCGAGCAGCCGTAGCGGTGGCCGGTCTTGCGGCCGCCGTTTTTGACCGTGGCCTCGAAATCGTCGACTGCGTCGCCGATGTACACTGTCTTCATCACGCCATCGTCCTCGGGCTTCATGCCTTTGCGGTCGATTTTGCTGCCGTCGAATACTGCTATGTAGAAAGCATTGTCGCGCTTTTGTGCGTTATCGCCTGCTATGCCGCGCCCTATTTCGTCGTTTTTATACTCGAGCGAGCCATATATCTTGCCGTCGGCTTTGTTGAAAGCGAGACAGCCGAGGTGGCCGGTAAGACCGTCGACCGACCCTATCATATTGCCGTCCATGTCGGTCTTTATAAGACGGGTCGTGAAAGAAAAGTAGACTGCGCCCTCGGCACTGTCTACAGCTATCCCCTGAACGTGATGTTTGCCCTGAAGACCTGAGAATATGGTCTTTGGCAGATAGCCTTCGAAAGCCTGATCTATGTTGCGGCCGCGCCAGCAGCCGGGGGTGTCGATGTCGAGTATATGCGCCATGGTGGCGGCGAGGTCGTAGCCCATTACCATGTCGTTTATCACTGCGCCTTTGCGTATGCCATTGCCCCATAGCACGAGGGGCGAGTTTATCTCGTACATGCTCGTGCCGCCGTGACCTTTGTTTATGCCGCCGTGGTCGCCGGTAATCATTATAGTTGTCTCGTCGGCAAGCCCGGCTTCTTTGATAGCCTCTACGATACACGCCACGTCCTTGTCGAGCTCTTTCATCGTCTCGTAGTACTCCGGCGAAGCCCATCCCTTGCTGTGCCCGGCGTGGTCGGGATTGTCGAATACCACCACGGCGACATCCGGTTTGTTGGCCTTGATGTATGCGGCGGCTTTTCTTGCCGTCTCGCCTCCATGTGTCTGTTCGTGATGATCGAAAGCCAGCGTGTCGGCGAGATATTTCATGCCGTCCCATTCATAGAAGAAGGCCATGTGAGCGTCGGGGCGTTGACGGCGTGCTTCCTGAAATACTGTCGGGAAGATATTGTCCTTTGTCACGGTGCCTGTCGGCTGCTGCATCTCCGGCGCTTTGGAGCCCCAGTTGAGATAGCCGTGGACTTCGGGGCCGACACCCATGAAGATGCTGGCCCAGTTGACAGCCGACGACAACGGCAGCACGGCCCTCTTCTTGAGAGTAAGCGCGCCCTCGGCGGCAAGTTGTTTGGTATAAGGCATTTCCGACTGATCGTAAGTATTGCCGGCCCAACCGTCGAGACCGATGAATACGAGTCGACGGGCTGTGATGTACTCGGGCGCCACCAACAGCACAAGCATTACAATTAAAATTTTCTTTGCCAATTGTGTGATGTATTAGATTTGAATAAGGTGTGGTCTGAAGTTGTTATATATTTATCGTTTCAAGGTCACGAGGCACGATTATGCGGCCACCGAATATGCCGGCGCCCTCGTCGGCATATAGTTTCTGGCGATTGTCAATGTCGCGGTCCTCGCTGTGGAAGAGTATCAGATTGCCGATATTGCCGTCTGTGGCCAGACGGGCTATGTCGAGCACGGTGTTGTGGTGCTTTTCGTACGGTTTGAATATTTCACGGTCGGCATATCGGCAGAAAGCTCCGCAGATGAGCCATGCCGAACCGCTCACTTTATCTAAGTTCCTCTCTGTAAGGCCCTCGTCGCCTAAGAATGCGAGCGAGCCGACCCGAAATCCGGTCTGCTTCACATTCTCGGAGCCGACATCGAAGAAGTCGAAGCTGTAGCCGCCTATATCTGTCACACCCTCGCCTGTCTCTACGTAATTTATAGTCTTGCGTCCATAGTCGTAGTAGCTCTTCAGGAAGGTCAGACGGCATATTGTGTCGACTGCCGCTATCACGTCGGCGTTGCCGTAGACATTGAGTTGCCCGGCATATGAGCCCGACATGGCGTTGGCGATAATCTTGCGTACGACCCATACGGCTCCGAGTATGTGGTCGGTATGAGTGTGGGTAATGAAGAAATCGTGTATCGACTCTGTCGCTATGTCGGCCCGGTCGAGATAGCGGAGTATTTCGTTGCCGCCGCCGGCATCGACAAGCAGGCGAAGACCGGGCATGTCAAGCGCAAAACAGGCATTATACGATCTGGCCGGCATGGCCGCTCCGGTGCCGAGAAAAGTGATGGTCGTCATGGTCGCTACAAGCTTTGTGTGTACATATATGAAAAACGACCGACAATCAAGCGATCATCAGTCGTTATACGTACCCGGACCCGGGATCGAACCGGGATGGGTTGCCCCAACGGTGTTTGAGACCGTCGCGTCTACCGATTCCGCCATCCGGGCGTTTGCCTTGCAAAGTTAATGCTTTTTTTGTTATCTCACAAAAAATATTTGCGACCCCGTTAATAACATGGCGGCAGGGGGGAGCGATCAGTCGTGATGCTTGTGGTGCTTCCAGAATTTTTTAGCTTTCTTGTGTTTGTGCTTTTTATGTTTGTGATGCTTGCCTCCGTCGAAGTCATACTCATATTCATGTTCGATGCCTCCGTAGGTACGCACTGTTCCGCACGACGAGAAGCATCCTATCACGGCAAAAAGAAGAAGCCGGTATGATATACGGCGTATAAGTTTGCGGTAATCCCTCATATCATAATAGTTTTTCTTTTAAAACATGTAAGCCCGGTGATTGTTCAGCTTTCACGGGGGCTTCGGTACGAAAAAATATTTGGCCGGGAGATGAAAAAATATTTGGTGGGGAGGGAAAAAAGGCTTAACTTTGTGAGTTGCAAAGGGGTGGTACAAACGGGGCGGAAAAATGTTCGGCTCTAACTGTTAAATAAGTGTTAAAATCGCTTTGAAATTTGGCAGGTTTCAAAAATGGCTGTAACTTTGCACTCGCTTTCGGGAGGTAGCCCTTCCGGGAGAGATGAAAAAGAGAACATTGAAACGATTACAATAGACTAAGAGTAGTACAAGAGCATTCGCAGGCCGTCTGAAATCAGGCAGGCCGCGCGGAAGTCTCGAGTCAATTCTGATAGCTCAATAGCGTCCCGGCCGGATCAAGGCGTCTTGTCAACAGGCAAAAATAAAACGAT
>JAGAUV010000052.1 GCA_017620635.1 Muribaculaceae bacterium | reverse complement strand
CAAATAAGATATGGCAACCAAACCCTTTCACTATCAGGAGATGTTTCCCCTCGGCCCCGATACTACCGAGTACTATCATCTCACATCCGATTATGTACATACCGAAAACTGGGGCGGCCACGAGTTTCTCGTAGTCGATCCCGAGGCTCTTACCGTACTTGCTCGTCAGGCTACGCACGACACCGCCTTCATGCTGCGTCGCGAGCACAATATGATGGTAGCCAAAATATTATCTGATCCCGAGGCAAGCCAGAACGATAAGTTCGTGGCTCTGACAATGCTCCGCAACGCCGAAGTAGCCGCCAAGGGTCAGCTTCCTTTCTGCCAGGACACCGGCACAGCCATCTGCCATGCCTCCAAAGGCCAGAACGTATATACCGGCTGCAACGACGAAGAAAAAATATCGCACGGCGTATACCTGACTTACACCACCGATAATCTGCGCTACAGCCAGAACGCACCTATCACAATGTACGAAGAGGTCAACACCGGATGCAACCTCCCTGCCCAGATCGACATCCACGCTACCGAAGGCGGCGAATACCACTTCCTCTTCGTAGCCAAGGGCGGCGGCTCGGCCAACAAGACATATCTCTACCAGGAGACCAAGGCGCGTATCAACCCCGACAAGCTTGTGCCCTTCCTTATCGAGAAGATGCGTTCGCTCGGCACCGCCGCCTGCCCTCCCTATCATATCGCATTCGTTATCGGCGGCACCTCGGCCGAGAAGAACCTCGAAGTGGTAAAGAAGGCCTCAGTGAAATATCTCGACAGCCTTCCCACCCACGGCAACGAGTACGGCCACGCATTCCGCGACATCGAGCTTGAGGCTGCCCTCAAAAAAGCATCCGAAGAGCTTGGCCTCGGCGCTCAGTTCGGCGGCAAATATTTCGCTCATGACATCTGTGTGATCCGTCTGCCGCGTCACGGCGCATCGTGCCCCATCGGCATGGGCGTAAGCTGCTCCGCCGACCGCAACGTCAAAGCCAAAATCGACCGCAACGGCCTGTGGATAGAGAAACTCGACTCCAACCCCGGCGAGCTTATTCCCGAAGAGTACCGCAAGCAGGGCGAGGGCGATGTAGTGAAGATCGACCTCAACCGTCCCATGCCCGAAATACTGGCCGAGCTGACCAAATATCCCGTGTCGACCCGTCTTTCGCTTACCGGCACAATCATCGTAGGCCGCGACATCGCACACGCCAAGATCAAAGAACGCCTCGACAAAGGCGAGCCCATGCCCCAGTACCTCAAGGATCATCCCATCTACTATGCCGGCCCGGCCAAGACTCCTGCCGGCATGCCTTCAGGCTCCTTCGGCCCGACTACTGCAGGCCGTATGGACCCGTATGTAGACCAGTTCCAGAGCGCCGGCGGCTCAATGATCATGATCGCCAAGGGCAACCGCAGCCAGGTCGTTACCGACTCGTGCAAGGCTCACGGCGGCTTCTACCTCGGTTCTATCGGCGGCCCTGCAGCCGTACTTGCCCAGAACTCCATCAAGAATGTAGAGCTTCTCGAGTACCCCGAGCTCGGCATGGAGGCTATCTGGAAGATCGAAGTAGAGGACTTCCCGGCCTTCATCCTCGTTGACGACAAAGGCAACGACTTCTTCACGCAGATCGCCGACAAGTGCAAGGCCTGCGGAATGAACAAGTAGCGTCGCTTCGGTGTAATATAAAAGGCGGTGGCGCTGAATACCGACGGCTCCACCGCCTTTTCACATCATATCAACTGCCGTATCCCATTTCCCCCAACCTCTAACCGCAAGCTTTCTGATGAAAGGACGTATAATAAGCTTTCTCCTCATTATGAGTTGTATATTAGGCGCATCCGGCGCCTCGCCCGAATTTGCCGTTCCTGATTTCGCCTATCCCCAGGAGGTAATAAAGAACGCCCGAAAGAATCTCGACGCCGGCCGCGATCCCTTGCGATGTCTGCTCGAGATCACTGTAGCCGAGCGCTCAATCGATCCGGACACCATCTTCACACTCCCGGCGCTTGTGGAGGACTACATAGCCAAGGCCGGCACAGATGCCGACAAGGCCATGCTTACCGCCTTCGAAGCCGAGATCTATACCTCGATCTACAAGGACAGCCGGTGGAAGTACAATAACGTGGACGCGCCGCTGATGCCACTGCCCGAGGATATCTCGAAGTGGAGCGCGGAGCAGTTCGCCTACAAGCTCAACGAGCTGTACGACAAGGCTCTTGCCCTGGCCGAAAAAGACAACAGGCCGGTGGGCGACTTTAAGAACTCTCTGGAATACGGCAAGGAGTCGACCGAGTATATACCTGACATATACGGTTTTATACTCAACCGCAAGGTGTACAATTTCAATAACTTCCGCAACACGAGCGTGAGCAATACAGAGGCCCTGAGCGCCGACTGCAAAAAAATGGCGTCGCGCTATGCCGCCGGTTCAGACCGTGCCGTCTACTGGGCGTGCACCGGCATATCGCTCGGAACCATGCGTAATGCCTCGCGCGAGTATCTGGACCTGTATAAGAAAAACGAAGGCCTCCCCGGCGCTCCGTATGCTCTTGTAAAGGCACTTGAGTCGGGCATGAGCACATACGAACCCGAGGCCGACGATACAGACTACGAGCGCAGCCGCGATATAGCGCAGCGCGACAGCATGATAGACCTGCTGCGCCGTGCGATAGCCAAATATCCGGGCTTCTATCAGAAAGCGGCGTTCGAGAACCATCTGAACAAGCTTACCGAGCCTACGATATCGTACAGCGTACCCGACATGGCAGCGCCCCGGACGAGCATCGAGGCCACCATGCGCTATTCCTTCGCCAAGTCGGTAGGCTTCGCCCTCTACAAGCTGCCGACGGAGGACACGCGCCTCTCGGCGTCGAGGATATCGTCGACCCTGCCGTGCCTTGACAAGAAGTCTGCCACAGCCACGGAGACCGACGGCAAGGCGGCGTTTTCGTTCAGGCTCAGCGAGCCGGGCCGCTACGCCCTTATTCCTATCATCAACGGCGCGGTACAGAAAAACGCCGACGCGGCAATAATAAGCTGCACTCCCTTCATACCCGTGAACATCAACGGCTGCACGACAAATGCTGTCATTACAGCCGATTATACCACCGGCGCACCCGTGCAGGGAGTGGTCGTGGACTATATGAAGGCGGCGCAAGGCAACCGCTACACAAAGTCGAATCTCGGTAAGACCGGCAGGACCGGCACACTGAGCTATACGGCTCCGACAAGCAACAGGTACTGGGGCAGCTATCTGCGCTTCACATATAAGAACCATGTCTACAATTTCGATCAGGATATACGCGCCAACGCTTACACCGCGCCCCATGACGAGGGTACGGACTATAATGTGAATGTGCTTACCGACCGCAACCTCTACCATCCCGGCGACTCGATATCGTGGGTTGTGGCAATGGCGGAAAAGCGGCCCGGCCAGAAGGCAGGCGTCGCCGCCGGTCAGAAACTTAAGATAAGACTTCAGAACACCAATTACCAGAATGTCGATACCGTAGATGTCACTACCGATGGCCTGGGCCGCGCGTCGGGTACGTTCGCTACCACCAAAGGCTCGCTTACGGGCAATTACCGCATCATCGTACAGGATGAGCAGGGTGTCGCCACCTATGGCTCGTCGTGGGTAATGGTAAGCGACTTCAAGCTGCCGACATTCGAGGCCGAGTTTACTTCGGTAGAGCGAGATGTGCCGGCTCCCGGCGCCGTGCGTCTCAGCGGCAAGGCACGCACTTATTCTGGCATGCCTGTTGCCGGCGCCAAGGTAAGTGTCAAAGTTGTCGGCGCCAACCGCTGGCGCTGGTTTATGCCCACCGGTGAGGAACTTGTCACTCTTGAAGCCGTGACCGATGCGTCGGGCGTGTTCAGCGTCGACGTGCCGGCCTCCGACCTTGCCAAGACCAATGCCTCGGGCGGCAAATTCGACAGCTTCCAGGCTTCGGCTGTGATAACATCCGTTACCGCCGAAACGTCGGAGTGCACCAAGAACTTTACGACCGGCAAGCCCTATGTGCTCGCAGCCGGTGTGGCTCAGAATACCGCCGACAGCTCGTCGCCGCTCGCAGTGTCGTTCTCGGCATATAACGCCGACGGCGACAACAAGCCCATAGCGATAGGGTGGCAGCTGCTGCAGGCCGACAAGGCCGTGCTCAGCGGCAATGCCAAGGGAGGCGAACGGCAGAATATTGATGTGTCGTCGCTCGCCGCCGGCAGATATACACTTCGCCTTGTACCCACCGATGCCGCTCTTGCCGACACCGTGAGCGAAGCGGCCGATATAATCCTCTACAACGAAAAGCGCAATCAGGTGCCCGGTGGCTATCCGCTCTTTGTGCCCGTCGGCGACTATACGGTAAAGGGCAACAAGGCAGAGATACTTGTGGGTACGTCGGAACGAGAGATCTACGTATATTATGCCATGCAGCTCGGCAACGATCTTGTCACTTTCGAGCCCCACGTGTTAAAGCATGGCTTCGAACGTATAGGCATACAGCTACCCGAGGACCGCAAGGATGCAAGGGTGTATATCTTTACAGTATACCAAGGCCGTGTAGAGCAGAGCTCCGTGCACGTGACCCGGCCCACGGAGAAAGCTCCCGAGATTATCGCCGAGAGCTTCCGTGACCGTCTGACTCCCGGCTCGCCCGAGACGTGGCGGTTCCGCCTTGTCGACGGCAAGGGCAAAGGTATAGCCGATGCCGCCGTCGTGGCTACGATGTACAACAAAGCCCTCGACCAGCTGCGCGACGGCTCGTTCGCGGCCCTCTTCCATTTCTATGAGTCGCATGCCTATATGTCGCTCGGCTACAAGAACCGCGAGATCGAGAACGGCAGCGGTAACATTGCAATACGCTGGAAGGAAGTGCCGGAGTACATATGGCCGGAATATATGTTCTGGAACAGCAGCACGGTGCAGAACCTTATGTTTGTGCGCGGTACGGGCGCAAGGAAGATGAGGACCGCCGCATCTATGGCCTTTAAGGGAGAGATAGTAGAAGCCGAGGAATCCGTAGCCAACGACAAGTTCGCTATGGCTGACCAGACGGATACCGGAGGTGCCATACTGGAAGAAGAGGTGGCGGAAGCGAAACCTGAAGAAGCCGGCGGCGCTGAGGAAGAAAAATTCGAATACCGCCCGTCGGAAGTGCTCCAGGCATTCTGGCGTCCGTCGCTCGTCAGCGATGCCGAGGGCAATGTGGATATAGTGTTTACGGTACCCAATGCCAATACCACTTGGCAGTTCAAGGCCTCGGCCTGGGACAAGGAACTCCGCACGGCGCTATTCGAAGCCGAGGCGCTTGCCAACAAGCCGGTCATGGTGCAGCCCAATCTGCCGCGCTTCATGCGCCAGGGCGACAAGGCGAGCGTGCTTGCAAATGTGTACAACAACTCTACGGACACTGTTACAGTCGTTACGACGGTAGAGCTCTTCGATGTCAATACCGACAAGGTAAGAGAGAGTGCAAGGTTCGAGAATGTGATAGCACCCGAGGCGTCGGCTGTCGTGTCGATGCCTGTCACAGCACCTGTCGACGGCGATGCCATAGGCTATCGCGTCCGTTCGGTCGCCGGCTCTTTTGCCGACGGTGAGCAGACCGTGATACCGGTGTTGTCGTCGGCCACGACGGTGGTGGAGAGCACGGAGTTCTATCTCAACCCCAATGACAAGGATCCGTTCACTCTTACAGTAAAGGCTTCGGACGATGCCGCTGTGACGCTGCAGTACTGCCAGAATCCCGTATGGACAGTCGTGAAGGCCATGCGCGGCATAGCCGGCCGTAACGAGACCACAGCCAACGGCCTTGTAAGCCGTCTGTTCTCTGCCTTGTCGGCACGATATATAGTAGAGCATAACCCGGCGATAGCCTCGGCTATCAAGCACTGGTCGGAGAATCCCGACGAGGAGGCCCTTGTGTCGATGCTCGAGAAAAACGAGGATCTCAAGCGCCTGATGCTCGACCAGACACCGTGGGTACAGGCTGCCGCGTCGAACACACGCCGCATGGCGGCTCTTGCCGATCTCCTCGACCCGGAGAAGGCAGCCTCGGCTGTCAGGGAGACTGTAGCGGCGCTGAATAAGCTTCAGAATGCCGACGGCGGCTTCCGCTGGGGCGGCTGGAGCGACAGATCGTCGGAGTGGGCCACACGTGTAGTGCTCATGACGCTCGGCCTGGCCAACTCGCTCAATATGCTTCCTGCCGGCGATATGGATATTGCCGGTATGATACAGCCGGCGTTCAGCTACATAGAGAGAGAGGCCGTGAAACCGCAGCGCGCCAAGACCGACAGCGAGCTCGCGCTTATCGCGACTCTCTTGCCGACAGTGAAGAAATCGACCGCCGGCGACCGCCTCATACGCGACACGGTAGCCGAAGCGGCACGCAACTGGCGCAAGGACGGCACGGTAGGCAAGGCTTACGACGTGCTGATACTCGCCGGCAACGGCCGCAAGACAGAGGCCGGCAATGTGCTTGCCTCCATCCGTGAGTTCGGCGTGGTCAAGGCCGGCATGGGCCTCTGCTTCCCCTCGGTAAGCGATATCCGCAGCTATGCCACCATAATACAGGCCTATGCCACCATGGGAGCTCCTTCCACCGATATAGACGCCATGCGTCAGTGGGTAATAGTGCAGGCGCAGGCCAACGACGACCTCGGCGCTTACAATCCCGACTACATCATTGCATCGGTGCTTATGACGGGCAGCGACTGGACGTCGGTAGCGGTGGCCAACAATGTCACTGTCAACGGCAAACAGCTCGAGATAAGCAAGGAAGAGAGCGCGACGGGCTACTTTGCCCAGCGCCTCGCCGACAAGGGCAAGCTCAAGATCGTCGTTACGCCCAATGGGGTAACGCCTTCTTACGGATCGGTGCTGACTGTCGACCGCCGGCCGATGTCTTCGGTCAAGGCTCGTCCCGGACGCGACCTTGCCATCGACAAGCGAGTGCTTGTGGAGCGCGACGGCCAATGGGTGGAGACTAAGGATTTCGCTCTGGGCGAACGTGTGCGCGTACAGCTTACGATCGTGGCCAAGCGCGACCTTGAGTATATCAGTATCGACGACGAGCGTCCGGCATGTTTCGAGCCTGTGGAGCAGCTGCCTGGCTATGTCTACGACGGCGGACTCGGCTTCTATCGCGAGAATCTCGATGCCTCCACGCGGCTCTTCGTAGGCTATCTGCCCAAGGGCACATACCATGTGACCTACGATATGACAGCGAATGTCGCCGGCGAGTTCATATCGGGTATCGCCACCCTGCAGAGCCAGTATGCCCCCGAGCTGACAGCCCACTCGGCTGCCGCAAGAATCACGGTGGAGTAGGGCGCTGACGCAGCCCCCCAAAAACAAGTTCTGTCTCGTGCGAGGCAGAACTTGTTTTTTCAGGACTTGTGTTTCTTTATCTTCAGCCGGTCGAAGCCGTTGCCGTAGACGCTACGCACATTTGATGCGGTCACATATGCGTGTTCGTCGACTTCGTGGACTATGCGGTAGATGTCGAGCACGTTCCACTGCCGGCACCATACGAGCATCATCTTTTTGTCGTTCCCGGTCCAGTAGCCGGTGGCGTCCCACACCGTGGCGCCGCGTCCGGTCTCGTGGGTTATGCGGTAGGCTATCTCGTCCCATTTGTCGGAGAGGATAAAGAACTGTACGGTCTGTTTGCCCTGTGCCACGTATTTGTCGGCGATCCAGGAGTAGATGAATATCGAGAGCAGGCCGAAGAGTATGGTCTGAGTACGGGCCTGTATGCGAGCTTCCATGTCGCCCTCGAATGGCAGGAGGAAGGACAGGGAGACTATCGATACGTCTACTATCATGAGCACGCGGCCCATGCTGATGTCGGATGTGTGCTCCATTATCGCCGCCACGATGTCGGTGCCTCCCGATGTGCCGTGATGGCTGTAATATATGCCTATGCCGAGGCCGAGAAGCACCGAACCCATCATGATGCTCATCGGCGCGCTGGTAACAATGGGCGGATGCGATGTGAAGTAGCCCTCGAATGCTCCGATAAGGAAGGAGAGCACCGTCATGCCGAAGATCGTGCGCAGCACAAAGCTCTTGCCGAGATATCTGTAGCCGCAGATGAGGAGGATGGCATTGCTGCCGTACATGATCACGGCGATGGGCAGCAGGCCTCCGGTGGCATAATAGACGAGCGAGCTGAAGCCTGTCATGCCGCCGATGACGATATGATGCGGCAGGATAAATGCTGTAAAGCCGAGGGCATAGATAAATATGCCTGTCACTATTGCGGCCCAGTCGCGCAGGTTGCTGCCTATCGACGAGAGCCGTGCCGATGCTGAAATATTATTGGTAGTGTCCATGGGATTGGTCTGTTTTTTTCGCGACAAAGTTAAGCATTCTTTATCGCATCGACAAGCCAACGGAGACGCGTCAGAAATGATAGTTTATGTACCATTCGGTAATTGGCGCGATTTCATTCGGTAGTTTGGCGGAAGAGGAAGAGGAGAGGCGAGAGGATAAGAAAAAGTCGCTGAAAATTTCGTGGGCTTAATAATTATCAGTACTTTTGTATCGGGAGACTGGACCGGCTACTCGAGTCCTGACAGGGATGTTGTCGGGCGCTCCTCGTGGGTGTTTAATGCCAGCCTTAACGGGAGTGTAAGACTTCCGTATGGTTGGGGAGTCTCTTCGGACGTGTCGCTTTATAGCCGATGGGGCTATAACGACAGCAAGCTCAACTCTACCGACGTGATATGGAACGCCCGTCTTACCAAGACAGCGTTCAAGAACAAGGTAGTGTTTATTGTCGATGCATACGATCTGCTCCGACAATACAACCGCGTCAACTATATGGTCAACGCTCAGGCTAAAATAGAGCAGATCACAGCCACCATGCCGCGCTACATCCTCTTCCACATCCAATACCGCTTCAACAAACCGCTCAAGAAACGTGCGGAGTGATGAAGCATAAAACAACAGGCTGCGGCATGTGGGATGACGCAGCCTGTGTGTATGTGGTGCCTAAGGCTTATTTCTTCTTGAGATCGTCGATCTTGTCTTTTACGGCGTCTTTCACGTCGTTGGCTTTGTCGCCTACGGCGTCGGCGGCTTCTTTGGCCTTGTCGACAGTGGCGTCGGTCACTTCTTTGGTCTTGTCGGCTACGGCGTCCTTCACATCAGAAGCTTTATCGGCTACAGCATCTGAAACTTCCTGAGCCTTGCCGGCTACGGCATCTCCAGCCTCATTGGCCTTGTCGGCTACTTCTTTTGTGGCATTGCTGACGGCTTCGGCGGCGTTGTCCTTGCCCTGTCCGAGCTTCTCGACGGCTTTATTCAGGATTTCCTTTGCGGTAGTGATCGCCGAGGCAGCAGCCGGCGCTTTCTCCTTGACTACCGGCTCGATCTTGGTCAGATACTCCTGCGCTTCCTTTACCTTGCCTTCCTTTACCAGTTTTTCGGCATAGGCTTTTGACTGATCGACATACGCATTGATACTGTCGGGATTGCTGCAGTTAGCTATTTTCTCTGAGAATGTGGTGGCATCGGCTACTCCGCTTTTCTGAGTGCATGCCGGGGCTGCGAGCAGAAACGCTGCGACAGCCGACAACAGTAGTAATTTTTTCATTTCAGTGCAATTTGAGTTAATTATACCAAAAACAAAGAGGCGTCGGAAAAAGTTCAGCGGCGTCACGAACCCGATGGCCCCCGGTGGCGTTATGTCTTTCGGATTGACAAAATGTCAGTCGGGACTGACAAAAATGTATTTGGCTCAGTTTTTGTAGTAATGAATGAAAAACGAATATAACAACAAAATAATATTATCATGAAACTCAAACCCCTTGCTGACCGCGTGCTCATCCAGCCCGAAGCAGCAGAAGCAGTAACCGCAAGTGGCATCATCATCCCTGATGCAGCAAAAGAAAAACCCCTCCGTGGCACCGTTCTCGCCGTAGGCGAAGGCACCAAAGACGAGCCCATGGTACTTAAAGAGGGCGATGAAGTGCTCTATGGCAAATACGCCGGCAACGAAGTTGATCTCGGCGACGAGAAGGCACTCATCATGCGTCAGAGCGAAGTACTCGCAGTTATCGTTAAATAAGAAATTTAGAACTGATATATTCACAACGAAGTCAGGTCTCTAAAAACAATACTACAATGGCTAAAGAAATCAAATTCAATATCGAAGCTCGCGACGAGCTCAAAAAAGGTGTCGACGCACTTGCCGACGCCGTGAAAGTAACCCTCGGCCCCAAAGGCCGCAATGTGATCATCTCCCGTGCATTCGGCGCTCCCCACATCACAAAGGACGGCGTGACAGTGGCACGCGAGGTAGAGCTTGAGGACGAGTTTCAGAACATGGGCGCACAGCTCGTGAAGGAAGTAGCCTCCAAGACCGGCGACGATGCAGGCGACGGCACAACCACCGCTACCGTTCTCGCCCAGGCCATCGTGGCTGTCGGCCTCAAGAACGTTACCGCAGGCGCCAACCCCATGGACCTCAAACGCGGTATCGACAAGGCTGTGGCTGAAGTCGTAGCCGGAATCCAGGACATGAGCGAGGAAGTAGGCGACGACTTCAAGAAGATCGAAGACGTAGCCCGTATCTCGGCCAACAACGACGAGAACATCGGCCGTCTTATCGCCGAGGCCATGCAGAAGGTCAACAAAGAAGGCGTCATCACAGTAGACGAGGCCAAGGGCACCGAGACCAACATCGAGGTTGTAGAAGGCATGCAGTTCGACCGCGGCTTCATCTCTCCCTACTTCATTACCGATCCCGAGAAGATGGAATGCGAGTACGAGAACCCCTTCATCCTTCTCTACGACAAGAAGATTTCTAACCTCAAGGACCTTCTTCCCATCCTCGAAGGCACCGCACAGAGCGGCCGCGGCCTTCTGATCATCGCAGAGGATGTAGATCAGGACGCCCTCGCCGGCCTTGTAGTGAACCGTCTCCGCGGCAGCCTCAAGGTATGCGCAGTCAAAGCTCCCGGCTTCGGCGACCGTCGCAAAGATCTGCTCGAGGATATCGCCATCCTTACCGGCGGCAACGTTATCTCTGAGGTCAAGGGTATGAGCCTTGCCACCGCTACCCTCGATGATCTCGGCCACGCCAACAAGATTACCGTATCGAAAGACAATACCACAATCGTCAACCGCGACACCAACAAGCCCCTTCTCGATGCCCGTATCGCACAGATCAAGGCACAGATGGAGACCACGACCAGCGATTACGACCGCGAGAAACTCCAGGAGCGTCTTGCCAAGCTCTCCGGCGGTGTTGCAGTGCTCCATGTAGGCGCACCCTCCGAGGTTGAGATGAAAGAGAAGAAAGACCGTGTGGACGACGCCCTCAGCGCCACACGCGCAGCTATCGCCGAAGGTATCGTACCCGGCGGCGGCGTGGCTTACATCCGTTGCCTCGACCGTCTGGCCAAGCTCAAAGGCGTTAACGACGACGAGCAGACCGGTATCGCTATCGTAGAGCGCGCTATCGAGGAGCCCCTCCGTCAGATCGCATGCAATGCAGGCGTTGAAGGCGCAGTGGTAGTACAGAAAGTACGTGAGGCAGAAGGCGATTACGGCTACAACGCCCGTACCGACAAATACGAGCACCTGCTCGCAGCCGGTGTGATCGATCCTGCCAAGGTGACACGTGTCGCTCTTGAGAACGCTGCTTCTATCGCCGGCATGTTCCTTACCACCGAGTGCGTCATCGCCCAGAAGAAAGAGGAGAAACCTATGCCTCAGAACCCCAACATCCCCGGCATGATGTAATCAAGACAATAACAGTACAGGCCCCGGAGACTGCCACGCGCGTTCTCCGGGGCTTTCTTTTGCGTGATTCGCGATAATTTTATGGAACAAATTTTTGCAAATTCGAAAAAATAGCGTACTTTTGTAAAAAATTGACAAAATGGCAACGGAACTCACGGAGCAACTGACCCGTCTGGGGCACAAAGCCGAGCTGCTTGTTACGCGCTATGAAAGCTTGCAGTCCGACGTAAGGCGTTTGCGAGACGAAGTCGTAGAACTGAAGTCAGAGTTGGCTGCCGCTAATGCGACCATCGAAAAACTAAAAGTCGACAACGAATACTTGCGCGTTTCGTCGGCGTTGGCTCCCGATACGGAGTCTGCTATCAAGACCCGTGAAATTTTGTCAGGTTTAGTGCGGGAAATCGACGCTTGCGTCGCCGATCTGAAGAAGGAATTGTAACACCCGCCGGTAAGTCCGACCCGATGGAACAGTCGAAAGTTCATAGTATAACAGTCAAGATAACAGGAGTAGATCCGTTCAAGCTACCTGTGAAGGAGAACGAAGAGTCGTTCTATCGCTCGATAATCGAGCGCATCAACGGTAACTGCGAGAATCTGATCTACGGAGCCTCAGGCGATAAGCCGGCAGTGGCACTTGCAAAAGTCGCGCTCTATTATGCCGACATGCTCTATCGCCAGACCAAACAGCTACAGGATCAGCGAATATTACTCGCCGATTTCGAAGCCCGACTCGACCGACTGCTATCGGCAATAGAATGACGGCTGTCGCTATCCGACAGCCCGACAATGCCTCTTCGCCGCTTCGCAAGTATCTTTGGCTCTCACGCCGGGATTATTTTTGCCGCACTTCCCGACATGCCGTGGACGATCCACGGATGTGAAAGGAATGTGCGCTTTTTATTTACATTCATTTGATAATCAGATAGATGATTTTGTATTTTATTGCTGTTGCCATAGTTGCCGCCGCTATAGGAGTCGGGGTAACACTGGTCATGCAGCGCCGTATGGCCGGCACACGTGCCAAGCAGATTGTTGCCGATGCCGAGCGACAGGCCGAGGATCTGAAACGCGACAAGGTGCTTGAAGGTCGTGAAGAAGCGCTCAAGATAACTTCGGACGCCGAAAAACAGGCGGCCCAGAAGATGTCCAAGCTACAGTCGACCGAGGCAAAGATGAAACAGCGCGAGCTGCAGCTCAACCAGCAGCAGAGTGAAAACCAGCGCACCCGAAACGAGCTCGACGGCCTCCGCCAGAATATCGACGCGCAGCAAGCCGTGGTAAACAACCGTCAGGCCCAGCTCGACGAGTTGCACCGACAGGCCCAGGACCTTCTCGAGCACATATCGGGCCTTTCCTCCGCCGAGGCCAAGGAAAAACTTATCGAAAGCCTAAAGGACGAGGCCAAGACAGCCGCCGCCTCGTATATCAATGATATAATGGACGATGCCAAGCTTACCGCCAACAAGGAAGCCCGTCGCATCGTGGTACAGTCGATACAGCGCGTAGCCACAGAGACCGCCATCGAGAACTCCGTGACAGTGTTCCACATCGACAGTGACGAAATCAAGGGCCGCATCATCGGTCGCGAGGGCCGCAACATCCGTGCTCTCGAGGCAGCCACCGGCATAGAAATCATAGTCGACGACACCCCTGAGGCCATAGTGCTGTCGGGCTTCGACCCCGTGCGCCGTGAGATAGCCCGTCTGGCCCTGCATCAGCTTGTTGCCGACGGCCGCATACATCCGGCACGTATCGAGGAAGTAGTAGCGAAAGTGCGCAAGCAGATCGAACAGGAAATCATCGAGACAGGCCAGCGCACGGCTATCGACCTTGGCATCCACGGTCTGCACCCCGAGCTCATCCGCATGGTGGGCAAGATGAAATACCGCTCGAGCTACGGCCAGAACCTGCTGCAGCACTCGCGCGAGACTGCAAACCTCTGCGCCGTCATGGCTTCGGAGCTCGGTCTCAATCCCAAGAAGGCACGTCGCGCCGGCCTGCTCCACGATATAGGCAAGGTGCCCGACGAAGAGCCCGAACTGCCGCACGCACTCTTAGGCATGAAGCTTGCCGAAAAGTATAAAGAGAAACCCGAGATCTGCAATGCTATCGGTGCTCACCACGACGAGGTGGAGCAGACATCGCTGCTGGCGCCCATTGTCCAGGTCTGCGATGCTATCTCCGGCGCCCGTCCCGGTGCCCGTCGCGAGATCGTGGAGGCTTATATCAAACGTCTCAACGACCTCGAGCAACTGGCCATGTCGTATCCCGGCGTGCTCAAGACCTATGCCATCCAGGCCGGCCGCGAGCTGCGCGTGATCGTAGGCGCCGATAAGATCGACGATGCCGAAACCGAAAAGCTTTCAGCCGAAATAGCCCGTCGAATCCAGGATGAAATGACTTATCCGGGTCAGGTCAAGATTACCGTTATCCGCGAGACCCGTTCGGTAAGCTTTGCCAAGTAAGCTTATGGAGAAAGATAAAGAAGATCTGCCTCCTGTAGAACGCGACGCCGACAAGACAGCCGATACCGGAGCCGACAATGGCGGCGAGGGCCGTGACGAGGTCGATGACGGCCGTCCCACGGGCTGCGGCAATCATTTCCGCAAGTGTTCCGACTGCCGGCGCAACAAGCTGCACAGCTTCGACTGGCTCGCTGACATACCCGGCGGTATGGCCGGCGGCGATATCGTGGAGGTGCAGTTCAAGAATACGCGCAAGGGCTATTTCAAGAATACAACGAATCTACCGCTCGGCCCCGGCGATGTGGTGGCAGTGGAGGCTGCTCCCGGTCACGATATAGGAACCGTGACCCTGACAGGCGAGCTGGCTGCCCTGCGCATGAAGCGTGCCGCCGGACGTAACACACCCGAACCCAAACGTGTGTTCAGGCTCGCCAAGCCTGCCGATATCGAGAAATTCGAAGAGGCCAAGGCCCGGGAGGACGACACCATGATACGCGCGCGCAAAATCGCCGAGAGCCTCAAGCTTAATATGAAGATAGGTGACGTGGAGTACCAGGGTGACGGCAACAAGGCGATATTCTATTATATCGCCGACGAACGTGTCGATTTCCGCCAGCTCATCAAGATCCTCGCCGAGACCTTCAAGGTGCGTATCGAGATGAAGCAGATAGGCGCCCGTCAGGAAGCAGGCCGTATAGGCGGCATCGGTCCGTGCGGCCGACCTCTGTGCTGCTCGCAGTGGATGACAAATTTTGTATCTGTCGCCACCAGCGCCGCCCGTTATCAGGATATATCGCTTAACCCCCAGAAGCTTGCCGGCCAGTGCGCCAAGCTCAAATGCTGCCTCAATTTCGAGGTCGACGCCTATGTGGAGGCTTCGAAGAAGATGCCGCCGCGAGAGGTGCGTCTCGAGACCGCCGATGCCACATACTTCCACTTCAAGAGCGATATCTTCAACCGTCTGGTAACCTATTCCACTGACAAGAATCTGGCCGCGAATCTGGTAACTATCAGCGCCGACCGTGTGTTCGAGATAATAAGCCTCAACAAAGCCGGCGAGAAGCCCTTGTCGCTTATCCCCGATCAGGGCGACAAGAAAGCCAAGCCCAAGAGCGACTTCGGCGACGTGCTCAGTGACGAGGACGATCTGTCGCGCTTCGACCGCAAGAAGAAAAAACGCCGCAAGCCGCAGGGCCAGAAGAACAAGCAGGCCGACGCCAAACCGAAGCCGGAAGGCGAGCGCCAGGCGGCCGGTCAGGAACAGAACGCCCAGCAGCCCAAGCCTCAGAACCAGAAACAGCGACATAAGCAAAAGAAGAAACCCGGAAAGGACAAACCCGGCAATGAAAGCGCTCCGCAGTCTTAGTATGGCCGTGATAGCGGCGATAATAGCTTCGTGCAGTATCGACGGTCATTACGGCAACGGCAACGACAACTTTTTCTCGGCGTTCCGGACCATGCCCGGCGCGGCATGGCGATATGAAGAGCCTGTGATATTTACGGTCGACACGCTTCGCGACAGCATGGCAGTGGAGGGCGATCTGTTGCTCACGCTCCGTCATACCCACGGCTACGAATTTCGTAACCTGTGGCTTGAGATCATGCCCGACCTCGACAACACACTGGCTAAGCCCGACACACTGAATATCGTGTTTGCCGATGTGGAGGGCCGGTGGCGCGGACGCGGCTCGGGCCCGTCGCTGCAGGTAAGCGACACTGTCGCCCACGGTATCTACATGCGCCAGGGGCAGAAAGTGCGCCTGCGCCATATCATGAGACGCGACACCGTAGACGGCATAGAGCAGATAGGTATTACCTTTATACCTCGCTAAACCTTAGTCCCGTCCGGTTTGTTCCCCTTTAAGAGTCATAAATTTACCCCCTGTTTATGAAAGAGCCTAACGATTACTTGCAGATAAATCTGCTCGGCAAGGACGAGCAGTCAGAGCGCCTTAGCCGTGTGTACTCGGGAATGCGTGAAGCCGGCATCTCGGCCGCGCTGATCCACAACAACGCCAATATATATTATCTGACCGGCCGTGTGTTCCGTGGCTACGTGTATCTGCCCGGCAACATGAGACCGCCATTTTATTTTGTCCGTCAGCCCTCGACCCTGCGCTCCGATTCAGACGACCTCTTTCATATCCGTAAGCCCGAAGAGATAGCCTCGGCGCTTGCCTCCCGAGCCATGTCGGAGCCCGGAGATGTAGGCCTGGAGCTCGACAATATAAGCTACTCGTCGGCTCAGCGTCTGGCAAGGGCATTCGGCCTGGCTGCACCGTCTAAAAACATGTCGCCGGTAATGCGCGCGGCACGTTCGGTCAAGACCCGGATGGAGCAGGACATGCTTATACGTTCGGGCGAGAAGCAGACATATATCTACAATCGCATACCGCATCTCTATCAGGAAGGGATGCGCGATATCGACCTTCAGATCGAGATAGAACGTGCCTCCCGTCAGGAGGGCTGTCTGGGTCTCTTCCGTATCGCCGGCGATGAGATGGAGATATTCATGGGCAATGTACTCACGGGGCACAATGCCGACGAACCGTCGCCCTACGATTTTGCAATGGGTGGTCTCGGACTCGATCCGTCGCTGCCCGTCGGCGCCGACGGTACCGTCATCAAGCCCGGCATTCCTGTAATGGTCGATGTGAACGGCAACTATACAGGCTACATGACCGATATGACACGCATGTACTATACCGGCAGTCTGAGCGAAGATACTCTCCGCGCATGCCGGCTGTCGGCCGAGATATGCCGTACTCTCGCCGGGATGATGGTTCCCGGCGCAAAGGCCAGCGACCTTTATCACAAAGCCGTCGACATGGTTTCGGAGGCCGGAATGAAAGAGTATTTCATGGGACACCGCAGTCAGGCCGGATTTGTCGGTCATGGCGTGGGAATAGAGGTCAACGAGGCCCCTGTGATCGCTCCCCGTTCGAAAGACATCATAGAGGAAGGCAACGTGATAGCTCTCGAGCCTAAATTCGTCATCCCCGAGATAGGGCCGGTAGGAATCGAGAACACATATATCGTCACTGCCGCCGGCGGAAAGCTCATCACAACAGCCCCCGAAGAGCCCATGCTGATGGACTGAAAGCTACAGAGGCAAAAGTAAGTGTATGAATCTTAAAGATAAGCTAAAACTCGATATATTCCGCACCGTCGGTGGTGTGGCCGATGGCATGGGCCGCGAATGCTATGTTGTCGGCGGCTATGTGCGCGATCTCATCATAGGGCGTCACTCTAAAGATATAGATTTCGTGACGGTAGGTTCGGGCATAGAGCTGGCACAGCATGTGGCCGAGGCTATGGGCCCCAATACCAATCTTGCCGTCTACCGCAACTATGGCACGGCCCAGGTGCACAAGGGCAAGACAGAACTGGAGTTTGTAGGGGCGCGCCGCGAATCGTATAAGCGCGATTCGCGCAATCCTATAGTCGAAGACGGTACGCTCGACGACGACCTGGCGCGCCGCGACTTCACGATCAATGCCATGGCCATATCGGTCAATGCCGCTACCTTTGGCGAAGTAATAGACCGCTACGACGGCCTCGGCGATATCGAACGTCGTATCATACGCACACCTCTCGACCCTGATGTGACCTTCTCCGACGATCCGCTGCGTATGCTGCGTTGCATACGTTTCGCCACACAGCTCGGTTTCGATATCGCTCCCGACACATTCACAGCGCTAAGGCGCAATGCCCAGAGAATGGAGATCATTACCGCCGAGCGCATCAAGGACGAGCTGTTCAAGATCATGGCGGCTCCGCGGCCGTCGACAGGCTGGTACTACCTGCTCGACAGCGGTCTGCTTGCCTTCATACTTCCCGAGCTGGTCAGGATGAAAGGAATTGATGTAGTCAACGGCCGGGCGCACAAGGACAATTTCAAGCATACGATGACGGTGCTCGACAGCGTGGCTGCCGTGTCCGACAATATATATCTTCGCTGGGCTGCTCTATTCCACGACATAGGCAAGCCTGTGACCAAGCACTACGATCCCGAACGCGGATGGACCTTCCATAACCATAATTTCATCGGTTCGAAGATGGTAAAGACTATCTTCCGCCGCCTCAAGTTTCCGCTCGGCTCGGAGCTCAACTATGTCGCCAAGCTTGTCGAGCTGCACATGAGGCCTATAGCACTTGTAGAGGATGAAGTGACCGACAGTGCCGTGCGCCGTCTCGCCAACTATGCCGAGGAGGATCTTGCCGACCTGATGATACTCGCCCGTGCCGACATAACGAGCCGCGACGAGGCACGCAAGGCTCGGTATCTGGCTAATTTCGACCTGGTGGAGCAGAAGTTTCGCGATACCGATGCCAAGGATCGCGAGCGCAACCGCAAGAATCCTGTCGACGGCACGGAGATAATGGCTCTGTTCGGACTGCCTCAGTGTCCGGAGGTTGGCTATTTCGCCAAGAATCTCAAGCAGGCTATCAAGGACTGCGAGATAGAGGACAACCGTCATGCCGCGTTCGAGTATCTGCTGCGTCTTGCCGAACAGAGAGGCATCAAAGCACTCTACGACCCCTTCGAGAAAGAGTGATGGACGATAAGGAATTTGCCGCCGAGGTGCTGCTGGCTCTTCCATACAGAGCTAACGACCAGCAGGTAGCCGTGGTGGCCGCCATGGCGCGGTTCTGCACCACGGCCGACACCGACCGGGTGTTTATCCTCAACGGCTATGCCGGTACGGGCAAGACCTCGCTTACCGGCGCTCTTGTGAAGACTCTTGCCGCCAGGAAGCGGCCTGTCATGCTGTTGGCGCCTACGGGCCGCGCGGCAAAGGTGTTCAGCGCCAATTCGGGCGGTTTCCCGGCATATACGATACATCGCAAGATCTACCGTCATGACCCCAACGGCATTACAAACGGCTGGGGCACCCGTATGCCGGCCGACAACAAGCTGCGTGACGCTGTCTTTATTGTCGACGAGGCATCGATGATAGGAACAGGCGACGAGAAGGGCGACAATCTGCTCGACGACCTTATAACATATGTGTACTCCGGCGACGGTTGCCGGCTGATACTGATAGGCGATACGGCCCAGCTGCCACCTGTCGGCGCCGACCGCAGCCCGGCGATGAATCCCGATGTGCTTCGCCGTCTCGGCCTGAAGGTAACACAGGCCACACTTACCGAAACGGCACGCCAGGCAGCCGATTCGGGTATCCTGTTCAATGCAACGCGCCTGCGCCGCACGATGGCCGCTATCACACGCCGACAGAGCGAAGGCTCGAAAGGCGATATGCCCGTGCCGAAGCTGCGCGCGGCCGACGATGTGGTAATAGTGGCGGCCGAGGATCTGCCCGAGCTGCTGACGGCATCGTACAGCCGCGACATATCGGATACTATTGTGATAACTCTGAGCAACCGGCGTGCGGCGGCATACAACGCGGCCATACGCTCGGAGGTGCTCTACAGAGAGGAAGAGCTCATGCGCGACGACATGCTGATAGTGTCGCGCAACCATTATTTCAGCAAGAAGACAGGGGGCGTGGAGTTTATCGCCAACGGCGACATACTCACTGTAGCTGCCGTGTATGGCAGCGAGACGCGTTATGGTCTGCGCTTTGCCGACGTGAGACTGTCCTTGCCTCAGGCACAGGGCGATCCGATAGAGTTCGACATAAAGATATTGCTTGACAGTCTCGGTTCTCCCGAGGCCGGAATATCGCAGGAGGCGTGGAATGCCTTGTACTACGGACTGATGGGCGATGACGGACCGTATGCCGACCGCCCTGTCGATGCCCGACTGCGTGCCCTTCGCACCGATCCTTACTGGACAGCCCTTCATGTGAAGTATGCCTATGCCGTAACCTGCCACAAGGCACAGGGCGGGCAGTGGGGCGATGTGTATGTAGATCTGAGTTATATCCCCGAGGATGCGCTCAATCTCAGCCTCTACCGCTGGCTCTATACCGCCGTGACCCGAGCCCGGCACTGTCTCTATCTCATTTCGCCGCCGGCGGCAATGCTTAATTAAGGGTACAAAAAAAGGCTGTGCGATAGCACAGCCTTTATGATATTGTCGCGATTGATTAGCCGTTGATGCGAACCATGGTAGCGATGAGGTCGAGCACTTTGTTAGAGTAGCCGATCTCGTTGTCGTACCAAGAAACAACTTTTACGAAGTTGTCGGTCAGGTATACACCGGCGTTAGCGTCGAAGATAGAAGTGCGTGTGTCGCCGAGGAAGTCGCTCGAAACAACAGCATCTTCGGTGTAGCCGAGAACGCCTTTGAGTTCGCCTTCTGCAGCTTCTTTCATAGCAGCGCAGATAGCTTCTTTTGTAGCGGGTTTAGCGAGGTTTACGGTAAGGTCAACAACAGAAACGTCGAGGGTGGGGACACGCATCGAGATACCTGTGAGCTTGCCGTTGAGTTCGGGGATAACTTTGCCTACAGCCTTGGCAGCACCTGTGCTCGAGGGGATGATGTTGCCGGCAGCAGCACGGCCACCGCGCCAGTCTTTCATAGAAGGACCGTCAACGGTTTTCTGAGTAGCGGTGGTAGAATGAACGGTGGTCATTAAACCTTCAACCAGACCGAATTTGTCAT
>JAGAUV010000051.1 GCA_017620635.1 Muribaculaceae bacterium | reverse complement strand
TCTGTCGCTTATCTGCGGAGTGCTCATGTTCACTATCACGCAGTTCTGCGCCGATCCCATCCTGCGGCTGCTCGACACGCCGGGCGAGGTGCTCGACGATGCCATAGAGTATCTGCGCATCTTTGCCGTGGGCATGCCTTTTATGATCGTCTACAATTTCGGCGCGGCGGTGCTGAGGAGTATAGGCGACACTCGCCGGCCGTTCTACAGCCTTGTCGCGGCCGGTATAGCCAATGTCGGTTTCAACTTCCTCTTTGTGGCCGGCATGGGTATGGGCGTGCAGGGTGTGGCCTGGGGCACGGTGCTGTCCAATCTTATCAACGCCGTCATTATCGTAGTGATCCTGGTGCGCGAGCGTTCCGATGTGCGCCTGATGGCGGCAAATCTGCGCTGGCGTGCCGCCGAGATAGCCAAGGTGTGCCGCATAGGCATACCGGCAGGCTTGCAGACTACAGTCTTTTCGATCAGCAACATCTTTATCCTCAGCGCCATCAATAGCTTCGGTGCATCTGCATCGGCCGGGTCGGCGGCGGCTCTTACCTATGAGATCTACTGCTACTTCGTGATGACGGCCTTCACTCAGACCGCCACGGCTTTTGTGAGCCAGAACTATGGCGCCGGCAATATCGACCGCATACGCCGTGTCTATACTCTGAGCCTCATCATGTGTTTTATATCTTCGGCGATACTCAATGTGTGCCTGTCGTGGGCGCGCGAGGCTTTCATGATGCCGTTTACCGACGATGCCGAGGTGCTCATGTTCGGCTGCGAGCGCATGGTCGTTGTGCTCACGTGGCAGTTCCTGGCCTCTTATTACGAGGTAACGGGAGCCACGATGCGCGGTGTGGGCTACTCTATGACTCCGGCGCTGATCACTATTTTCGGTACATGCGTGTTGCGACTCTTCTGGGTAGGATTTTTCCCTGCCGACGGCACCTTCGGTGAGCTCCTGATGATCTATCCCGTTTCATGGATCCTTACCGACGTCATGATGTTCGTCGCCATGCACTACATCCAAAAGAAAATCGCCTGCCGGTAATCTCAGGCAACTAATTACTTGTTTCCTGAAAGAGCGTTGATAAAACCTTTATACTTTTCTGCGCCTGGAAAGCCCGATGTAATCTCAAGGAGATCATGCGAAGAAGAAAAGAATAAGTACGACGGGAATACCTCAAGATTATAAGTAGCGGACATCTTTTCCGTGGCGGCATCGTTTATTCTTATATGGTCGCCACTTATATCCTTAGCTACCCTTTTCCACTCATCCAAAGGAGACGCGTCGGTAGATATGTAAAGAAATATAATATCTCCCGAATCAATACTACTCTTGATAGTCTCAGTCTTGGCTATGGCGTCAAGACATGGTATGCACCAAGTGCCCCATGTGTCTATTATTACAGGACGTCCCGGGTATTCCTTGTCGATATAATCTTTAAGTGAAAAATTATCATCGGTAATATCTTTGTAAAGTTTTTTGTCATTCTCTAAAGTAGATGCTAATTTCGAGTTCTTATTCAGAATGATATTTTTCAGTCCATCGCTGTATCCTGCCTTTACGTTTTCTATTTGTTGTGCAGTCAGCGGAGTTTGCTTAATATCAATTTGCTCTACATACGACATTGCCGATAACAGATCAAGCAATAGCTTTGTGGGATTACTGATCGCTCTCGACAGCTTTAGCCTCGCAATATCTTGCCACTCATCCACGGGAGTGTCGCCTATTGGCTCAAAGCCTCCTTCCGGAAAGCGTAGAAGAGCATAGAGAAATGATTTAAGCCCGGTGTACAGTGATTTTTTGAGGAATGTATCTTCGGTATATGATATGGAATCAAGGAAGGTATACGACTCCATCGGCGGTTCGGCTACTTTCATGCCATAAATATTTTCTGCCGCTTTCGTATAAGGAATCGACACCATTGCGGCGAAGCGGCAACGCAAGCTGTTTTCCACCCAATCAGGAAGACCCGGGGGTAGTTTGGTCGCAGCAAGATTGCGCGGCCACAGTGTGTCGACCTCAAATTTGCGCACATCGCGCCAGTCGGCATATTTTTGCTTAGGGATAGCCAGATCGTGCGAACTGAAAATAGCTGTGTTGCTGTTGTGGATTTTTATCCAGTCGTCACTTGTGAGACCTTCGAAATCCGGTTTTTCGCCCCAGTCAATTTCAAGGTTCGGGTCTATGCTTATTTCGTAGATATTGTTCACGCCTTGACGCACCTGAAGCTCTCTGCCGTAACTCTTTTCGGCAGTATTGAAAGAAAGTCCTATTACCTCTTCCTTCATTTCAGTCGGGATTTTTCCGGTAAAACAACCGTCTTTCAGGATGAGTGGATAGGTCTCGTTCTCAAAAGTATTGATAAAGATAGGGGCTGTATAGACCCATACTTCGATGCTGTCAAGACTGATGTCGGACTTCAGAACACGGATTGTCAACTCGCTTTCTCCTACATTGATGCAGTTGTGACTCTGAGTGTTATTGCTTGAGGATAGCAGAGAAGTCATAAAAATAATTGATAATAAAGATAATACATTCATTAGAAAAATTTTTTTTCAAAGCAACTTTTGTAAAGATTAAGATTACTTCTTTAGATTCTTGTTAAAGCGCCATGATACATGAAACAATACGTATGACGGTATCACATTGTTCACTGTTTCAGATCTGATCTGCCCGTCTACTATATACTCGATGTTGCTTAGCTGGTTCAGTAGATCATAGCCGTCGACAGCAAACATAAGTCGGCCATTCATGATCGATTTGCTGACACGTGCATTCCACACAACATCTGTCCTATTGAGTTTGTCAACATTATATCCGCCACGGGTATACATGCTCAGGTCTGTTGATACGCTCCAGTTGCATGGTAAATTAAGCACTGCATTTGCTCCGTAGCGGATTTTGTATGGCGTGATATTGTCGTATGTATTATTGCTATACAGATATCTCGATACTTCCGCGTCGGCAAATACTCCTATCCGATATTTACTTTTCCTCCAGTTGAGTTTAAGCTCTTCTCTGCCACTAATCTGATCCATACGCTTGACATAACCTCCGTTGTTATTCGAATAATGCAAACCGGTGGCGTTTGATATGTCGAATTGTTGTTGTTGGCCAAAGCGAGTAAAGAATTTGTATCTGATATCGGCATTGAAGTTGTAGCCCAAATTTGTAGGATAAAAAGATCTGTAGCCGTTAATCATGTCTATCATATATATATAACCGAACGGTTCTTTGATATATTCGGTTTCAAGCGTTATATCATGACGTTGCTGACCTCGGGAACGGTTGACGTTAAAATTCAGATGGTAGATATCGCTGTTTTTTAAATCAGGATTTCCCCGATGGGATGTAAGCGGATCTAACGATGGTATTTCTACAAGATTCATTATATCTATTGGTCTTACATAATACCATAAGTTCAATATATACTCCCATTTTTGAGGGGTACCCCATTGCGAAGTCAGTTGAATATACGGAATTATATGGTTTCGGGTATGGTATTCCCTGTTTTGGCCGGTCGTGAAATCTAATGTGTTGTGACGGAAAGTCAGCATGGCATGAAGTGTGAAAAACAAGTAGTGCGTCCTCGAATTTAAGAGTGATCCTGTAAATGGATTCAATTGTAAGATATGATCACTTGTCTTGTTTATGGCATGATAGCTCAGACTCGATATCCAGGCCCCCGTATTATCCGATCTGCCGGTAATATCATCATGGTATAAGTACCTGTTTCTGCCTGTCGGCAGACCATAGATATCCGATTTGTTATCTTTATGTTCTTCGATATATTGATATGTAACGGGTAGCTGTATTTGCCTGAATTTAAAGAATTGAAGAAAATCCGCATTTAGATCCAACTTATAATTGTTGTTCGGGTTCCGTTTCAGATAGTTTGCATCCGACATCCCGTCAACTCCATAGTAGTGAGTCCGATATCTGTCGGTAGCATTATTTCTTGAATTATCATAATCGACAGTTGCCGCTATAGTTAAAGCGTTAGGGTTTGTCCCCCGGTGCAATTTGATGTTGGATCTTAGGCCGAGCGATGCTGATAATTCATGTCCTTTCGATGAGTAGCTTTTTTTTGACTTGTTCATCAGGTCGGGTAATGAATCAAAGCCGGATTCAAAAGAATTACTTACTAAATCCTCCGAAATATTGTCCATTTTATTCCTGGACATTGCCGATACAAACGATTCATTTTCTTCGTTTTTGTTATACTTGAACATGGGTCTTATATCAATATTGCCCCACGAGCCAAGTTTTACGAAAAAATTATGCGATGTGCTCACATTCAGGTTCCCGGTATTATTTTTCTTCCAGTCGTATCTGAAGGTATTGCCGGCGTTACCGAGTGTCTCGGTATTGTTATTATTTATAATATCCGTGCATGCTCTTTCTACCTCGGCGCTGCCTGTCAGCTCCCACTTGCCTGCAAAACCTTGAGCGTTGTAGCTCACGCCGGCCTGATGTAATGATTGCACACCCTTGTCCATATTGTCTATGGACCAAGACTTATCCTCGCGCCCGGGTTTTTTTTTATCCGATAAATTATTTGCCCCGGCATAAGCGCTGGCCGAGAAATTGTCGCTCAGCAACATGCCGAATAATCTGGCCATATATCTTGAGTGGGTTCCATAGCCGGCTGTCGCGTTACCTAAAAAACCTGTAAGATACTGGCGCTTGAGTCGGACATCCATTACTCGAGCCTCTCCACCGGTATTGTAATCGAGTAGCTCGCCAAGCCTTGTGCGTTTTTTATATATTGCAATGTCCTTTACTGTGTACGCCTCGAGGTTCTCGAGCATAAGTTCTCGTTTGCCATTGAAAAGGTCTTTACCGTTTAATAAAAGATTATCTATCTTTTGTCCGTTTACAAATATTTGTCCGTCCGGCTTAAGCTCTACGCCGGGCATTTGCTCAATAAGAGCATCGAGCATCGATCCTTCGGCCATCACAAAGGCATCAGCGTTGTAGATCAGCGTATCGCCCTTGTGATAAAACATTACTTTAGAGGCTGTTACTGATACTTCTTTGAGCGCGGTAGACTTCCTCGAAGATATGTAGATCGTCGGGAAATCGTATGGGCTCGATGCATTATCAGGCAATTCTATATCAACGATTGTCGGGGCCACAGCTTCGTCCGGCTCCACTGCACTCCATATTGAGTTTTCATTACTTTTCTCAACCAAGCGACCGGGGCTAATATATAATTTATACTGCCCTTTTTGGGGTGGTTTTTCGAACGAAATCTGGGAGTGACCACCTAAATAATTAAAAGTTTTAGCTACTGTGACAGTGCTGTCCGCTTTATATTCCAGTAATTCACAGCGACTTATTGCTGCTCTATGCGTTAGTTTGTTCTCTATACGTATGTTCACAATAAAGTCCCCCGGCAGTGATGCACCTCCGGCTTCAATCGCTATTCCAAATATAAATAGTATGCTTATAGATAATATGTTTCGCATAATTCTAATCCGTTAATTACTTGTTGCTTGTAAAAACACATTGTGATTATAAAAATTTTTTTGATAGAATTGAACCATTCTGATAACATTAATGTTTATAATAATGTAAAGCATAAGCTAACAATTTAATTATTAACATTTATGAAAAAACCTCAAAAACCAAAAGTCTATGTGAGGAAAGCTTTATCTCCTGAGGAGATGAAGCAATACACCATCGATCCTCATGGAAGTCCTCGTCTTCTATGTCCTGATAAGCTCTATGAAGTTACGTGTCCAAGTGGATTTACTCAAGTTGGCCTTCAGGTAGATCTTGAAAGTACCGACTCGCCATTTGTTGGTGTTGTCTGTGAAGGAAACGGGGAAAAACGTATCGTTTATTGTCCTGGCTTTGGCTCAGGTAGCGGCTCAGGTAGCGGCTCAGGTAGTGGCTCAGGTAGTGGCTCAGGTAGCGGCTCAGGTAGCGGCTCAATTTCAAGTGCAAGGATTGAAGCTTGCAGAGGTAAGAAATATGGAGATCGTTGTACATGGGAAGCTGACGATGGCTCTATGCAAACCGGAATTTGTATATATGACAAATGGGGTTTGTCTTCAGGTGTCCTCTTCTGTGCCAAGGGAGATTATAAAGATAATGAGCTACTCTAACTGATCTATAGCAGGAGAATCTTTTGGATTCTTCTGCTTTTTACTTGCTATTTTCTTCGTAGGCTTTGATCAGTTCGTCGAAGAAAGTCTTACGCATCAGGTGTCCTTCGTCGTCGCTTACTTTTTCTACATCGATATTGGGTTGGTCTGTGCTGTAGCGTTTCTCGATGTGGAGGGTCTTACCGTCAATGGTAACGCGCTGAATTGAATCGCCGGGAAGAGCATCGTATTGAGCTTTCGTTGCATTTTTGCCTTCGATGATAAAGGTGTCGGCATCGGGGGCGAGCATTTCGATTGTACCTTTACGCTGGGCTATGACTGCACGGCATAATGGGTGGGATATGCCGTCGTAAGCACTTTCGGGAGTGGCGTTAGATGATACTTCTCCGGCCCAGATAAAGTCGCCATTCCTGAAATTTTCGGAGTTCATATCTACACCGTAGATCACGAATGTTGTTTTGTGGTCGTATTCAGGTTTTTCGCGTAGCTTGTTCTCGCGAGCTGTGGCAGTAGTGCCTGTTGCCATGTAGGCCTCGAAGTTTTCGAAAACCGGCAGGTCTGATTCTTCGGTAGCCTCTGTGGCTTTATCGGTCGATTTTGAGCACGAGATAAACGAAGCCATACTTATTGCAATAGCAGGGATGAACCAAAGAAGGTAGCTGCGTGTGTTTTTCATGGATTTTATTATTTAGTTTTTAATGTACGGGCTGTAATTAAATTTTTTATTTCTTCGGGATATAGGCGTCGTGCTATGCGAGCTTCATCATCGCCGACTTTCGGGATATCGACATTGGGTTGATCCAAGGAAAAGCGTTTTTCTACGATCAATGTATTACCGTCGATAGTAATGCTTTGGATGGCCTCGCCGGGTAGAGCGTCAAACTGTGCTCTGTTGGCCTTTCTGCCGTTGATGATAAATGACTTGACATTCGGCGCAAGCATATCTATTGTGCTCTTGCGAAGAGTAACAACCGCCCGGCTTAAAGGATACGAGAAGCCATCGTATGAAGCGTCGGGCATACCTGAGTACGCTAAGTCTCCTCTCCATAGAAAATCGCCCTTCTTGAAGTTGTCCGATCTCATGTCTACCCCATAGATCACAAATGCGGTCTTTTCGTCGTATTCAGGCTTTTCGCGTAGCTTGTTCTTGCGAGCTGTGGCGGTGGTGCCGATATTTCTGTATTCCTCGAAATTTTTGAAAGTCGGCATGTCGGTAGCACAGGCAGTATTGATGGCTTTGTCGACCGATTCAGTACACGATGAAATAGCCGCCAAGCTCAAGGCAATAGCCGGTACGAGCCACAGGAGATGTCGCCATGTGCTCTTCTTGGAATTCATCATGGAGATCCTCGATTTCAGTTGCTTGTAGCTCAGATAGTTGGCGAATTGAGGGCGAGCGTTGCTCACGCTGTTGTATATCAGCATTTTCTGATACTCCTCGGAGTCGTGGCCGTAGGAAAGGACTTTGGCATCGGCCTGAAATTCGTGGAGCTTGCGTATCTGCGCGCGAAGTGCCCACAGTGCCGGGTTGAACCAGCATATCGTGGCAAGGACTTGAATAAGAATCATGTCGGCGGTGTGCGCCTTTTCGACATGCGCCTTCTCGTGGGCTATGATCATTTCGGCGTCGCGATAGAAGTCGGCCTCGTTCATAATAATGGTATGCCCGATGCTCATTGGCGCAACGTCGTCGTCGGGGCTCACGTGGATGCGTGTGTCGCCTACGGTGCGGATGGTGCATTTGCGGAGGACATCGAGTATGCGGACTATCGATATCACGGTGTTTGTAGCTACTATGGTAAGGCCGATAATATATAGCCACGATATAATGTCGCGCAGGTCGATGGCCGACGAATCGGCAGTGAACGCCGGGATTATCGTTTCGGTCTTGGCCGAGTCCATTTTAATTGTCTTTTCGGCCTGGGTATAAGATATGCTGGCGTCCGTCGTCGATGCGAAATCGTCGGATGGCGTGCGGCGGTCGACGGCAAACCAGGCTACAATGCCTAAGAGGCCGGCGATGATAAAGGCGCGGTTGAAGCCGAAGGAGTAGTTGCACTTCGACAGCACCCCTCTATAGCACGCCCACAGCAGCAGAATAGGCAGTGTCGAAAAAATGGCAAATGTGAGGAGAGTGTTGATCATTTAGTATTGTCGCTTTTATTTTGCTCCGCCATGCGGAGGAGCTCCTTGAGTTGTTCGGGGGTAAGATCGCGGTCCTCTACGAGCTGCGACACCATGCTGAAGCTGTCGCCGAAGAGCTTGCCTACCAGCGAGCCGAGCGCACCGCGGCGGTAGGTCGTGCGTGGAAGGGTGGCGTAGAAGAAGTTGAAGCGTTTGCCTATCTGGGTTCGTCCCACGCAGCCTTTCTGCTCGAGGAGGCGGATAAAGGTCGATACGGTGTTGAAGTGGGGCTTGGGTTCGGCGATGTGCTCTACGATGGTGCGTACGGAGCACGGGCCATATTTCCAGAGCAATGTCATTATTTCTTCTTCTTTCTCGGTAAGGTGTATGTTTTCAATAGGATCCATGAGTACGAATTTTTTAGTGATGCAAAGTTAAGGCGAATATTCTGTACTGCCAAATATTACACTAAGAAAATAGTCCCCCTCAACAATTCATACAATGAATCGCCGACATTTCATGCAATAATAAAATTTGATAAAATCCATACGGATGGATGGTGTCTATGTCGTGCCGGTTACGTGCCTGAAGCGATAAACAGCCTGCGACGAGGTCTATTTTGAGTGAAATCGGACAGGAAAGGGAACGAAAATTTGTCTGTTAGCGCAAAAAATCGTAATTTTGCAACTCAAAAGCCAATACAACAACTTCATATATATGATTAACGCACAAGACATCAAGAACGGCACCTGCATCCGCATGGACGGGAGCCTGTACTTCTGCGTGGAGTTCCTCCACGTAAAGCCCGGTAAAGGCAACACCTTCATGCGCACCAAACTTAAGAACGTGGTCGACGGCCGCGTGCTCGAGCGTCGCTTCAATATCGGCGAGAAACTCGAAGACGTTCGCGTAGAGCGTCGTCCCTATCAGTATCTCTATGCCGACGGTGGCGATGATATCTTCATGAACCAGGAGACTTTCGAGCAGATTCCTATCAACAAGGAGCTCGTGACCGGCAGCGATTTCATGAAAGAAGGCGACATGGTAGAAGTAGTAAGCGATGCTTCGACCGACACAGTGCTCTATGCCGAGATGCCCGTGAAAACAGTGCTCGAGATCACATACACCGAGCCCGGCATCAAGGGTGATACAGCTACTAACACTCTCAAGCCTGCTACTGTAGAAACCGGCGCCGAAATACGCGTACCCCTCTTCTGCAACATCGGCGACAAGATCCGCATCGACACTCGCGACGGTTCTTACCTCGAGCGTGTAAAAGAATAATCGACTACACATATTATAATATGGCGGCAGCCCGTGGCGACACTACCACGGGCTGCTGTGTGTTTGCAACCAAACGCCGCCATAAAGTGTTATACTACAAAAGGAATAGACTCGCGGGCGGCGCCTGGAATTGTAATTCCGCTCGCAAAGGTGGCTGAAATCGCCGCCGACGACCGCATCTCTCCTCGGGTCTATACGCCAAGAGGCTGCGCCGTGTTATTGCGACGCAGCCTCTTGCGATATGTTGTGTTAGTTTCAGTCTCCCATTGTGCGGAGTAGCTCCTCGTTGTCGAGGGTGCGCTCCATGCGGTCGCGGATAAACTCCATGGCTTCGATAGAGTTGCGGTCGCTGAGGTAGCGGCGCAATATCCACATGCGGTTGAGAGTGTCGCTGCGCAGCAGCAGGTCGTCGCGGCGTGTGCTCGACGCCATGATGTCGACGGCAGGGAAGATGCGTTTGTTCGACAGCTTGCGGTCGAGCTGCAGCTCCATGTTGCCTGTTCCCTTGAACTCCTCGAAGATAACCTCGTCCATCTTCGAGCTTGTCTCGGTAAGAGCTGTTGCGATGATGGTAAGCGAGCCGCCGCCTTCGATATTACGGGCAGCGCCGAAGAAGCGTTTGGGCTTCTGCAGGGCGTTGGCGTCGACACCGCCCGACAGTATCTTGCCCGATGCAGGCGCGCAGGTGTTGTAGGCGCGTGCGAGACGGGTAATGGAGTCGAGAAGTATCACTACGTCGTGGCCGCACTCTACCATGCGTTTGGCTTTTTCGAGTACTATGCCGGCAATCTTGACATGTCGGTCGGCCGGTTCGTCGAAGGTCGATGCTATAACCTCGGCATTTACGCTGCGCTGCATGTCGGTAACCTCCTCGGGGCGTTCGTCGATAAGGAGGATCATGATGTAAGTCTCGGGGTGGTTCTCGGCGATAGCGTTGGCGATATCTTTGAGAAGCAGAGTCTTACCGGTTTTGGGCGGAGCCACGATAAGGCCGCGCTGACCCTTGCCGATGGGTGCGAACATATCAACCACACGGGTCGACATAGTGCACGAGCGACCCGATGTGAGGTCGAATTTCTCGTCGGGGAAGAGGGGGGTAAGGTGCTCGAATGCCACGCGGTCGCGGATAAACTCGAGGCTGCGGCCATTGACGCGGAGCACATCGGTAAGGGGGAAATATTTTTCGCCTTCACGCGGAGCGCGTACTGTTGCCTCCACCACATCGCCCTGGCGCAAGCCGTAGGCCTTGATCTGGGGCATCGTCACGTACACATCGTCGGGCGAGGCGAGGTAGTTGAAATCGGCCGAACGGAGGAAGCCGAAGCCCTCGGGCACGATCTCGAGCACGCCGGTTACCTGGAGTATGCCGTTGAAGTCGTAGCGCGGCTGTTGCTGCTGCTGACGGCGCTCCATGCGTTCGAGCTGGCGTTGTTTCTTGCTTTTCTTGTTGTTCTGCTGGGCTTGCTGACCCTGATTCTGCTGGGGCTGTTCGTTCTGACCGCCGTTGTCTGCGTCGTCGCGATGGGCGCGAGGCACAAATTTGCGGCCTTCGCTGCGAGGGAAAAACTCGCTGAGTGCCAAATTGTTGCCGGGAGCGAAACGCGAGCGTGCCGGCTGCTCCTCAGCCTCCTGCTGAGTCTTTTCCTCGGCTTCAGGCGCGCTTTCGGCCTGTGTCTCGGCTTCGGGCTGTGGCTTGACTTCGGCCGGAGCCTCTTCGGCGGTGGCCTTTACCTCTTCTGCCACGGCCTCGGGCTTGTCTTCAGCCGTTTTCTCGGTCTCGGCAGGCTTTTCTTCGGCAGGAGCCGCGTTTTCTTCGGCCTTAACCTTCTTGGGGCGGCCGCGACGTTTGCGCTCGGGGGCATTGTCGGGCTGTGCGGCAGTCTCGGCCGGAGCCTCTGCGGCTACAGGCCGGGCCACGCTTTCGGCGACGGCTTCGGCAGCCTTGGGGGCTGCGGCCTCGCTGTCGGCGGCAGGGCTTTCTTTTTTCTTGCGGCCTCGCTTTTTGGGGGCCTTTGCGGCCTCGCCGTCGGCTATCTTGCTCACTCGTGCGGCAGCGCTCGTGGCGGCCTGATGATCGAGGATCTCATAGCATAGCTTCTCTTTGCTGAGACGGTCGATTTTTTTGATACCCAGAGTTTCGGCCAACGCCTTGCGTTCGGCGTCGGGCATTTCGGTAAGTTGGGCTAAATTGTACATTCTTAATTTATGGAGTCTGCGACATTAAGTCATAGACCGATGTGAAGAAGTGAAAAATACGTAGGGAAGGGTGTGTGCGTCACAATGATATTGTCGCCCGGAGAGGCGATGGGGGAGAGGAGAGCAAAAGGACGCAGTTTGTTGGGTTTGAAAAGCTGCTCCTGCAGTGTCGGGCGCTTTTCTGATGCAAAGTTACGCCTTTTTATTCAAAAAAACAAAAGAAATCGCATTTTGTTCGCTTCTATGTGCGCTGTCCGCCGCTTAGCCTGCCTTTTTCAAATAATTTTGCTGTTTATGTTTTTGTTATTATATTTGTATTCGAAACCATAAAAACAACGCTACAAATGAAATTTGCCGAAAAAGCATACTCGATATTCGAGCAAAGTGTCTCGGATTACCATATAGACGACGATGTCGACGCCGCCACCCGTCAGCCCTATGAGCCGGCTTCTATCGAAGGCGTGCTCTATGCCAAAAACCGCATCGACGCCGTGCAGTGGCACCTCGAGGATATTATCCGCGATCCCGATATCGACCCCGTGGCCGCCCTCGCGCTCAAACGTCGCATCGACAAGTCCAACCAGGACCGCACCGACATGGTGGAGGAGCTCGACTCGTATTTCCGCGACAAGTACAAGGACGTCGTGATAGCCCCCGACGCCACCATCAACACCGAAAGCCCGGCATGGGCCTTCGACCGCCTCTCTATCCTCGCCCTCAAGATCTACCACATGCGCGCCGAGGTAGAGCGCCCCGACGCCACACCTGAGCACAAGGCCCGTTGCGCCGCCAAGTTCGCAGTGCTCGAGGAGCAGCGCGCCGACCTCACGGCGGCCATCGACACCCTGCTCGACGATATCGCAGCAGGCCGCAAGTACATGAAGGTCTACCGACAGATGAAGATGTACAACGATACCGACACAAATCCGGTGCTGTATAAGAAATGACCGTACTTCTTACCCGGTTTTCGGCCCTGGGCGATGTGGCGCTGACTGTGCCGGTGGTATACAGCGCGTGCCGCTGCTATCCCGACACCCGTTTCGTCTTCATTACCAGGCCGTCCATGACATCGATATTTGTCAATCCTCCGGTCAATCTTACAGTAGTGGGCGTCGACCTCGCCGGCGAGTACAAAGGCGTCGGCGGCCTGCGCAGGCTGTCGGCACGTATAGTCCGCGAATATCGCCCCGATATATACGTCGACCTGCACAATGTGCTGCGCACCCGCGTCATCGCGCTCTTCCTGCGTATGTCGGGTGTGCCGTCGGTGCGACTGGTCAAGCCACGGCGCCGCCGCAAGGAGCTCACGCGGCGCTACCACAAGGTAATGTTGCCGCTCATGTCGCAGCTCGACCGCTACCGCGAGGTCTTCGCCGCCGCCGACATGCCTCTGACCGAACGTTTCGACGGCCTCTATGGCGGCCGTGACAAGGCGCCCGAGGCCGATTTCGCGGCCATTACAGGCCCTAAGCCGCAGGGCGAATGCTGGGTAGGCATAGCGCCTTTTGCCGCTCACGGAGGCAAGATATATCCGCCCGAACTCATGGAGCAGGTGCTCGCCCGGCTGCAGGCCGATGCCGATGCCGGCAGGCACATGCGCATTTTCCTCTTCGGTGGCGGAGCGCACGAGCAGGAAGTACTCGAGCGATGGGCCGGGAAATATCCCTGCGCCACCTCGCTGGCAGGAAAGCGATATGGATTTCCTGCCGAGCTCGCGCTCTTCAACCATCTCGACGCCGTCGTTTCGATGGATTCGGCCAACATGCACCTGGCGGCCATCGCCGGTGCCCCGACCATAAGCATATGGGGCGCGACGCATCCCTACTGCGGTTTCAGAGGCTGGCGCCAGTCCGACGACGATACCATACAGCTCCCGATCGAGTGCCGCCCATGCTCGGTATTCGGCGACAAGCCGTGCTATCGTGGCGACCACCTGTGCATGAACGCCATCAAGCCCGACCTCATCTACAGCAGACTGATGAAGAAGATAGGCGCCGGGGCCTGATATTATCAAACACACTCCCACACACCTGATATGGAAGAAGATTTCGACATACGACGCCAGGCCTCCGGTTCTGAGACCGATTTCGAGAAAGCGCTCCGCCCCGGGCGCTTCGAGTCGTTCAACGGCCAGGAGAAGATCATAGAGAACCTCAAAGTATTCGTCAAGGCCGCCAAGCTGCGCGGCGAGGCTCTCGACCATATACTCCTCTTCGGCCCTCCCGGCCTGGGCAAGACCACTCTCGCAGGCATCGTGGCCAACGAGCTGGGCGTAGGGCTCAAGATCACATCCGGCCCCGTGCTCGACAAGCCCGGCGACCTCGCAGGCATACTTACATCGCTCGAGGAGAACGACGTACTCTTTATCGACGAGATACACCGTCTGAGCCCCGTGGTGGAGGAATATCTCTACTCCGCCATGGAGGACTACCGCATCGACATAATGATAGACAAGGGTCCCGGCGCACGCTCGGTGCAGCTCGCTCTCAACCCCTTCACTCTTGTCGGCGCCACCACGCGCTCGGGCCTGCTCACATCGCCTCTGCGAGCTCGATTCGGCATAAAGTGCCATCTCGAGTACTACGACCACGCCGTCCTGCGGCGCATCATCGACAGGTCGGCGTCGCTTCTTGGCGTGGCATGCAGCGACGAGGCCGCCGGAGAGATAGCGATGCGTAGCCGTGGTACGCCCCGTATCGCCAACGCGCTGCTGAGGCGTGTGCGCGACTTCGCCCAGGTCAAGGGCAACGGCGCTATCGACCTCCCTATAGCGCGCTACGCCCTCGAGGCTCTCAACATCGACCGCTACGGCCTCGACGAGATCGACAACAAGATACTCAACACCATCATACGCAAATTCAAGGGCGGACCCGTCGGCCTTACCACTATAGCCACGGCTCTGGGCGAGGATCCCGGCACGATAGAGGAGGTCTACGAGCCGTTCCTTATCAAAGAAGGCTTCGTCAAACGCACTCCGCGCGGACGTGAGGTAACGCAGCTTGCCTACGACCACCTCGGTGCACGGCGCGGCGACGACGATCTGGGCCTGTTCGGTTGACAGTATGTATAGATTTATAACAGCACTCTTTCTGGCGCTGGCATTTTGCGGCGCTGCGCAGACCGAGGGTCTTGCGCGCAGGGCTCAGCGAGCCTTCGACTCGGGCGAGTGGGCCAGCGCTCAGGCGCTCTACGGCCTTGTTACCGACCGTGAGCCCGACGATACGGGCGCACAGAGCCGTCTGCTCACTGCCGCCGTCATGCGCGGCGACTCTGCATCCATAGTCCCCGTGGTGGAGCGTGCGATGGCGGCCGGTGTGCCACTCGGAGCCATGCTCGACAGCCTCAAGACCAATCTGCGCGCGGCATCGGGCTATGCGCTCTACCCCGGCGTACTCGAGCATCTGGCCGCCGGAAGGGCATATATGCGGCGGCCGCTCATGACGCACATGCTCGATTTCTATACCGAGCGACGCGACGGTGCCAATATGGTGCGGTGTGCGCGCGGCCTGCTCGCCGGTCTGCCCGATTCGCCACACTATCTCGACGCCCTCGCGCAAGGACTACTCTATACCGGCGACAGAGCCGGAGCCGAAGAGGCATGGCGCAAGGCTCTAGAGGCCGATCCCGGCGATGTGAAGGCCCTCCTGTCGCTCGCGGCCCTTCTCGGCCATACTCCCGAGGCCCTCGACTTGCTCCGCCGGGCCGATGCCGTGGCGCCTTCGCCGGCGATAAAACAACGTATAAAATCCTTTTCTGACGAATGATAACAATTTTCTCGAAAAATTGTTATAAATTTGTATCTAACAATCATCTCCTATATGGAAAAGGATTCTGCCCCCAAACTGTTTATCATCGCCGGTTGCAATGGAGCCGGCAAGACCACCGCAGCAATGACGCTTCTGCCTGACCTGCTGGGCTGCAAGCAGTTTGTCAATGCCGACGAGATAGCGCATGCCCTCTCGCCCTACGACCCGGCCGCTGTTGCCTTCACGGCAGGGCGTATCATGCTGGCGAGGGTGGCCATACTTATGGCCGCGCGGGCCACTTTCGCTATCGAGACCACTCTGGCCACGCGGTCGTACTCGCAGCTCATCAAGGCCGCCCACAAGGCAGGATACACCGTCGAGCTCATCTTCGTGTGGCTCTCGAGCCCTCAGGCCGCCAAGGTGCGTGTGGCAAGGCGTGTGGCCGAGGGCGGTCACGACATTCCCGACCATATCATCGAGAGGCGATATGCGGCCGGGCTGGCAAATCTTTTCGATGTGTTCATGCCTATCGTCGACTTCTGGACCATCGTCGACAACTCTCAGGGCCTCTACGAGATTGTAGCATCCTCCTTAAAGGTCGAGAATCCTGACACTTATTCACAAATCAAAGCAACTTATGACCGCAACCGAAATGGAAAAACGCCTGTCGCAACTAAGGACGGGGTTTGACATAGCCATAGAGCGCACTCTGCGCGACAAGGCATCCAGAGGCTGGCCGGTCGTGGTTGTAGGGCCCGACGGCAGCCCCGTGCTGCGCAATGCATGCCGCGCTCTTACCGACTTCCACCGCAAGCGTCAGGGCAAGCCTGCGCTGCATAACGCTTGACCGCCCCGGAGTTGACAAATATTGGGGAATGGGGTCTTAGATAGTCTTCAGCTCGCCCGTGGTGGAGTCCATGATGTAGCCGGCCACGCGCACGGAGCTGTCCATCAGCGGATGATGTGATATCAGGTCTACCGTCTCTTTCACAGCCTCTTCCGTATCCTCGAAGCCGTGGAGCCATGCGTCCAGGTCGATGCCGCAGTGGCGCATGAGGTCGATATGCTCACTGCTTATGCCGCGCTCGCGCATGGTCTCGAGCATCTCCGACGCATCCATGCCCTGCACGCCGCAGCCCGTGTGGCCGATTACCATTATCTCCTCCACGCCAAGCTCGTACACCGCCACAAGCAGCGAGCGCATGGTAGAGTCGAACGGATTGGTAATGGTGCCGCCGGCATTCTTGATTATCTTCACGTCGCCGTTCTTGAGGCCCAGGGCCGCCGGAAGCAGCTCCACAAGGCGTGTGTCCATACAGGTCACTATCGCTATCTTCTTGTCGGGATATTTCGATGTCACAAACTTCTCGTAGCCTCTCCGGGCCACAAACTCGCGGTTATGCTCAAGTATCTGCTCTATCATATCTGTGTTTTTTAGCTTCTGCAAATATAGTCATTTGTGGCTATAAAGTTAGCCTTATGGTACTTCTTTTTTTGTCCGGCCGCCTATTTGACTTATTTTTGCACTCCGGCTTCAAACACCGGGCTGCGCCAATTTGTTTTTATTACATTCATCCACATAACACCCTACTGTCATGAAGTATATCCTTTCTTTCTCCTTGTTGCTCGTCTCCGTTCTGGCCTTCGGACAGACGGTGGAGCCTCTGCCTTATGGCGACATGAACCGGTGGGTAACGCGTAATATCAAGGAATCACACATCATAGGCGGCAACATGCGCAGCTGCTACGCCATAGGCCCCACACGCACTATCGACGGCGACGAGCCCTACACCGACTACAAAGGCTCGCCATGGGCGTCGTCGAACGTCATGGCCAAGGTCGTAGGCATTACCAAGGTAAGCAACGCCCTCTTCCCCGACGAGCGCAAGCCCGGCGACAAATGCGCGCGACTGTCCACCATAATGGAGCACTGCAAGGCCATTGGCCTTATAAATATCGACGTCGTGGTGGCAGCCACGATGTTCCTCGGCAAGATGTTCGAGCCCATCAAGGACACCTCCGACCCCTACCGTAAGATGGAGATGGGCATACCCTTCACACGGCGCCCCGTGGCCCTGGTCTACGACTACAGGCTTACCATACCGGCCGACGGCGTAAGGACATACTCGAGCGGCTTCGGACGTAAGAAGACATACCCCGGCACCGACAAGGCCGAAGTGTTCATCCTCCTGCAGCGCCGCTGGGAAGATTCCGACGGCAACATCCACGCCCGGCGCGTAGGCACAGGCCGCGAGCTCTTCGACAAATCGACATCAGGCTGGGTCGACGGCCACCGCCTCGTCGTCAACTACGGCGACATATCCCACAAACCCTACTTCAAGCCCTACATGGACCTCATTCCGGCCGAAAAAAGCTACTGCGCCCTCAACTCCAAAGGCGAGATCCGCCGAGTCGTAGAAGAAGGCTGGGACAGCCCCGACGCCACCCCCACCCATCTCCTCGTGATGTTCTCCGCCGGAAGCGGCGAGCCCTACGTCGGCACCATCGGCACCAACTTCTACGTCGACAACATAGCCCTCGAATATTAACCCCCCCCACGCGCGGAGCCGGAATGTTTCGCGCGAGTGAGGCCGGGAGGGCAGAGCGGAGCTGCACTCCCCCCCCCCCTCATCTTCGCTTGGCATAATGGCGGAACCATTACACCCGATGCTCCACTTGTGGAGCGTCGGACACAGCCTCACGATTATTCGTGAGGTCACGTCGCGCCCATCATATCAACAGCGGAGCTGTTGCATCTTGCCGTTGCCCTGATCCACCACACAGTCATCGCTCCGCGACTCCGGGACGGGAGAGGTGCCCCGGACCACGGCCTGCGCACCCTCCGGGCGCTCCGACCGCGGTTAACCATGAAGCCGGCACTCCGTGCCTTAGCTCCGCTCGGCCCTCCCGGCCTCGCTCGCGCGTGACGTCCCTCCTCCCCAAGCCCTGCATCAAAAAATAGCCCCGGCGAGTGTCGAGGCTACAAGATTATTATTTATCGTCGAGTTTGGTCTTTACCGTGCGGATAAAGCAGGCGTCGGAATTACTTCCTGATATCGAACCGTTAGAGTATCCTTCAAAGCCCATTGAGTAGAAGTTGATATCGAAAGACGACGATTTTATAACATTAAACACATTTGCGCCATTGGAATCTTTAAGAAAATTCCCATTAGAATCTTTTAGTGCATAGTCGTTTTTGTCAGAATAATATTTTTCACACCAATATATAGCTCCGGGACGGCGGTAGATATCTGCAAATATAGGGTTCTGTGTTGCTGCACTATTATATGCACCACGCCCAGCATATCGCTGAGTACCGGCCTTGCCTGTCTCGCCCGGTTGCCAACCGCCCGCCATCTTGCGGCGGCCATGACCGGTCTTGCCGATCGGGAGGAAAATTGTTTTGGCTGTGTTCTCATTATATACAAACACGCCTCTCATGCCTTTGTCAATTTCTGCTCCGGTCTCACTATCATATCCGTAAGCGTCGAGACGCGAAGTTACAGGGGCTTCTGATCCTTCTCCATACAAGACGCCATATGCCTTTTTGATTGGGAAAGCAAGGTTACCCTTTAGGTCTGCTATAGAATAAAAATCGTTTTCACAATCTGCAATCCTTTCATCTGTCTTTGTGCCCAAAGTCCACTTTTTGAATATTGCTTCGCTGTTTTCTACCTGACATTGTGACCAGGTACGAGTAACTTTTGTCGGACCTCCGGCTAATAATACTTTAAACGAAGGATCGGTTGACGTCGTGAGATGGGGTTCATCTACTTTGGGCGCATTGTCTGGAGTTATGGCGATAAGACTTCCTCTGCGGAAAAGCGATCCTTCCTGTAAGGGAGATTCGGCATAAACGGGAGTTCCATCAGCATTGAACTTATATACATTTGTGGGCATCCACCAGACACTCTTATTGGGGTCAATCTGGACAGGTTCTTTGCCAATCATACAGAATATATCATGCTCGCAAGTATAATTATGGTAGCGGACACGCACTACAGCAAAACCTGACTGGGCACCATGAAAATTAATACGGAATTTTATAGGGTGCTCGTCCTCACCCTCGATTCGGCGTACATTAGTCTGGTCTGAGCCTGGACCACTGCCCTTAGGGTCTGAAGAAAGAGTTATCACAGGGTCGCTCTGGCTCACTACTTCGGCGCTCCATTTTCCTATCGAAGCAAATTCCTTGAAATTGAGGGCATTATCTTCCGGTAGTCGTAACAAAGTGACATCAAAATGCTTGTTACTGCCGGCTTTTCTCCATACACCTTTCGGATTGACGATACGTCGTACCTGTATCATTTCAAGGTCGAAATGCTTGTCTTCGTAAGTAGTCGTGCCGGGTATTCGGATTGAAGCGGTAAAGCGAACAATCATTTTGCGAGGATATGCAACGTAAGGGTTATTGCCGACAAAACCGGTCTTGGTCACAAGCTCTTTGGCTCGGGTGTAAAGAGGAATCCTGAATATACGTTCATTTGCAACCGGAGCAGAGCCGTCGTTATGCTTTACCCAGCTGGTTTCTTGCACTGTATATGATCCGTCGGCATTATCTGCGGCTGCGGCTTCTGATGACACTTCGTATTCACGACTTCCTTTGCTTCGTCCACCATTACCATTACCACCCTCATAGTCTTCCTTTAAAATATTGAGGGCATCATTTATGTCCATTTGCCAGGACTGTATCTGATTTCCTCCCGATGGCTCGATACGGAGCTTGGTGGTCTTTCTCAATGAGAGAAATGATGTGTGTGGACCATTGGCGCGTGAGTCCAAATTATCATATTTATAAAGTGGATATGTTCCGACTGTTACACCGATAGGACTTGGGTATTCGATTTCATTATTTTCATTTACCTTACCATTGCCCCAAGGACCCCAGTTGGTCAATTGCGGAGCATCTGTCGTACTAAGTATCTCGGCTTTGAGCTTTGTTCCCGGTTCTATCTCGCCAACGATTTTGACGGTGGCATACATCGACTTGTTGTAAAGATACGAAATGAACTGGGGAGAGGTCATGAAGATGCCTTCCTCTTCCTTATAGTCGATATGCCAGTCGTAGTCGTTGCCGTAGCCGCGGAGCTTAAGTGTGACCTTGTAGTGTGTGTTGCGAAGGACGTTGTAGTCGCACTTGGCGTCCTGGCCGAGCATAAAGCGATACTTGATCCATCCCGACGATACATTGCCGTCGGGGGCTGTGCAGCGGTAGAAGCCTCGCACCTCTATGTAGGTGCCATAGGCTTTGCCGTCCTTCCATCCTGACTCGAGATCATTTTCTATGGGATCCGGCTTCCAGATAGTTGTGCCGTCGAGGCTTTGTGTCTTGTCTTTGCCTTCGCCCTGCAGGTTTTCGTAGAAATATAGAGCCTGTGCGGTGTGCGAGTGTTTGTGTTTATTGATTTCAGGGTTGGAGCCGTCTGTACTACCTTCTCCTCCGTACATATGCGACGAATTGCACACGTGGTAGTATGATATCGGCGAGAGCGACTGCAGGTCGGCGGCGGTAAGCTTTTGCAGCGATTGTATGCCGCCGAAACGATATACACCGTTATCTACATTATATCGCTGCTCCGAGGCGAGGCGGTTTTCGGGGTCTTCGGGGTTGGCCTGTCCGGGATGATTAGGCATGCCGAGCAGACATTTCTTGGCCACGTCGCGCACCATGATGGTGTCGATATATACCTCGACGTTGTCGTAGAGCTCCGAGCCGTCGAATGCTATTGTCACTTTAGATGCCAGACGGCGCAGCCAGCAGTGCAGCAGCTGAGCCTTGCCTTCCTTTACTGTCACGGCTATAGGACTGGAGTCGGTGGCGCCTCGGTTCTGGCCGACAGAGAAGATGCCGAACATCTCGCTGTTGTTGGCTATGGCCGTGCTGTCCCAGCGGCACTCTATGTTCTTGAGTTGCTCGCGTGTGTTTATTTCCTTACTGCCGAAATCGGCAACATTGGCCACGCCATAAATATAGTATCGGTCGGAAGGCAGCTGCAGGTCGAACTCGAGGCGTCCGGCTTTGTCATCGCCAAGATCGCCTTCGTCGGGCAGGCGGTTGTCGCTGTTGTCCTTGTAGTTGATATTGCTTATCTCGCCGGGATGCTCGTATACGTCATTGCCGCCCTCGCGGATGTGGAATTTTTTGTAGAGTGAGCCGTCCTCACGGTAGATTACCATCCAGAACGAATTGATGTCCTGTATCGCCAGACCGTCCTGTGGCCCCATTGCTCCAATGGCTCTGCTTGTGACATCGATTGATGTTTCGGCGTCAAAATTGATCAGGACAGGTACGGTAGTCATCGAGCCGTCGACAACTCCGCCCATGTCGGGATTGAAATCGTCTTCACAGCCCCACATCACTGTCATGCCTAAAAGCACGGCGATAAGATATATGGTATGTATGAATTTCAGTTTCATTGACCGGGTTCTCCAAGAGATGGTTTTTCAGTTGTTTTGTCGGTATCGTAATATTTGTCGTTTTCCTTGTCGTAATAGCCTATGATATTGTCGTCGGCATCACGGATCACTATCCAGCCCGTCGCCAGATCCAGTTCCGACACTCGGTCGGCGGCGTAGTAGCGGTCGGTCTTGGCGTCGTAATAGCGTACCACATTGCCTGCCTTGTCGCGGATTACCGCCCAGCCTGTAGACGGGTCGATGTCGATACTGTCTACCTCTTTCTTGTCCTGATCGTAGTATTGGTTCTTCTCCGGGTCGTAGTAGCCGATCACATTGTCGTTGAAGTCGCGTATGATGACCCATTTTTCGGGCAGTAGTATTGTCACATAGGGGTCGGGGATAGGTGTTACCTTGTCGGTACCGTAGTACTGGCCTGTCTCGCGGTCGTACCAGTAGCGTATCGAGCCGTCCTCTTCATTATAGATAGGCACCATATCCTTGCCGATAAGGAGGCCGAAGAGAGGGCCGAGGTCTACCTCGTTGTAGGGCACGATCTGCACAAGGGGCGGCGAGAGCTTGTTGACGGTAAACTTGTACCACACGTTGCGCAGCACATCGAAATGGTTCGTCGGCTTGTGGGGCGACGATGTCATGTCGTAGTAGGCGAAGTACACGTCGTCTACCTCGGTGTCGGCGCCCTTGAAGCGTATCTTTATCACAGATTTCTCGTTGTCGGGACGCCCCACGTTGCGATATTCGGGCACATATGCTACCCACCGGCTGTCGCTGACCTTGATAAAGGGCAGCTCCTCGCTCGTCTCGGCGCCTGCCGGTACCGACGGCGTGGTGGTGTAGTCCTTGTCGTAGTTGTTGTACACATAGTCGCTCTCCAGATGTATGCCGTGCGGAGCGCAGTAGCCGCGTGTGTTGTAGCGGCTGAGCTTGACCCATTCGATGGGGAACACGCAGGCAGGGCTCAGATTCACTTCTACCTTGGCATAGGCGCGCAGGAGGTGTATGGTGCCCGCATGCGCCGTGTAGTTGTCGTCGTAGTCCAGTGTCATCAGGTTGCTGACGCCGTAGAGGGGCACCGGGTTTGTGGCCGACAGCTCCATCTTGCCTGCGTTGAAGTCGTACTGTTGGTTTACTATGTCGCTGATGGCTGTTACTCCGGGCTCGAGGCTGTCGTTGTCGGGGTAGGCCGGCCAGTTGGCCAGTACGACGAGTTTGATCTCTCCCGTCATAGCCTCGCTTTGGGCGAAGCTTACCACACGGTAGGTCTTTGATGAGCTTGAACTCTCTACAGGTATCACATGGCCCACCTCGAGGGGTGCCACATACTTGTTGTCCTTGTCGAAGAAGTAGAAGCGGAAATTGAGAGAGGATATGTCGATATAGTTCTCGAAGGCCTCGCCGCGGTCGTAGCCGCCCTCGGGAGTGGAGGGCGCGCGCGACCCTGTCGATGTGTCGCTCACTGTCAGGGTCATGACCACTTTGGCCTCGGTGTTGTCGGGCTGTAGTGCCGGCTCGTCGTTTTGCCTACACGACGAGAGACCCGATGCTGTGAGCATCAGTATAAGCAGGATCGTTATGTCGTGTATGGTTTTCATTTATGCTGTTTTCTTGGTGGCGTGGCTCACGATGGGTTGTCGACGTTCTGCAGTATGATGTGCCACGAGTTGATGTATATCTGGGTGTTGATCCAACGGCCGTTGTCGTCGAGGAAGAGCACCAGCGAGTAGTCGTCGCGGTAGTCGAGATAGTCGGCGTCGCTCAGCTTGTGGTGGCTGCCCTTGGTCATGACGGCATAGTCGGCCAGAGGTATCGAAGCCACAAGGCCGTGGTCGGCGCGGCGGTAGATCTTGACGAAGCATCGCTTCTGGGGTGTGATGCGGCTTATCTGGAGGTCGGCCACGGCGCAGCTCACGGCTGTGATGGCGCGGCTCTCGTTGCCCTCGCCGTCGCCCTTGTAGTCGGGCACGTCGACGCCGGCATAGCCGTTGCGCACGGTGTGGGCGTAGTAGCGCAGGGGCTCGTCGGGAAGTATGCTGTTGTCCCAGTCCATGAGGCCGTTTTCTTCCTCGATGGTGAAGAGGAACTTGTTCTCGTCGACGGGTTCACCCGAGAGGTGCTGCAGCACCACGTGCACGTCGTTGGTATCTTTGGTCAGGTGCACATTGTAGATGTGTGTGCCCTGTCGGTCGGTAAATGTCACATCCATGAGCTTGCCGTGGTAGAGATCGCGGAAATCATCGCGCACTGCCGAGCCGGCGAAGTCCCAGCCCGTGTCGTGCGGTGTGCGTCCTCCAAGGGTCGCTGTCAGATGTGTATGCTTTGTGGCGTCGTCGCGGATGGCGAAATCGGTCTTGTGGCCGCTGCCGCACCATGCTATGAGCGAGTAGGTGCCCGGCGCTATGCCCTCGACATCCATCATGTAACTGCCGCTTCTGAGCTCGTCGCCGGCTTCGTGTTTCTGCCACACGATATTGCCGTCGGTGTCGACGATATAGAGTGTCACCTCATCTACTTCGGCTGCAAAGGCATCGGTGTACTTGAGGTTGCGGTCGTAGACAAAGCGCACTTTGTAGTGGGGGTCGCAATCGCCTTCTTCATCGTAGATCATGCCGTCGCAAGAGGCAAGCATCACAGCTGCCAACACCGGCAGCAACCGCGAGAGTGCCTTGAATATGTCTGAGATGTATTTCATTTATGTATGATAGTGATTGGTATGGTGGCCCGGTGCCGGACCGTGATGAGGGGAGGATGATTAGAGAGGAAAAGCGCCCGGGGCCGCCGGGGCTCGACTGCCCCGGGCGCTCTCTGTATGTCTGGCTGATTGAGTTTATTTAAGCTCTATACCGCCCTGGTTGATGATTTTCCACGAAAGGATGTTGATCTGGGCATCTACGTAGAACAGAGGAGTCTCGGGATCGTCGGGGATCAGAGGCTCGCCGGGTTCTGTGTCTGAACCGGGATTGTATACGCCGTGACCTACGCGGAGGATCTCGTTGATCGACAGACGGTACCAGTGGTTACGTACCACACCATAGTAGCCTTCGTCGGTCACATCGAGGGCGTTGCTGCCCGACTGTGCGTAGTGCTCGATAGGTATGGTGTAGAACATTGCGCCACCGTTGAAGGCTGTTGCCTTGCCGAAGGTTTCGGGGTTCTGTTCGGCTACGAGGCCTTCGTTCATTACCTCGAGGTCGGTCTTGCCTTCTACATTAACAGCTACCTTTTCGCCGTTTTCGTCATTTTTGTAAAGATCGTCATAGCCTGTCTTGGCTGTAGCGAGAACGTAGATTGTACCTGTGCCCTTGTCGGCGGCGGTCCAGTCGAATGCACTTGCCGGCATCTGGGTGTATGTGTAGACGGGTTGATCAGCCATTACAGGAGTTGTGCCGTCTTCCTCGTATACAAGGTTGCCATGTTCGTCTTTAGCCTGTACCTTCTCTGTGCCGGTCTGTTCACGGGTGTAGTATACTTTGCCCTTGGCAGCCATGAGGCCGAGCACGTAGTTGATATAGTTCTCTTTTGTGAAGAGAAGGCCCTGATATTCAACAAGGTTGAGGCCGTTGCCGTCCTTGTCGCATACTGTAGCGGCAAGAGCCACGTGGGTAGTGTAGGCCGGTACTACAGCTCCGCCTTTGAGCAGATTGGCTGCAACGTTGGTGTTCTCGTTGCAATAGAAGCAATTACCGGCGGCGTAGTTGTTCTTTGTCGCCTTGTTGTAGTCGGTGTAGCTGAAGTAGTCCTTGTTGTTCTTGGATGCAACGCTTGCCTTGTCGTAAGGCCACGACATAGCCCAGAAGCTGCGGAAGTCGGTCGGCTTGTCCCAGTTTGCGAAAGGAGCTGTTTCCTTCCATGATTCCTTGAGCTGCTTGCTGAGGTAGCTGTTCTTTGCTGTGGCGTTGAGAGTCCAGCCTTCGAGACGGACATAGAGCTTGGTGTCGGCGTTGGTGCCGGGGTTGTCGCCGGCTGCGCCGGCTACGGTAGCGTCAATCTCATAGAGGTCGGTGCCTTCTACCGGTGTCAGACCCTCTTCGAGCGATACTGATACCTTGGCGGCAAGACGCTCTACATACACATTGACAACCTCGGCATTTGCAACCTCTTGGCGTGAGAGAGCAAAGTTGTCTGTGACAAGTTTGGTAAGCATCGGGTAGCGGTTGTCGTGAGCTGCATCGGTGCCATAATAGCTGCTGGTGGTCATCACGAATTTGCCGAGCTCGCCGAATTGAGCCAGTGTGCTTGTTACCTCGCTGTAGCTCTGGCCTGCCACGGGTTTGAAGCTTTCCGGGCAGTTGAGCACTGAGAGCATGAAGTTGGGGAGCTTGTTGTCGGTAAGGTCGTCGAGCACGATCACGTTCTCGCCGATCCATTCGATGTTGCCGTCGGGTGTGCCGTCGACGTGATCCTTGTCTGTGCCGGTGGGAGCGGAAGGATTGGTGCGGCCTACATATTTGCCGTTGTCATCGAAGAAGAAGAAGTGGGCGTTGTTGACCTTGTGCTCATTTTGTGTGCCATACTCATAGTCGCCTATTACGGTAGAGCGGCTGTTGGCGCTCTGGATGTTGACCTTCAGATAAGCCTTGTCACCGTCGGGAAGAGTACCGCCGTTTACTTCGGGTTCGTCGTTTGAGCAAGCGCTTAGCATTGCCACTGCGGCGATTCCTGCTAAAAGTTTGTTTAATTTGTTCATCTTGCTTGGTTTATTATTGTTTTTAATTTTTTGTTCTTGTCTCTTTGTGTACTTGGTCTTATTCTTTATTTTTTTGATGGTCCGATAAGGTATTCTATTGTGTTACGGTTTATTATGCTGTCTAAGTTGTATTTCTGTGCAGCCGCGCTCTCGAGGCCCATGTCGGCGGCCTTGTCGAAGTACTGCATTGCGCGCTCGAGGTCGCCTGCCATGCCTGCGAGTACACCGCGGGTGTAGACGGCTTCTGCCGAGTCGCCGGCGCGGTCGAGATACTGACCGGCTTTGTCGAGATCGCCTGCCTGCAGGGCTATCGTGGCGGCGTTGAGGTTGCTCTTGCTGTCGTAGGGGTGTATCTCTACGGCCTTGAGCATGATTTCCTTATACTGCTCGCTGCCTGTGGGGCAGGTGGCGGCGATGCGCTGGAAGTCGACGGGACGCATGCGTTCGGGCGACACTTTGTAGACCTCCATAAGCTCCTCTACGGTGGCGTAGGCCTTGATGCGGTATTTTACCTTGTAGTCGGAGTGGCGCAGCCAGGGATATACGTTCTTGAGGATGTAGTCGTACTGCTCGGGGTAGCGGCGGCGTATCTCCTCGTTGCGCGGATCGGGCTCCATCTTCGACGAGGCTATGGCCATGATTTCGTCGCGATGCTCGATCTCGTTCGCCTTGAGCCAGTCGATAAGGCCCTGCCAGTCCTCGGGCTCATAGTCGGTGTGCATTATCTCGGCGTCGAGGGCCATGCGCTTGCGCACTACTTCCTTGAGTGTCTCGGTGCGGCCCATGGCGAGGCGCACGTTGTTGGAGTAGGGGCCTTCGGGCGAGGCAAAACCCTTGATCGACACATATGTTATGGTCGCGTCGGGGTCGTCCTGCACCACTTTGATGGTCTTGTATATCTTGTCGAGCTCCTCGGGGTTGTTCATGTAGTTTTCCTTGAGCTCGGTGCGGTTTACGACGAAGGTAATGAAGGCTCGTCCTTCGGCGCTGAGCTCTATGGCGCTGTCGCCTGTGAGCTCCACGAAGTTGAATGCCGGCACGAAGGGCGGCCGTATGTAGTCGAGGCGAGCGAGGGGTGTCTCGGGGCCGGCCTCGGGGCTGTCGCAGCAGTTGGCGAGGTCCTGGCGCATGTCGATTTGGCAGCACTCCATCCAGGGCAGGAAGGGCACCTCGGCGCGGTACTCTATGTCCTGACGGTCGCCTGAGTAGTACACCTTGGCGCCGTCGGCGAGGTCCTTGTTGCGCAGATGGCTGTAGTATCTGTTGCGTCCGGCGATCTTGACCGAGGGCAGCTCGAGGCTGTCCGCGCCGTTGGCCGAGCGTACGACGGGCGTGAATGTCACTTCCTTGTCGCGGCCGGGGTTGACGTCGCGAGGGTTGATGTCGAGGGCTACGACGAGCTCGTCGGCGACACGTGTCACCTTGATGTCGTTGACTTTGAGCAGAGCATCCTGAGCAGCGAAAGCGCTCACGGGCATCAGTGCCGAAAACAATACTCCGCCGGCGGCGAGCAATAGCTTGTATGAGTTCAGGGCTTTCATTGTCAGAATGTATAAACGAGGTTAATAGCTGCCTTTGTGGGGCCTACATAGTTGTGGGGCTTGTTCGACTCTACCTTCTGTCCGCAGTCGGCGCACTCGAACTTGTCGTAGCGCGTGTACACCCAGCCCAGGCCGATCTCGGCCTCGATGTTCCAGTGGCGGTCGAGTATCCATGAGTAGCCGTAGGCTATGCCTGCGCCTGCCATCCAGCCCTGGAAACGGTAGTCCTTGAGCTTGCGGTAGTCGGTACCGAGGAATTTGAAGGGCATGTCGAGGTTGCCGAAGTTATACTGGCCGCCCAGCAGATGGGCTCCGACGAAGTGACCCGAGAAAGCCTGACAGAACCAGTAGCGCGCCTCGGGCTGTACGAGCCAGTGCTTCCAGCGGTGGCCCTTGATCGTCCAGGCGTTTAAATTGGCACTCAGGTCGCCGGTCCATTTGGGGGCGAACTTGACCTCTACTCCGCCATTGAGTGTCGCGGTGGCATCGTAGAAGATGTTTGTTTTAAGAGCGGCCTTCTGGGCTCCGGCGCTTAAGCCGATGAATATCATAGCAATGAAGACCAATAATTTCACTTTCATGCCTGTCGAGAGAGTGTATGATTGGTAAAATCTTTTAATAGGCTTGTGAGATGAGGACCTTGCGTGAGATATTGTGCCTCGTCGCCGGGTTTTTGCCCTTGACGCCGGAGCCTCCGATGTAGTGTCCCGTTTCTCGTTACTTGCCTTTGGTTGGAAGTTCGTTAGTGCGTTAGTGCGTTGTCCGTTATAATCGTTATTTATCGGAGAGGACTACAAAATTACGTAAAAATTTCTTAGCTGCATTGTTTTTGCGTAAAAAATTTTTGATTAAGCGTCAAAAAAGCGCGGATTTAACATTTCGCTTACTTCGGGAGGCGTATTTCGGCCTGTCCGAAGGGTGTGTCGAAGACAAATGAGTGCCCTGTCGCCGTGCCCCTACCGCCCACTGTGAGAGGCTCTATGTCGGGGCATACGAAGGCTGTTGCCGATGGCCCGAGGACGACGTGCGAGGGGTCGCTGGCGTCGACGGTAATGATGTCGCCGGCGGTGGCCGCGTTGGCGTCGGAGAGGGGACAGGCGCCACGGTAGAGGTCGATGATGCGGTAGAGCCCGGGCGTGACGGTGCTGCGCTGCATCCACACGCGCCAGGGGTGCTCGGCCGGGCTGTATTTCACGGCTTTAAAGGTGACATGAGGCAGCACCCATGCGTCGGTGTACACTGTCTCGCCCATGTCGGCCCACTCTTCGCTGTCGGAGAGGACGAGGTAGTCTATCACAGCCTTGCCGCCGCTGTCGGTGTAGCCGAAGCTTATCATCGTGCCGTCGGGCGAGAGGCTGCCCTCGGTCGACAGCACGGGGTCGGGCCACAGCCCTTGCCGACGCTGCTGTTCGGCTGCTGTCGCAAAGCTTTTTATGCCGCCGGCATCGTGTGTGCGCACCGTGCCGTCGGCGCTTATTGTGAGGTAGCACTCGAAACCCTCGCCTCTTACGGCATAGACGCTCTCGCCCTCGGCCTCGTAGATGTCGATATCTACTTCGGAGCGCACGAAATCGTGGATGTATCCGCCCCGTGCGTGAGAGGGTGTCACGTCGGGTATCCCGGGCTCGTCGGCTACGCTGTCAGTCGGCGTGTCGGTCGGGATATCGGGCTGTATGTCGGGCTGTTGCGGAGTCTCTGTGCTGTCGCGGCCGGGTCGCTGTGTGTCGGCCGGACTGTCGGGCTGCTCGCCGCATGAGGCAAGCAGGGCAATGATGCAGGCATAGATTATCCGCTTCATATCTTATAGCGTCTCCCAGAAATCGCTTACCCGTCGGGCCACGATATCCACATCGTTGTGCCGGCGCACGAACTCACGCCCCTGCTCTGCCATGAGCCGGATGGCGTCGCGGTCGGACAGCAGCTCTTTTAGCCGCCGGTATGTGCCGTCGATGTCGGTGGGGTCGGGGTTGAATATCGGCCGCAGCTCACGCTCGCCGATGAAATCGTAGAACTCAGGCTCTCCGCCGCTTATGGGTACCACTCCCATTGCCATTGCCATGAGCGCCGTGGTGGCCGGGGTGTACGAGAAGAGCTGGTCGGCCACTATGTCGTATTGCGCCAGCCGTGCCACAAATTGGTCGTAGGGCACATTTTCGGGCGTCTCTACCGTGATGGTGCCATTCATCTCTTTTTCGATGCGAGAGAGGATGTCGAGCAGTATGTCGGCGCCTTTTTCGGGCTCGCGTCCTTTGTGGGCGGCGTAGAGTATGCGCAGTGGGCCGTCGCCGGGGGTGTGCTGCGGCATTGCCGATGTGTCGACAGGTATGCCGCAGTAGGCCAGGGGCATGGCCGGGTGCATGGCCGCAATTACCTTATGGTACTCATAGAGAGCCGATACGGCGCCGTCGACAGTGGCGTAGAACTCGTCGGTGTAGTCGGTCAGATCGCGCGCGAGCCAGCCCTCGGCTTCCGCCGCAGGGTTCCACCGCGGCAGGTACAGATTTGTGGGCGGCATCCACTCGGAGTACTTCTGCTCGGGAGGGGTGCCGTAGAGGCAGTTGCGCACATAGTCGCTGTCGGTACCTAACGCAGTATATATCAGGCTGCCGTTCCCTTTGCGCATCTTGCGCAATATTTTCGCGATTCTAAATGGCTTAAGGGATAAGAAACAAGGCGAATGGAAATGTACAATATCAAAGCCGGTAAGCTGTCGGTCTGCTATCTGTGACAGTTTTAGCCATAGCAATGCCCCACCGACCTTCCCGGGCCGACGCGACAGGTCGATATCTCGCCGTGTCTTCATCCATCGGGTGCCGTCGGAAGCCACGGTAACATCATGCCCCATCTTGCATAGGCCTGCGGCGAGATTAGAATGGAAGGCGCTCGCGTCGCCCATCAGAAGTATTTTCATATCTCTCTGCGGTGGCGTATATAATATATGTATCCCTGGCCGAGATAGAGCAGGGCCTTGAAGAAGGGCACTTTGGCGCGGTAAGCCTCGAGCGGCAGCCTGACAAGCGAACTGAAATAGCCGCGGATAAAGGGCATCACGGCACCTTTGGCACGTATCACACCGGGCTCTCCGGCGCTTCGCACACTTGTGGTGTAGTCCGGATGCTCGCTTAATATGATATTGCGGAATACCCCTGTCATATCGGCGCGGAGACAATGGTTGAAGAACACATCTTCCTCGCCGGCAAGGAGATAATGTGTACCGGCGCCGAGAAGTGGAGAAAAACGTATGCCGCTGTCGGCAAGCGATTTGCGGCGAAGTGCTATCTCTATAGATATCGGCTGGTAGAAGCGGTATTTCTTGTTAAGATCGTGGCGGTCGAGGGGGTAGACGTGCTCCTCGGGAGTCACGGCACGGGTGGTAACGATGTCGATGTCCGGGT
>JAGAUV010000050.1 GCA_017620635.1 Muribaculaceae bacterium | reverse complement strand
TCTTTAACTTCTGCAAACGCTTATTGGAATACGTCTGCTATTGTAAATAGTTTCAAGAGCCAGATTTCGAATTATGTTCTCAACGAGAACGGCGAAGCCTGGACTCAGGCCGATATCAACGCGCTGACTCGCCAGAAAGCAGAGAAAGAAGAAGTATACACAGCAGATCTTGATAGATGGCAGATGTTCGTTAACGCCTTTAATAAAGGTGCAGAACCCAAGTATTCGGCACTTGAAGGCTATGACGCAATCGACGAAGCTGTTGTCGCTTATAACAAAACTCTTGCTCCTGTAGCTACCGCAAAGACTGCGTTGATCGCAGCTGAGGCTGCATACAATGAGGCTGCAAAAGCAGCCGGCAATCGCGCTGCCGACAAAGCTGTGGCAGAAAAGGATGCCGCTGATGAAGCCGCACGTGTCGCTTATGAAACCGCTTTAGCTGCAGCTCAGGATGAGTACACCGCTACAATGGCAAAGCTTGATGAAGCAGTCAAAAAAGCACAGGTAAATGCAACCGAAGCAGCAGAAAAGCGAATAGCAGCTAAGAAACTTTTTGATGCTACTCCTGACGGAGACGCCCAGAAGGACGCCTTGAAGAAAGCCTTTGATGATGCAGTAGCCGCAGAAGAAGCTGCAGATAAGGCTGTTGAGGCTGCTGTAAAGGCTCGTGATGAGCAGTCGGCTGTAGCCGCTGCTACAATGGCAAAGGCAGTCGCTGTGGCAGAAGCCGCACAGAAGGTAGCCAATGCAGAGGCTCAGAAGGCTTTCGCTCTTGCTATAATGGAGGCAACAAAATCAGATACCGCTCTTGACAAAGCTCTTCAGGCTGCATGGGATAAATTCTTCGAAGAACAAGATGCTTTCTATGCTGAAGCCGGTAAAGCTGTTGTCGCTCTTCAGGCTGTATTAGATGCCGTAGCTGAGCAGACAGCGACCATAGGTGGCACAAATGTAGGAACTTCGCTTTTATGGGATTACTATTATAGTGCATTCATTCCTGGCACACAGTACTGGCCTGCAGTAGAGGAAGGTGCCAATGAAGAGGCCGTAGAAGGTCGCAAGGCATTTGAAGCTCCTATCCCCGAGATTACAGTAGCTGAGGTATGCGCATATCAGACCGATGAATTGAAGCGTAATGTAATCGAGACTTCGCATGTTCTTTATGGCTTTGCTTGGACACCGGCAGCTACAGAAAGTGCATATCTCGTAGCTCCTACCAAGGAGGAAATTATCGATCATATCAAGGAAGTATATGGTGGTAATCCGTCAGCCGGAACAATCCAGAATGAGCTGGAGTATTATTATGGCTCGTTCGGCCAGGTGCTCGCATATGAGAACCGCATAGAAGTAGCTCAGGCTTATATCAGCAATAAGGCCGCTATGGACGCTGCATTTGCCGAAATTGATACCTATATCGAAAACCTCGAGAAATCGTACGACGATCAGAACGAGAAATGTGGTAAGGTTTATGCCGATCAGCAGAAAGCATGGCAGGCTGTACAAGACCTGAATGCTGAAGTCAACGCTCAGATCCGCGTTCTTAACTCGAAGAACAACGTAGCCGGCGCAATGATCCGTGCTATCGAGGCAGCCGCACAGGCTACCGGCGTAGACCAGGAAGATAACTACACTCAGGAGACAATCGACGAGGTTATCGCCAATGTAGAGCAGGCAATCGAAGACGGCGAGAAGGCTATACCTGATCTCGAGAAGGCATTAGACCGCGCCAAGTATATCCTCGAGCAGTATGAGAAGGGTCTGCTCAGCAACGCCGACATGGCACAGATCGACGTAGAGGAAGCCAAACTCGCACTTGACGCAGCCAAGGCTAAACTTGACGCAGCCAAGGAACGTCTTGACGCCGCCAACAAGCGTCTTGAAGAGGTAACTGCCTAATAAACCCAATCATACAAAAACATCATTGAATTAACAAAATGATTAAACGACTTTGCATAATCTTATTGTCGGCACTTGCAGTCGCCCCGATGATGACGGGCCAGACCGCATGGAGCCCCGACAAGGGAGGCGCATCGTTTGCTCCGCAGAAGGGGCAATGGGAATTCTCGCTGATGCTGGGAAGCGGTAGCTCCGCTTACGGAGACGACCTGAGCGGTCTACTCCCGATCTACACTCCCAACAGCGGCTCGATAGGATTGCCCAACGGAAGCACATCGACTTCCGGCAACCTCGGCGGATACTTGAACCTGACAGGGTTTGAGAACAACACTATAGTGAATATACTCGGCATACAGGCTAAGTATTTCTTCCATGACGTATGGGCCGTGAACTTGTCGGCAGGCATGAACATCGGCGTCACACCGAAGAAGGACTACGTAGAGGCAGAATACGAGGATCTTGACAATTTCCGTATTCCCGACCAGAAGTATGTCAACGCCCAGGTCGACAACAACTGGTATATCAACGCCGGCGTAGACCGTTATTTCACTACAGGCAACGATCGCATTCATCCTTATGTTGGAGCGACGGTAGGGATGCAGATGGCCCGAATCCACACAAAAGCCCCTTATACCGGCGTGACGGTATGGGATGAGGATTTGGCGGATGTAGACGAAGAAATCGACGAGGCAGTGTATCTGGCCCCCGGCAAAGTGGGACAGATGATAGGTCTCAAAGGTGCTTTGGTCGCCGGTATCGAGTACAGCGTGACCAGAGGTATGTTCCTGGCGGTTGAATGCCAGCCGGTAGCCTACCGCTACGATCTGATACAGATCGCACCGCAGGGTTTCGACACCTACAATCTGTGTCACCACAATATCAAGCTCATAGACATGCCTGTCGTAAAGATTGGTTTCAGGTTCTGATACCTTTTAAGACGATAGTATAAATTACGAGAGTGCGGTGCGGTAGTTATGCCGTACCGCACTTATCATTAAAGCAAACGCGAAATGACAAATACATTGAAATATTTAATGCTTGTCGTGCTTCTGAGCATGGTGTCGTGCGGCAGGAAGGCTCCAGTGCAAAGCACCTGCGTGATGACCGTGGCATCGCCGGGCGAGGAGTTCAGCCGTGCGGTGCTCTACGATGCCGACAATCAGGCACTGGATTCGGTATGCCCGGGCGAAGGCGCTACAATAGTGCGCAACGACACTACGGCCATGCCTTATCTCGGCTTCCTGCGGTTCTACAATCCTGCCGAGCCGGCGGATGTGATAGAGATCCCGGTGGCAGTGGAAGGCGGCGAAGTGACAGTGGACCTTAACAGGCGTCTCGGCGCCGTGGGCACGCCGCTGAACGACAAGCTATACGAATTTCTTGCCGAGCGCAATCGCCTAAACAAGCTCTATACACCGTCGAATAATCCCGGCCTGACGCTGGAGGAGATGGAGAGCGCCTACTCTATATTCTATGTAGAGCAGATCAACAAGGCCGACAAGCTAATCGGCGATTTCCTTGAAAAATCTTACGGCGTGCACATACAGCCGGGCGACCGCGCCAAACTGCGCGCCCGGGAGTGAGAGGCTAAATTCTACAAGTCTACGAAAACAGATGGTGGAGCTCCTCGAAGCGTGAGGCGACACCCGGGCCGAACCCGGCCATGGATGTCCTGACGCGCCCGAGGGGCTTTTCTGTCATGTCGCCGCTCTTTGAGAAGAAGCAGTCGGCGTAGCAGATGAGCTTTTCGAGGGTCGTCTCGGGCATATATGACCTGTCGAGGGGCAGGGGGAGGCCTGCGGCGGCGATCTCCTCGTGAGTGAGGCCTGCGCCGGTGTGTCGCTCGGCGATACGGGCGAATTTCTCGTCGACGCCCATGGCGCGCATCATGTCGGCGCCCAGGATGCCGTGGGCGAGATAGGGCTTGTCGCCGTGGCAGTCGATGCCGGGGGCGTCGGTGGCTATGATGCCGATGTCGTGGAGCATGGCCGCGGCCTCGATGTCGCCGTCGGGTATGCCGAGGCCTTTGCGGCGCGATATATCGGCAGCAAGGCCGGCGACACTGCGGCTGTGGCGCAGCAGTATGTCGCGGACCTTGCTGTCGGCAGGATAATAACGGTCGATGACCGCTTGCCAGTCCATATTATAATGTTATTCTACGATTGTGCACCAGCCGTGGGTGTCCTCTTCTTCGCCGTGGCGTATGGCTTCGAGCCTGCGGACAAATTCGGTGGTTACGGGGCCGGGCTTGCGGTCCTTGGCGATGATGTATTTCTTGCCGGTGTCGAGATCGTCGATCTCGCCGACGGGCGAGCATACCGCCGCCGTGCCGCATGCGGCCGCCTCGCTGATGGACTCGAGCTCGTCGACAGTGATGTGGCGTTGCTCTACTTCCATACCCATCTCCTGAGCGAGCGTCATGAGGCTCATGTTGGTAATCGAGGGCAGGATGGAATCGCTCTTGGGCGTGATGTATTTGCCGTCCTTGATGGCGTAGAAGTTGGCCGGGCCGCACTCGTCGAGGTATTTCTTCTCTTTAGGGTCGAGGAAGAGGACTGCGGAGTAGCCTTTCTCGTGGGCGATGTGTGTGGGCATCATCGAGGCAGCGTAGTTGCCGCCTACCTTCCAGCGGCCGGTGCCGAGAGGCGCCACGCGGTCGAAGTTGCGCATGATGCATATGTCGGTGCATTTGAATCCGCCCTTGAAGTAGGGGCCGACGGGTGTTACCATAATAATAAATAGGTATTCGTCGGCTTCCTTGACGCCGATACGTGGGCTGAGGCCAATCTCGAGGGGACGGATGTAGAGCGAGGCGCCGCTGCCGTAGGGAGGGATGAAGCGTTCGTTGAGCTTCACGGCTTTGAGGCACATCTCGCGGAATATCTCGGTGGGGACGGGCTCCATGAGCAGACCTTTTGCCGATTCCTGGAGGCGACGGGCGTTGTCTTCGAGGCGGAATATTCTGATTTTGCCGTCTTTGCCCCTGAAGGCTTTGAGGCCTTCGAAAATCTCCTGGCCGTAGTGTATCGCAGTGGCGGCCATGTGTATGTTGATAGTGTCGGATTGCGAAACTTCAATGGGCCCCCACTGACCGTTTCGAAACTCACAACGTACATTGTAGTCGGTGGGATAATAGCCGAAGGGGAGCTTGCCCCAGTCTATTGTAGTGTCCATGATATGATATGTATTTTGGTATTCACTCGCAAAATTAAACATTAAAAGTGAATCCGGCCCCGAAATTAGGTTAATGAATGTCAAAATATGTCGAGACTGAAATGTAACATATGTATGCGACTGGTAATCAGGGAGGAAGGTGCGCGGTGTCAAAAATGGTGTAAATTTTTATGCCAAAAAATTTGCATAATCTAAAATAAAGCTGTAACTTTGCATCGCTTTTGAAAAAGACGGGGTGTAGCTCAGTTGGTTAGAGTACGCGTCTGGGGGGCGTGAGGTCGCTAGTTCGAGTCTAGTCACCCCGACAATGCAAAAGCAAGGCCCGAGGCTCTTTGAGCCTCGGTTTTTTTTGTGCGTGGGAGGATCGGGCGAGATGCAACGGCGCTGCCGTTGGTATTATGGATATCGCTTTTCCTCACGAATGATCGTGAGGCTGAGTCCGGCGTTCGCCGGGTGTAACGGCTCCGCCGTTTTTTTGCAGGGGGGCGCTTGCGAGAGTGGTAACAGAGGGACCACACAGTCGTCGCTCCGCGACTCGGCTCCGCTCGGCCCTCCCGGCCTCGCTCGCGCGTGGGCGCATCCAGGACATTGGGCAAGATGCAACGGCGCTGCCGTTGGTATTATGGATATCGCTTTTCCTCACGAATGATCGTGAGGCTGAGTCCGGAGCTACACACGTGTAGCTCCGGATGTAACGGCTCCGCCGTTTTCCCGGCCTCGCTCGTGCGTGGCGTTATGATGCGCCGGGGATGGGCTGTTTAGTTTTTGTGGGATTCGTAGTCGGAGATGCGGTGTCGCCAGGGGTCGGAGACTGTGGTGGGGCGGCCGTCGGCGAGGCTGACGTTTACCATTATGGTGCGCGCCGAGCATTTCACGCGGCCGTCGGCGTTTACGACTCTCTGGTCGAGGGTCATTGAGCTGTCGGCGATGTCGGTTATCGCAGTGAGTACCTCGAGCTTTTCGTCGATCTTCGTGGGCTCTATGAAGTCGCAGTTGATGTTTGCGACTACCGGCGCGGTGGGCTCGCTACCGAAGGTGTCGGTCATGAACTGACGGAAGTAGGCGTACTTGCCCATATCGAGGAACTGGAGGTATATGCTGTTGTTGATGTGCCCGAACATGTCGATGTCGTTGAAGCGTATCTGTACGGGCAGGCGGTGGCGGAAGTTTATCTCGGGAAGTCGGTTTTCTTTCATTTCAATGTATTATGATGTTGTCGACGGCCTTTCGCGAAGCCATGCGGTTGATCTGTGCGATGAGGGTCTCGCGCAGATAGCCGAGCTCTTCCTTTAGCGCCGCCGAGTTGATGTAGACGTGGAGTATGCGTCCTTCGAGGCGTACCATGCGCGTGTATGACTCTATGTGCCTGCCGACGACCGCCGGCCATAGGGCCTCGACAGATCTCTGTTCGAGCGCCGGCCGCAGCCCGGTGTCATCGAGCATCTTCTCGATGATTTCTCTTATCTGCATCGGTTGTGCGCGTTTCATGCCTCGAGAGTGGAAAAAGAACCGTGCTCTACCAGCCACAGCCTGTAGTCGCCTGAGGCTCCGAGAGAAGCGACCGTCTCGTCGAGATGCCGCCTGTTGGTGTCTGTTATGAAAATCTGACCGAATGTGTCGGAGCGTCCGACGAGCGCTATTATGCGCTCGACCCTGCCGGCGTCGAGCTTGTCGAAGATATCGTCGAGCAGCAGCAGGGGCTTTATGCCGAGGCTCTCGCGCAGGAGCTCGTACTGGGCGAAACGCAGGGCGGTGGTAAAGGTCTTCGCCTGGCCCTGCGAAGCCGTGCGGCGCACGGGCATGGCGTCGACGGTCATTGCTATATCGTCGCGGTGCGGCCCTGAAGCGGTGTAGTGGAGGGCTCTGTCGCGGTTTCTCATGGCGGCGAGCCTTGCGGCGAGGCCGTCGGGGTAGTCGCTCGTGACATATTCGAGCCGGGCGTCCTCGTTGCCATCGGCAATGGCCTGATAGTAGGGACGGAATATCGCCTCGAGTTCGGCGATGTTGGCCTTGCGGCGCCTGATGATATACTGTCCGGCAATCTCGAGCTGTGCCTCGATGGCGTCGAAGAGGCTGTCGTCGTCGCTCTCGTCGCGCAGCAACTTGTTGCGCTGCTCGAGGGCGTTGTTGTAGCGGACGAGATTGTCGAAGTACAGGCTTTCGCGCTGGGCTATTATGCTGTCGATGAATTTACGCCTCTCGGCCGGCTCTCCGCCTGTGAGCTCCATGTCGGCCGGGGATAGTAGGACGGTAGGGAAGGCTCCGAGGTGCTCGGACAGGCGCTGGTATGCCTTGCCGTTGCGCTTGAATATCTTGCGCTGGCCGGGGCGTATGGCAGCCTGGAGCTCTTCGTCGAGGCCGCGCCGGAAGTATGAAGCACGCAAGGCGGCGAATGGCGCTCCTTTGCGGACGAGCATGGGGTCGGTGGCCCCGGTAAAGCTACGGCAGTTGCCGAGGTAATATATGGCGTCGAGCAGGTTGCTCTTGCCCATGCCGTTATTGCCCAGGAAGCAGTTGATCTTGGGCGACATGTCGAGCGATACAGCCTCGATGTTCTTGAAGTCGGAAAGGACGAGTTGGCGCAGGAGCATCTTGACTGTCTGTCAGCGGGGAAATTTGGTGTTGAAGAAGAAGAGGTGGTAGGGCAGGGAGTTGTTCCAGTAGTCCCATGTGTGGCTGCCGGGGCGCGAGATATAATCGTGCGGCACTTTTGCGTCGAGGAGAGCCTGATGGAGCTCGTTGTTGACACCGGCGAAGAAGTCGTCGCAGCCGCAGTCGAATATAATGTTGAAGTTGCCTTCCTTGATCTGCGGCACCATGAAAGCCGCGGAGTGGTCCTTCCACATCTGAGTGTCCTCGTCGCGCGACTTGCCGAGGAGCTTGGGAATGTCCCAGCTCTCGGGGAAGGGCAGTATGTTGACGCCGCCGCTCATGGAGCCGATGTTGCCCCATATGTCGGGGTGCCTTGTGCCGAGGTAGAAAGCGCCGTGTCCGCCCATGCTCAGGCCTGTTACGGCGCGGTTCTCGCGACCGGGCAGCACGGGGTAGTGAGCATCGATGTAGGGTACGAGGTCATTGACGATGAAGCTTTCCATCGACATCGATTCGGTGTCCCAGTACCAGCTGTTGCGGCCGTCGGGGGTAATCAATATCATCTTGTACTTGTCGGCCATCTCGCCGAGTCCGTTTATTCGCTTGATGTAGCACAGGTTGTCGTCGCTGTAGCCGTGGAGGAGGTATACGGCCGGGAACTTTTCGTCCGGCGCGCCGTCGGGGACGACGACAGTCACCGCGTCGGGCGACTTGAGGTGTTTTGTGGCTACAGTGATGGTGTCGACGCGAAAAGCGAACGCAGAAAGGGCTACGATAGCTGTAGAAAGCAGAAAAAGGAATCGGATCATCGTTATTTTTATAAAAGCTTGTGCCTGCAAATTTACAAAAAATGTCTGAGAAAAAGAGTGTGGGCGAGCGCTTAAATATTTTTAGCATAAAAATACGTGCCGATTTTAGGAATTACTGAAATTTTTGCTACTTTTGCGAAAGAGAAGCGGCTTAAAAGCGCCGCGTAAATCGAAAAAGCAACCTTAAAGACTGAAAAATATGGCAAAAGTTTACGGAGCAGTCACAATCGACACCAATCGCTGCAAAGGATGCGATCTGTGTGTGGTGTCGTGCCCTGCCGATGTACTCCTGCTGCAGCCGCAGGAGGTAAATGACCGCGGCTATCATTATGCCTACGCCGCCAATCCTGAAAAATGTATAGGCTGCGCGGCCTGTGCCACCGTCTGCCCCGACGCATGTATCGAGGTCTACAGGGTGGTGGAGAAGTAACATGACAATAACCGGAATATTACGACACAATATATGGAAGAGGTAAAACTGATGAAAGGAAACGAGGCCATCGCGCACGCGGCCATCCGCTATGGCGCCGACGGCTATTTCGGCTATCCTATCACACCGCAGAGCGAGGTCCTGGAGACTCTTGCCGAGCTTCGTCCGTGGGAGACTACCGGCATGGTGGTGCTGCAGGCGGAGAGCGAAGTTGCGGCAATCAATATGGTGTATGGCGGCGCGGCTACGGGCCGTGCGGTAATGACGTCATCGTCGTCGCCGGGCGTGAGTCTGAAGCAGGAGGGCATAAGCTACCTTGCCGCCTCCGAGCTCCCGGCTCTTATCCTCAACGTGATGCGCGGCGGCCCCGGCCTGGGTACCATACAGCCCTCGCAGGCCGACTATTTCCAGGCCACCAAGGGCGGCGGCCACGGCGACTACCATCTGATAGTGCTCGCTCCGAGCACCGTGCAGGAGATGGCCGACTTCGTGGGTCTGGGCTTTGACCTGGCATTCAAATACCGCACACCGGCGATGATACTCGCCGACGGTATCGTGGGCCAGATGATGGAGAAGGTGGTGCTTCCCGAGCAGCGCCCCCGTCGCACAGAGGAAGAGCTTCGCGCACAGTGCCCCTGGGCAGCCTGCGGCCGCGGCGACCGCGACCACCGCAATGTGGTGACGTCGCTCGAGCTCCAGTCCGACAAGATGGAGCGCAACAACGAACGCTTCCAGAAGACATACCGCGCCATCGAGGCCAACGAGGTGCGCTATCAGGAATATTTTACCGACGATGCCGAGTATCTTATAGTAGCATTCGGCTCGGTAGCCCGTATCTGCCTCAAGGCCATCGAGGATGCCCGTGCCAAGGGCGTTAAGGTGGGCATGCTTCGCCCGATCACACTGTGGCCCTTCCCCACCGCCGAGATAGCACGGCTGGCAAAGCAGGTAAAAGGCATACTGACGGTCGAACTCAACGCCGGCCAGATGATAGAGGACGTGCGCCTGTCGGTAGAAGGCACCGTGCCGGTGCATCATTTCGGCCGTATGGGCGGCATGATACCCAATCCCGGCGAGGTGCTCGAGGCACTGTCCGCTTGTTTTACAGATCTTAAATTCTAAGGCGTTATGACACAGGAAGAAATTATCCGCCCTGAGAATAAGGTATATTCGCGTCCCGACTTGCTCTGCGACGTACACACACATTACTGCCCCGGCTGTTCACACGGCGTGGTGCACAAGATCATCGCTCAGGTTCTCGACGAGATGGGCGTCGCCGACCGCACTATAGGCATCGCGCCTGTGGGCTGTGCGGTGTTTGCCTACAATTATATAGATGTAGACTGGATAGAGGCCGCACACGGCCGTGCACCAGCCCTCGCCACCGCCGCCAACAGGCTCAACCCCGGGCGCCTGGTGTTTACATATCAGGGCGACGGCGACCTGTCGGCTATCGGTACAGCCGAGACCATTCATGCCTGCAACCGAGGCGAGAATATCGCCATCATCTTCATCAACAACGCCATCTACGGCATGACTGGCGGCCAGATGGCCCCGACCACGCTTCTGGGCATGAAGACCGCCACCACTCCCTACGGACGCCGCGCCGACCTCAACGGCTATCCCCTCGCTATCACGCCCTTGCTCGCTCAGCTCGACGGCACATGCTATGTGACCCGTCAGGCCGTGCACACCCCGGCTGCCGTCAACAAGGCCAAACGCGCCATCAGGAAAGCTTTCGAGAACGCATTGGCCGGCAAAGGCACCTCGGTGGTCGAAGTCGTGGCCACCTGCAACTCTGGCTGGAAGATGACTCCGGCACAGTCCAATCAGTGGATGGCAGAGCATATGTTCGAAAAATATCCCCTCGGCGACCTCAAAGACGTCGAAAGCAAAACGAAGTAGACTATGAAGGAAGAAATAGTAATAGCCGGTTTCGGCGGACAAGGAGTGCTGTCGATGGGCAAGATACTTGCGTATGCCGGCCTGATGGACAATCTGGAGGTAACATGGATGCCTTCTTATGGTCCCGAACAGCGAGGCGGCACCGCCAATGTGACCGTAATCCTCAGCGACAGCGCCATCAGCTCGCCCGTGCTCGACAGCTACGACACGGCGGTAGTGCTCAACCAGCAGAGTCTCGACAAGTTCGAGAGCAAGGTAAAGCCCGGCGGCACACTGATATATGATCCATCGGGCATACATCATCTGCCTTCGCGCACCGACATAACGGTCGTTGCCGTCGATGCCATGAGTGCCGCCATAGAGCTGCAGAACTCCAAGACTTACAACATGATACTGCTGGGCGCTCTTCTTGCCTGCCGTCCCATTGTCGGCATAGATGCCGTGGTCCGCGGCCTGCGCAAGACCCTCCCCGAACGCCACCATCATCTTATCCCCCTCAACGAGCAGGCCTTGCGCAAAGGCATGTCTCTTGCAGGTAAGTGACAGAAATAAACAATCCGGCCCATACAGCCCGGCATGTCAGCCTCGGCGGTATGGGCCGGATTGTTGTCTACTTATTTCGTTACCTTGACCTTACCGGCCGGGAGCCAGCCGCCTATTGTCAGACCGGGCGCTATCGCCATCTCGATAGCCGGCCTGTTGCCGCGAGTGGTGTCGACCAGAGCCACAGCCCAGGTGTATTCGCCTTTTCCGACACCGTCGAGGCGTATGTCGGTGGTGTACTCCGTGGCTTTACCTTTGATCCACTGCGACAGGTCGCTGTTGCTGTCGACAACGACTTTTGCCGGCGCTCCGTCGGGTCCGAGCAATGCCACTGCGAGTTTATATCTCTGATTCCATACCGGCAGGTTTGTGGGGCAGTAACCCCAGCCCATGTTGGCCCATAGGCTCGTTACCCTTACCTGTGATCCTGCTTTCGCTTTGCCGGGCGCCGACACCATTTCGGGATAGAGGCGGTAGCCGCCCTCGGCCACAAAACGTTTTACGAGAGGAAACACGTCTTCGAACCACGACCTTGTCTCGTCGCCCACGCGCATGTCCATCATGTTTACCCGAGCTTCGGCCGAAGCTTCGTATTCGCCCAGACGCACGTCCTCGGGATGTCCCTCGCGGTATTTGCCCGAGGGGTCGATCCAGTAGCGGTGGTGTGCGCCCGTAATCCAGCCGCCTTCCATTATTATGGGACGGCGGAAGTTGTACTGCCTTGCCATGCCTTTCTCCCAGTCCTGGTAGTATCCGTTCATGCCGAATGCATCGTGGCGCAGCGAGAAGCCTTTTGCCGTAGCGTCGGCTATGAGGGCCTCGGCGTCGGCCGGAACAGATCCCCACCCGTCGGTCGCCGGGTCGCCGAGCATGCGGTGGTAGTGTATGACCATAGGCACGCTCTTGAAGCAGTCGGTGGCAAGGCCTATCATCCAGTCGAACACTTTGCGCTTGTTGGAGTTGTCCTTATAAATCATGGAGTGCGATTCGCCCCATTTGCCGAGCGAGTATGCGTCGATAAACTCCAGGATGTCGGGGTTGTCGAATTTCTCGGCGAATGCGTGGAGGAATTTTGCGTACTTTTCCTGGAATACAGGGTCGTCGGGGTAGGGCGAGCGGTTCTTGCCCGGCGCCTTGGGGTCGAAATAGGACTCGGCGCCGGCGTCAAATACGTATTGCGGCGTGTTCTGTCCCTGATCGCGTCCGTCGACCACTATACGGAAGGCTACCCTCAGACCGCGCGCAAGCACACTGTCGAGCAGGCGCATCAGGCGCGAATCGGGGTCGTTCCATATGTATTTGCCTTCTTCGGGCTCGAGCGAGGCCCAGCTTGTGCGCATGTAGGCGCACGAGGCGTAGTCGGATACGCGGACTGTGCTGTCTCCGTCGCTGACTTTCATGTTGTCGTAGCCGCGTTCGGTCCAGAAGTTTTCGTCCCAGTTGCGGCCGAGGTACATTACCCAGCCCGAGAGAGGGTTGCGCAGCACACGGGTGCTGTCGGGTGTGAAACGGGTCACATTGTCGCGGCCGTAGAATGTCTGTGTGCCGGCCAGAAGCGCCAGCAGGGTCAGGATTCGTGTGATTGTATGCAGTCGTGTCATTACATGGTGTGTTTTGGTAGTGCAAAGATAGTCTATTTAGAGCTATCGTGTCAAGACCTTGTGGGCGCTAAAAGCGAGTTTTTTCGTGTGAAATGTTATTGTTTCGATAATTTTTTGTACTTTTGGGGGCGGCTTTGATATTCTGAGCCGTTATAACCTTATTACTACATATTTATGGACATGCAAGATCCCTCTTTGGTACCCGGCGGGGAATCCAAAGAACAAACCCTCAACGAAGTTGTGGCCCCGGAGACCGCAACTGTAAACACAATCCCCGACGCAGACGCCGCCGAAGAGGTCGAGGAAATTATGGCACAGGGCGAAGAAGACGCCGAGCTCGCCGCCGAGCGTCAGCCTGATACCGACGAAAGCCTGATGGCCCAGGCCCTTGCCCTTATGGCCAAGGACGCCTCGGACATAAGTGCAGATGATATCCGCCGCCTGCGCCAGCGCTACAGCATGCTCCATAAACCGACCACGGGAGCTGAGGACGAAGCCGCACAGCCGGCCGGCGACAGCGAGTTTATGCTTATGATAGAGCGTCTTAAAGCCAAGAAGGCCGCATGGGTGGCCGAGCAGGACGCTCAGAAAGCCGCTAACCTCGAACGCAAGAACGCCATCATAGACGAAATCAATGCTCTTGCCGAGGATACCGACAATGTGAACCGTACCTTCCCCCGTTACCGTGAGCTGCAGGATGAGTTCAACTCGATAGGCGAGGTGGACCAGATGCAGGAGACATCGGTATGGAAACGCTTTCAGGATGCCCGTGAGCACTATTCCGACAATCTGAAGATCAACAAGGAGCTGCGCGACTATGACTTCAAGAAGAATCTTGAGGACAAAGAGGCTCTGCTTGCCGACGCCCAGACACTTGTGGCCTCCGAGGACGTGATAGCGGCATACCGCCGTCTGCAGGACCTGCATAACAAATGGCGCCAGATAGGCCCGGTGGCAAAAGAACTGCGCGAAGACATATGGAACCGTTTCCGTGAGGCTTCGACAGAGATAAACAAGCGCTATCAGGCATTCTTTGAGGCCCGTAAAGCCCGTGAGGCCGAGAACGAGACAGCCAAGACAGCCCTCTGCGAGAAGATAGAGGCTATCGATTGCCCGAGTCTCAAGACATTCGCCGCATGGGATGAGATGACACGCACTGTGGTGGCGCTTCAGGAAGAGTGGCGCACACTTGGTTTTGCGTCCAAGAAGATGAACCGAGCCTTGTTCGGCCGTTTCCGTCAGGCCTGCGATGCCTTCTTTGCCGCCAAGGCCGAGTTCTACCGCAACACACGCGAGGAGCTCAATGCAAATCTTGCCCACAAGCAGCAGCTTGCCGAAAAGGCCGAGGCTCTGAAGGAGAGCACCGACTGGCGCGCGGCTACCGATGAGTTCGTGGCCATGCAGAAGGAATGGAAGACTATAGGCGCCGTGCCCAAGAAATACAGCGACGCCCTGTGGAAACGCTTTACCGAGGCTTGCGACTATTTCTTCGAACAGAAGAAGAAAGCCGGCAGCGGCACACGCAAGGTGGAGAACGACAACCTCCGCATCAAACGCGAGATCATCGGCCTTCTGTCGGCTCTCGCCGGCGAGGATATCGACAAGGAAAGCGCGATAAAACAGCTCAAGGAGCTTCAGCAGCGCTGGAACGATACAGGCCATGTGCCCTTCCGCGAGAAAGACAAACTCTACGAGGCATATCGCTCGGCTGTCGATGCCGTGCGCGACAAATTCGCCCTTGCCGAGCGTCGTGCCGGCCGTGAACGCTTTGTGGCCAGTGTCAATTCGCTCGAGGGTAACAACGACAAGCTCTACCGCGAGCGCGAACGTCTGGTACGCGCCCTCGAAGGCCGTCGCAACGACCTGCGCACATACGAGAACAACCTCGGCTTCCTGTCGGCCAAATCGAAAAACGGCGACTCACTCCTGCGCGATCTCGAGCGCCGTATCGAGCGCCTCAAGGCCGACATACAGGATATACAGGACAAGATCAAGATCATCGACGGAAAGCTCTGACCGTCTGTTGGATTAAAAAGATAAAGCACCGGCGCCGGGACACTACCCCGGCGCCGGTGTGCTGTTATAGGGCTCGGCGGAGTGACGTTAACATATATTATCTCGTCAGCTCCGGCCGGCTATTGCGTAAGTTGTTTTTTTATAGTAATTTTGAAGATTGGAATCATAGCTAATTAATAATAACCAATCTTCGGCGGCGCATGCTGACAATATATAAGGCGTCGGCCGGGTCGGGCAAGACCTTTACCCTGGCTTACGAATATATCAAGACTCTTCTGGGGCTCAAGCTCCGGGACGGCCGCTATTGTCTCAACAGCGACAAGTATGTGCCCGGAGGACGCCGACGCACACGCCGTCATCGCCGCATAATGGCCCTGACATTTACCAATGCGGCCACCGACGAGATGAAGCGGCGTATAGTCAGCCGTATCGACAGTCTCGCACACAGCGATTCCCTGATGTCGTCGGACTATGGCAAGCGCCTTGTCGATACCTACGGCTGCACGGCCGAGGAGCTTCGTCAGGCCGCCTCGATGGCTCTCAGCGAACTGCTGTGCGACTACGGCAACTTTTATGTAAGCACTATCGATTCCTTTTTCCAGAACGTGCTGCGCACATTCTCGCGCGAGGTAGACCAGCAGGGCGACTATGAGCTTGCCATCGACTCGCACGATGTGGTAAACCAGAGCATATCGCTCATGCTCGACGAGCTCAACTATGCTCCCCGCAGCAATGCCGGGCGACTGATCGACTGGATAAGCAATTTCACTATCAATAACGTGCGCAACGGCAATGCCTTCAACTTCTTCGAGCGCGACGGCTACCTTATCGGCACTCTCGCGTCGAATATGGAAAGGTCGATGGACGAGACCTTCGCCACACATTCGAAGGCATTGCGCGACTATCTTGCCGATGAGTCGCGTATCGATGCTTTCGAGAAAGCCTTGCGCCACAAGATAGATCACGCCTACGACCGCAGCAGAGACCTGGGGCAGAAGCTTGAGGCCGGCCTTGCCGCCGCCGGGCTGCCTGCCGATGTGTTCGGTCCGCTGCACAAGCGCATAGCCGCCCTGTCGGACCGGCGTCCGTCCTTCGGCGCTGCGGATTTCAAAATCAAGGCCCTGCAGCCCGGACATAGTGACGAAGACCTGTTCGGCACCGCCGCCAGATGCCGCAAATATTCTGACGCCTGCGCAATGTCGGGTGTGCTCGACACCGCGCGCGAATTTTGCATAGAGCTGCCCGGTGCGTGGAAGCGAAGCAAGATCTACAGCCTGCTGCTGGAATCGCTCGGCACACTCGACTTTATAGGCATGGCTCTGGAATCGCTCGAAAAATACCTTCGCGACAGCAACACTGTGATGCTCAGCGATACGGGCGAGCTACTGCGGCGCATCATCTCCGACGCCGAGATGCCCTTTATCTACGAGCGTCTCGGCATGAAGCTCGAGACACTGCTTATCGACGAGTTCCAGGACACCTCGCGCATACAATGGGAAAACCTCAAGCCCCTTGTGGCCAACAGTATATCGGAAGGATACGACAACCTTATCATCGGAGACGAGAAACAGTCGATCTACCGTTTCCGCAACTCCGACAGCGAACTGCTCGGCCGCCATGTGCAGTCGGTCGACTTCCCTCACGACTCCGTAGTGCGAGGCGACCGCCCCGAGGAAAACACCAACTGGCGCAGCTCAGGCACTATCGTGCGCTTCAACAACAGCCTGTTCCTCCGGCTTAAAGAGCTGCTGCATGCCCCGTACTACGACAATGTGGTGCAGACGCCGTCGGCCAAGTACGACCGTCAGCCCGGCTTCGTGCAGCTCCATTTCCACACGCACAAGGACAGCCCCGAGAAGGATGATATACTCGAACAGATGGCTCAGGATATATTGCGCCAGCATGCCGCCGGATACCGCTGGTCGGATATAATGGTGCTGTGCCGCATGCGTTTCGAGGCTGCCGATGTGGTAAAATATCTTATCGACCGACACCCCGAGATACAGGTGCTCTCGTCGGAGGCCCTGCTTCTTCGCAACAGCGCCGCCGTGCGCTCGGTCATGAGCATGCTCAGGCTGATATCGCAGTCCTATCAGAGCCGTGAGCTCGTGCGTAGCGACGAAGCCCCCGCCTATGCCAGCCGAGCCGACGTGGTAATGATGATTACCCGTTACAACCACTACGAATCCGACGGTCTGTCGCCTGTCGATGCCCTCGAGACGGCCTTGCGCGAGGATGCTTCCGCATCGGGTGTGCTCAAGGACCAGATCGACATAATACGCGCCGAGAATCCGGCCAACCTCGTGGCTCTGATCGAAGCCATCATATCGCACCGCCTCAGCCCTGCGCAGCGCAAGGCCGAGTATGCGTATATCGCGGCGCTCGTCGACCTTGCCGTGAAGCAGACCGAAGGCCCCGAGCCGTCGCTGGCCGACTTTATCGCCGCCTACGACCGCAATATCGACAAATGGGCTATCAAGGCTTCCGCCGGTCTCGATGCCGTAGAGGTAATGACCGTGCATAAGTCGAAGGGTCTCGAAAGGGCGTGTGTGCATATACCCTTTGCCGACTGGGACCTTTACCATCCCAAACCGAGGCTTTGGGTGCCTATGGACGGTTTCGACGCCTTCGATGCCGCGATCCGTCCTCCCATGCTCAGGCTCGAGGTACCCGGCGGCTCGCCTCTGCGCGACAAGGAAGTATCGCCACTGGCCGACTTCCTCGAAAACGAGAGGCGCGAGGAGATGATAGACAATCTCAATGCCACATACGTGGCTTTCACACGAGCTTCGCGCGAACTTATAATACATAGCCATACCGAGAAAATCGGCAAGGTAATATACGATATATTCGCCATGGGAGCCTCAGGCGCCGGCGCAGAACATACCGTCGACTTTGCCTCAGGTTTCGACGAGCTTACAGACACATATACGCTCGGAGAGCCTACCCGGCCCGAGACAGAATACACCGAACCGGCAGGGCAGATGCCGGCAGGAGAATATACGGTGGTATACCGCTCGGACACACGCGAGCTTGTGAGCATCGACGACGCTCTCGCCACGCACCTCGATATCGGCGGCGAGGAGGACAAAGAAATAGCCGACAGCTACTCGCCCTTCGAGGATACGCCCGAGATGCGCGAGGCTGCCCGGCGAGGCATAAACATGCACTCCATACTCGCCACCATGCGCACCGTCGGCGATCTCGACCGCGCCCTCAGGTGGCAGTGCGCACGCGAGGATGTTGATGGCGAGGAGGCCGCCGACTACAGGCGCACGATTGTAGATGCCATTAGCGATGGAGGCGCCACCGTGGCCGAATGGTTCGATCCGACGCATAAAGTCTATGCCGAGAGGTCGATCTACGTGCCCTCGACGGACGAATCGTTCCGTCCCGACCGTGTGGTCGTGCGCCCCGACGGCTCCGTCGTGGTTGTGGACTACAAGTTTACGAGCGAGACCCGACGCAGCCACTACCGCCAGGTAAGCCGCTATGTGGAGCTACTTCACAGCCTCGGCCGCCCCCTGGTGGAAGGATATATTTGGTATCCTGTCCTGAAAAAGATAATAAAAGTACAAAATTGACGTTAGTATAGCATGAATATCCGAATTCTTATGTTGGGCGCTCTGTCGCTGGCAAGCGCCGCCGCGATGGCTTGCACGAGTCTCATCGCCGCTCCCGGTGCCACCGTCAGTGGCTCGTCCATGATTACTTACGCCGCCGACAGTCATACGCTCTACGGCGCACTCTATCATCAGCCGGCCGCCGACCACGGCAAGGGCGCTGTGCGTCCTGTCGTAGAGTGGGACACCGGCAAGCTCCTCGGCGAGATACCCGAGGTGTCGCATACCTATTCTACGCTCGGCAATATGAACGAGCACGGCCTTACCATATCGGAGAGTACCTGGGGCGGCCGTCCGGAACTCGAAGGCTCAGGCCTCATCGACTACGGTTCGCTTATCTATATCACTCTCCAGCGTGCCAAGACAGCCCGTGAAGCCATAAAAGTGATGACCGATCTTGTCAAGGACTACGGCTATGCCTCGTCGGGCGAATCATTCTCTATCGCCGACCCCGACGAAGTGTGGATCATGGAGCTGATAGGCAAGGGCAGCGCCGACAAAGGCGCTGTATGGGTGGCACGCCGTGTGCCCGACGGATATATCTCGGGCCATGCCAACCACGCACGCATACATAAATTCCCCCTCAAGGACAAGGAGACCCTCTATTCGCCCGACGTTATCGACTTCGCGCGCAAGCAGGGATATTACAGCGGCAAGGACGAGGACTTCGATTTCTCGCGAGCCTATGCCGTTACCGATGCCGGCGCACTCCGCGGCTGTGATGCCCGTGTGTGGGCTTATTTCAACCGCTATGCCCCCGAAGGCACCATGGACCAGTACATACCGTGGGTCATGGACGGCGACGGCGAGCCCCTGCCTCTGTGGGTAAAGCCAGCCAAGCCTCTGGCCGCCAAGGACCTCAAGGATATGATGCGCGACCACTTCGAGGGCACACATCTCGACATGAACAACGATATCGGCGCCGGCCCGTTCGACTGCCCCTACCGCTGGCGCCCCATGGAGTATGAGGTAGACGGTGTGAAGTACACCCACGAACGCGCTATCGCCACCCAGCAGACAGGCTTCTCTTTTGTGGCCGATATGAACAACAACCGCCACGACGCCATGCGCGGCATACTGTGGTTCGGTGTCGACGACGCCAATACCTGCGTGTATGTGCCCGTGTTCTGCGGCAATACAAGCGTGCCCAGGTCGCTCGACGAGAAGACCGCCGACCTGCTTACCCTGTCGTGGGATTCAATGTTCTGGGTCAACAACTATGTCGCCAACCAGGCATACAACCGTTACAGCCAGATGATACCCGACATCCGCCGTGTGCAGGGCGAGCTCGAGGACGCACTCTCCACCGAGGTGGGACGTCTGAGCGTAGACCTGATAGGCAAGGACTATGCCTCGGCATCCGCTCAGCTCAACAGCTACACCGACGCTGCGGCCGAGGACGTGACCAAGCGCTATAAAGCTCTGGGCGACTACCTCTTCGTGAAGTATCTCGACGGCAACATAAAGAAAGAGAAAGACGGCAAGTTCGAGCGCAGCGCCGACGGAATGCCCGTGCAGCCTGTTTTCGGCGGCTACAACGAGCGTTATTTCCGCTCGATAGTCAATGATGCCGGCGAGCGTCTCAAAGTGCATGATGTGAAACCGCAATAAGTTAAGTACCCCCAAAATTCAGATATGAAGATAGAACCAGGAAAATATTTTGAGATAGCCTATAAACTATACCGAATCAACGACGACGGCACTGAAGAACTCGTGCACGAAGTCGACGCCGACAATCCCGACCGTGTGATCGACGGCATGACAGTAGGCTTTATCGAAGCACTCGAGAAGGGCCTCGCAGGCAAGCAGGCCGGCGACAGCTTCGACATAACAGCCAATCCCGAAGAGGCTTTCGGCCCTTATTCGCAGGAGGACATCTACCGCATACCTCGCGAGAACATGATGGTCGACGGCAAATTCGATGAGGAAATGTTCGCCCCCGGCGAGGTCATACCTCTGCGCATGGCCGACGGCTTCCGTGTAGACGGCGTAGTGCTCGAGCTCACGCCCACCGATGTGGTGCTCGACCTCAATCATCCCCTTGCAATGGACAAGGTACACTTTGTCGGAGAAGTGCTCCTCGTCCGCGAACCCACCGCCGAAGAACTCAATCCGCATCACTGCTGCTGCGGTGGCGGCGATTGTGGCGGCGGCGACTGCGGCGGAGGCAGCTGTGGCGACGGCTGTTGCTGCGGATAATATTCCAACTGTCTAAAATACAATCGAATTGCTCACTGTACGCGACATATACAAGCGCTTCGGAACGCTTGAGGTACTCAAAGGCATCGACCTTGATATCTCCGACGGCAAGGTAACCACGATAGTAGGCCCCAGCGGCGCCGGCAAGACGACCTTGCTCCATGTCATGGGCACGCTCTCGGCTCCCGAACCGGGCGGCAAGGTGCTCTACGACGGCAACGACGTGACCCTGCTCGGCGACAGACGCCTGTCGGCGTTCCGCAATGCCAATATCGGCTTCGTCTTCCAGTTCCACCAGCTCCTGCCGGAGTTTACCCTGCTCGAGAATGTCGCAATGCCGGCACTTATCGGCGGCAAGAGCCGCAGCGAGGCCTACAGCCTTGCCACGGATCTGCTCGGCCGGCTCGGCCTCAGCCAGAGGGTATCGCACCGCCCCTCGGAGCTGTCGGGCGGCGAGTGCCAGAGGGCGGCGGTGGCGAGAGCCCTGGTCAACAGTCCGAGGGTAATACTTGCCGACGAGCCTTCGGGCAGTCTCGATTCGGCCAACCGCGCATCACTGCACCGATTGTTTTTTGACTTACGCGACGAATTGGGCGCCACTTTCGTGATCGTGACCCACGACGAAGGACTTGCCGCCGATTCCGATACAATAGTACGCATGGCCGACGGCCGTATAGTCGGCATAGAAAATAAATAAAACCTATCAGAATAACACAATGAAACTAAGAAATCTCTTCATCTCTGCCGCTGTAACAGCGTCGATCGCTCTTACCGGCTGCAACCAGACCAATGGCTCAGGAACCAACCCGTTTCCCGACGGAGGCGGTCAGAAAGTATATGTCGATATCGTAACCCTCGAATCATCCGGCAGCAGCGGCACATCGCTGACTCTCCGCCGCATCAACGACGATCCCCAGGTAACATACTTCTCTTACATCGATCTTCCTTCGGCCGACTTCCACAAAGGCGACCGCCTGGTAATCAGCTATACCCCCACCTCCAACGACCGCTTCCAGAACGGCCCCATCACTATCTGGGAGGCCATGCCCACCATAGGCAAGGGTGCTGTACCTTACCCCAGGACCAGTGTGCAGACACAGGACTGGAAGACCGACGCCATCGAGCTCTTTGAGCTGCACCGCTCGGGCGAGTATCTCAACATCATCTTCAATGCTTCCGCCTATTACGGCCAGTTCGAGGGCGAACTCGTGCTCGACGCCGCCACCGCCGAGTCGGACATGCCCGAGTACTACGTGATCTTCAAGCGCAAGAGCCCCGACGCATCGACCAAGCAGTATGCCTTCTACATGTCGTACAAGATAGAAGACCAGTGGAAGCGCGAGGATGTACGCGGCATACGCATCAAGTACACCGACACCAAGAAGGGTGCTACCTACAAAGACATCATGAAGGTCAACAAAGACAACAATTAACCTGCAGAATAATGGATAACAAAGCTAAACAGGAACTCAAGATCGAGCTCAGCCCCGATGTCGCTTCGGGCCAGTATTCCAACCTTGCCGTGATCTCGCACGGCCCGAACGAGTTTTTCATCGATTTCATCTCTGTGGCTCCCAATATGCCGCAGGCCAAGGTACTCAGCCGTATCGTCATGGCCCCCGAAAACGCCAAGACACTGCTGTCGGCCCTCAGCGAGAATGTACAGCGCTACGAGGCAACCTTCGGCACGATAGAGCGCAAGCTCCCCAAGAACCCCAATCCGGGCAAGGGCGGCATTCCCAACCCCTTCGAGGCCTGATACCTGTTTTGACAGAACAATATGGTTTTTAATTGGGAATCTGCGGCGACACACCGCGGATTCCCGATTAAAAATTTCTCATTAATATATAGACAAGATGCTTACTATCTATAATTCCATGTCTCGCCAGAAGGAAGTGTTCAAGCCCCTTCACGAGAAATCGGTCGGCATGTATGTGTGCGGACCGACGGTCTATGGCGACGGACACCTGGGCCATGCCCGGCCGGCCATCACATTCGACATTCTTTACCGCTATCTGACGCATCTTGGCTACAAGGTGCGTTACGTGCGCAATATTACCGATGTCGGCCACCTCGAGCACGACGCCGACGATGGCGAGGACAAGATAGCCAAGAAGGCCCGTCTGGAGCAGCTCGAGCCTATGGAAGTGGTGCAGTACTACATGGGCCGCTACCACAAGGCCATGGAGGCGCTCAACGTATTGCCGCCGTCGATCGAGCCTCATGCCTCGGGTCATATCATTGAGCAGATAGAGTATATCAAGAAGATACTCGATGCCGGCTACGCCTACGAGAGCGAGGGCTCGGTGTACTTCGACGTGCCCAAGTTCAACAAGGACTACGGCTACGGCCGTCTGTCGGGCCGCAACATCGACGAGCTCCTCGCCACCACGCGCGAGCTCGACGGCCAGAGCGAGAAGCGCAACCCGGCCGACTTCGCGCTGTGGAAGAAAGCCGCTCCCGAGCATATCATGCACTGGCCCTCGCCCTGGAGCGAAGGCTTCCCCGGCTGGCATCTTGAGTGCTCCACCATGAGCGAGAAATATCTTGGCGAGACTTTCGACATACACGGCGGCGGCATGGACCTCAAGTTCCCCCACCACGAATGCGAGATAGCACAGAGCGTGGCTCACAGCGGACACCCGGCCGTGCGCTACTGGATGCACAACAACATGATTACCATCAACGGCAAGAAGATGGGCAAGTCGCTGGGCAACTTCATAACACTGGACGAATTTTTTACCGGTTCGCATCCCTTGCTCGACCAGGCCTATTCGCCCATGACCATACGCTTCTTTATACTCCAGGCCCACTACCGCGGCACTGTCGACTTCAGCAACGAGGCCCTCAAATCGGCTGAAACCGCTCTCGGCCGCATGCTCGACGGTTATCGCCGCCTTCAGGAGCTCAAGGCATCGGAAAGCTCTACCATCGATGTGTCCGATCTCGAGAACCGTGCCCGTGAGGCCATGGACGACGACCTCAACACCCCGGTACTCATCGGCGTGCTCTTCGACGCCGTGCGCATGATCAATCAGGTCAAGGATCATACGGCCACTGCCACACAGGCCGACATCGATTTCCTGCGCAAGTTTATGGACACATATCTTGTCGATATCCTCGGTGTGCGTGTCGATCAGGCCGGCGACAGCGCCGACAGCATCAGGCCCTACCGCGAGGCTGTAGATCTGCTGCTCGAGATACGCGCCAACGCAAAGAAAAACAAGGACTGGCCGACCAGCGACCTTATCCGCGACCGTCTCGCCGCCATCGGATTCTCGGTCAAGGACACCAAGGACGGTGTGGAATGGTCAATCTGACAAAACAAATAACTGATATGAAACTGAAACATCTTTTAGTAGTGATCGCAGCCCTCGCCCTCATGGCAGTGGCATGCGGCAAGAAAGAGGCTGCCGTGGCCGAGCCGGCAAGCTTCAGCGTCGACTCCATCCTGGCCGTGGCCTCAGAGTATGTCGGCGATACAGTGACTGTAGAGGGCGACTGCGCCCATCTGTGCAAGCACGGCGGCACCAAGGCCTTCCTCACGGGTTCTGATTCTACCGTGATACTCCGCTGCCAGGCCACCGCTGAAATGGGCGGCGCTTTCGCTCCCGACTGCGTGGGCAAGACCTTGACAGTAAGAGGCGTGGTGTGCGAAGTGCCTGTAGCCATGCCCGATTCATCGGCTTGCGAGAACGATTCGACCGGCCACAACTGCGACACCGAGCGCCAGGCTGTGAAGGCTTACTACGTCGAGGCTCTGTCGTACAGCAAGTGAGGCCATTTACTGAATAACATATGAAACGCATAGTATTAACCCTGTGCGCCGCAGCCATGTCGGCTGCAAGTGTATTCGCCCTCGATGGTTCGTGGCGAGGCGAAATAGCTGTCGGGCGCTCGAAATTGCCTTTGGTGCTGAACTTTAGCGACTCGGCCGGCGTGGTGTCGTGTACACTCGATTCGCCGCAGCAGGGCGCCAAAGGCATAGCGGCCAAGGTGTTGCATTGCTCGTCCGATTCGATAGCCTTGTGGTTTACGCGTATAGGGGCAAAATACTGTGCGAGGCTTGCGCCGACTGAGATCAGAGGCATCTTCTCGCAGCGAGGTGCCAAAATGCCTCTTGTCATGATTCCCGAGGCACCGCTCGAAGACCGCCGTCCGCAGACTCCGCGTCCTCCCTTCCCCTACACCGTTGTAGATACCGTGTTTTTAGCCCCCGACGGAGCGAAAATGGGAGCGACAGTGACGCTGCCGGCCAATATGAAACGCAATACACCGGCGGTGGTGCTCGTGTCGGGCAGCGGTCCGCAGAACCGCGACGAGGAAATCTTCGAGCACCGGCCCTTTGCCGTGATCGCCGACTATCTCGCCCGTAACGGTGTGGCATCGCTGCGCTACGACGATCGCGGCACGGCATCGTCGGAAGGCGATTTTGCCAAAGGAACTACATTTACATTCAAGGACGACGCCCGTAGCGCTGTCGACTTCATGCGTACCTTCGACCGCATAGGCAAGGTAGGTGTGGCCGGCCACTCCGAGGGCGGCACGATAGCGTTTATGCTCGGGGCGGAGCGTGTGCCCGACTTTATAATATCGCTTGCCGGTATGGCCGAATCGGGCAAGCAGACGCTCCTGAGACAGAACGGCAGGGCATTCGACAAAGCCGGAATAGCCGGCAAGGACAAGGAAGATGCCCTGGCGCTGATCGCTCATGTGTTCGACATCATGGCCGAGCAGCGGCGCAACGATGCCGTAGGCCCGATCGATACCGACTCGCTCGCGGCGGCTTACGGCCTGAGTGTGCCACCGGCCATACTCTTGCAACTTAAAATGAATCAGACTATGCTGCGCAGTCCGTGGTTCGACACTGCGGTGGGCCTCGATCCGGCCGGGTATATTCGCTCGGTAAAGTGCCCTGTGCTTGCTCTTAACGGTAGCCTCGACACTCAGGTAGAGGCCGGCCCCAATATCGCGGTAATCAGGAAGAACGCCCCCAAAGCGAAAACAGAGATCTTCGACGGTCTCAATCACTTGCTTCAGCGTGCCTCCACAGGCGACAGCGGCGAGTACGGCGAGATCAAGGAAACGATATCTCCCGACGTTCTCGAGGCTATTGTGTTGTTTATAAGGAGACTATAGTCTATCCATTCGTGCTTCGAAAAAAATTTGGCCGCGGATGTGTAACAAATCCGCGGCCTCTGTGTCTTTATGGTGAATGACCACTACAGAGTTCGAAATATTAGCCCGCAGCCTGTCGCCACGTCTACGCGTAGTGGCGTCGCAGATCGTAGGATCCGAAATGGATGCCGACGATGTGGTGCAGGATACGATGCTGAAGCTCTGGAGTATGCACGACGGCCTCGACGAGCTACGCAATGTAGAAGCTTTCGCAGTCGTGGTAACACGCCGCGAGGCCCTCAATGCCTTGCGCCGCATGCACCCCGACCGTCATCTGGCGCTCGACGAGAACATGCCCGGCGATCCCTCGCCTGAGGATGCCATGATAGAGCGTCAGCGACGCCAGCTTGCCGACACTGTAATGTCGCAGCTCCCCGACAGCCAGCAGACACTGCTGCGGCTACGCCACATCGAAGGCTACGACAATACAGCTATCGCAAACCTCTTGGGAACGAGCGAGGGAGCCGTCCGCACGGCCCTGTGCCGCGCACGCCGTCGTGTGGCCCTAATCTTTAATCAACAGAACACGCTATGAAGATACCTTTTTTCACACGCGGCCTCGACGCATCGGCCGTAAGCATATTGGTAGAGCGATTTCTCGACGGCGACACCACGCCGGCGCAGGAGAAGGCGATATATCATTTCTATGCGCTTCATCGCGACCTACCTGATGAGCTGGAGCGATACCGCGACATGTTCGCATGGTACGCCGGCATGCAGCCCCGTGGCGAACGTCGCCCCCGGCATGCCATCGCGGCCGCTGCGGCCGCCGTGCTGGTGGTGGCAGGCATCGGCCTCAGTGTCATCATTACCGAGAAATCGGAGGAGAACAGTCTCTACGCCTCCTATCAGGGCAGCTATATAGTGCGCAACGGACAGCGTATCGACGATATACAGGCCATTTACAACAGTCTGGCCGTGGCCGAGCAGTATGCCGACAGCATACTCCATGAGGCCGACCGCGAGGCTGTGGACCTCGAGCGCAACTGCGAGCAGACGGTCATCGACCATGCCTTCTCGTCGATCAACGACCCCGACATGGCCCGGGAACTGAAAAAGGAAATGTTTGAGTAACTAATAATTAGTAACTATGAGAATAAGGTATATACTTGCCTTGGTGGCTTTTATGGCCGGTGTCGCGGCTTCGGCACAGGGGCGCATCGACCGCGTGATCGACGATCTCGAGAAGAAGAGCGACGTGGAGACAACCTACACCGAGCGCCGCACGGCAAAGTCGCACAAGCTCTACCGCATCACGATGATTGTCTACTTCAACAAGGATGAGTACTACAAGCGACTCGCGAAAGCCTTCGAGGATGAGCGAGACAAGTCGATAAGCGCGGTAAAGACACGCGACCAGCGCACCTACAAGTTTATCGACGACAAGGGCACGAGCACCTACACGCTTACAAGCAATTCTGTGATAAAGAGCTGGCGCGGTGTGGAGGACAGCAGCGACGACGACAGCAGTACGGATGTGAACTGGAACTTCGATCCTGTCGGCCGGACACTGGTATCGTGCAGCAGCGATGGCGGCGTCGAGACCGCCATCTACCGCAAGGTGGCCGCCGTGCAGCTACGCGTCAACGAGGCCGTGCGCCGCGCCACAGTCGAGGCATTACGCTACTCTTCCATGGCCGACAGGATGTAGGCCTTGGCCACCCGGTCGAGGGTGGTCTCGAAGATATACTTGTTGCGCAGATGGCTGAGCGGCACCCACGATACGGGCATTATCATGCTGTATATCACGTTGCCGTAGTCGGGTACGCGGAACACGGCATAGAACATTTCCTTATCGTCGCCCGAGAAGTTATAGACGCGCCATTCCATGCTGTTGTCGGTCATGTATGAGCTGCTGCTGTTGAGCCTGGCGTCGGGGACGAGATGCTTGACCATTGTTGTGTATAGTTCGTCAAACTGACGGGGGCCGGCGCTTTTGAGCATGTTCAGCATCTTTTCGAGCTCGTCATCGTCGTTTAGGCCCAGATCCTCGGGAGAATAGCTGTCGTACTCCTCTTCTACAAGCGTTGTCAGATATTTCTCGCTTGGTGCGGCGTAGTAGCATAGCTTCACGTCAGTATTCGAGTCATCGTCGACTTCCGATGATATATCCATGCTGAACATCGCCGGTATCTCTACATGCACATCGTCTTCCCAGTCGTCGAGATAGCTCAGAGGCACATTGACCTTGTCGTAGGGACGGTAGATATATATCAGCGATGCGGCTGCAAGGGCGACGATAATGGCAACAGCCAGTTTTATGCGAAGATGCGGTGGCGGAGGAGTGACAAAGAAACGTTTCTTGAGGTCTTCGTAGAACACATTGAAATGACCTTTGATGCACTCGGGGCCGTTTTTCTTCGTCACAGCCTCTATATCGTCGGGCAGATTGTCGGGAAAGCCTTTCACGCCGGCCAGAAATACGGGTATTATGTTTTTCTTCCTTTTCAGGGCATAGGCGAGCTCTTGCCGCAGCCAGTCGTTCTGGGGCTTGAAGTTAGGGTCGAGGGTGCGGTCGAAGGCGTGGGCGTCGACGATGAGGATAAAATCCTTGCATTGGTCGATACGGGCGTAGAGCGACCGGTCGAAATCGCCGTTGCGCAGGGTGTCGATGTCGAAGCTTACCTTGTAGCCGTCGCGCTCGAGCAGGTTGTAGAGATGCTGGGCCGTGTCGAAGCCTCCGTCGCGGCGATAGCTGATGAAAATGTCGTATTTCATGGCCTTTTAATGTTTATAAGCGCAAATATACGAATTAGACGATAGATAGTAAAACAATAGCAGAGCAAATTTCGACGATTTGTGTAAATAGAAAAAAAACGCTAAATTTGTACAAAATTGCCTCTAAACCGTGATGACTGAAGATCAAGACCCTACAGAAGATCGAATAGAAGACCTGCCCGAAGAACAGGATACTCCGGCCGATGCTGTCGCGCCCGGCCCCAGGAGGCCGTACACCTCGCCCGAGGACGTGGTGCGCCACCACTTGCGCGGCATGTATCAGACATGGTTTCTCGAATATGCGTCGTATGTCATTCTCGAGCGCGCCGTACCCAATATCGAGGACGGCCTCAAGCCCGTGCAGCGCCGCATACTCTATGCCATGAAGACTATCGACGACGGCCACTTCAACAAGGTCGCCAACATCGTCGGCACGGCCATGCAGTACCATCCTCACGGCGACGCTTCCATCAAGGACGCTCTTGTGCAGCTCGGCCAGAAGGAGCTGCTGATAGAGACGCAGGGTAACTGGGGCAACATACTCACGGGCTCCAAGGCTGCCGCCGCCCGATATATAGAGGCGCGTCTGAGCCTGTTTGCCTCGGAGGTGCTCTACAACGACAAGGTGACCGAATGGACACGCAGCTACGACGGCCGCAAGCCCGAGCCTGTCACTCTGCCGGTCAAGTTCCCTCTGCTGCTCGCTCAGGGCGCCGAGGGCATTGCCGTGGGCCTCTCGTCGAAGATACTGCCTCACAACTTCAACGAGCTCCTCGACGCCGCCGTGGCATGCGTGCGCGGCGAGGCTTTCGAGCTCTATCCCGACTTCATCACGGGCGGTCTGGTGGACGTGTCGCGCTACAACGACGGCCGCCGTGGCGGTGGCGTCAAGGTACGCGCCAAGATAGAGAAGATCGACTCGCGCACTCTCAATATCACTGAGCTGCCTTTCGGACAGACCTCGGAGGACCTTATCGACTCTATACTCAAGGCTTTCGAGCGCGGACAGATCAAGATACGCAAGGTGGAGAACAACACCGCCGCCGAGGCATCGGTGCTCGTCCACCTCATACCGGGCACTTCGTCCGACAAGACCATCGACGCCCTCTATGCCTTTACCAACTGCGAGGTCAACATATCGCCCAACTGCTGTGTGATACGCGACAAGAAGCCTGTCTTCCTCGGCGTGAGCGACGTGCTGCGCCACAGCGTCGACACCACACGCGACATCATATGCTCAGAGCTCAATGTGGTGCTCGGCGAGGACCGCGAGAAGCTGCTCAAGGCTTCGCTCGAGAAGATATTCATCGAGGAGGCAATATATGAGGACAAGGAGTACAAGAACGCTCCCGACATCGACAGCGTCGTGGCGCATATCGACAGTCGCCTCGAGCCCTACAAGCCCGATTTCGTCCGCCCCATCACTCGCGACGACATCCTGGCCCTGCTCGAGATAAAGATGAAGCGCATCCTGCGCTTCAACAGCGACGAGGCCAATACCTACATCGCCGGCCTGAAGAGCCGCATCGCCGACACCCTCGACCGTCTCGGCCGTCTCGACGAGGTCACGATAGAGTGGTACGAGTACCTCAGGAAAAAATACGGCGCCTCATACCCCAGGCGCACGCAGATACGCAACTTCGACAACATACAGGCCGCGAACGTGGCCGAGGCCAACGAGAAGCTCTATATCAACCGCGAGGAGGGCTTCGTGGGCACGGGGCTGAAGAAGGACGAGTTCATATGCAACTGCTCGTCGATCGACGACATCATAATATTCTACCGCGACGGCCGCTACAAGATTACCAAGGTGGCCGACAAGCTCTTTGTCGGCAAAGGCGTGCTGTATATCAATGTGTACAAGCGCAACGACCTGCGCACCATCTATAATGTGATATACCAGAACGGCCGCGGCGGCGTGTACTATATGAAGCGCTTTGCCGCCACAGGCATGAGCCGCGACAAGGAGTACAGCCTCATACCCGGCGACCCCGTTCCTGCCGGGGCGCGCATAGTATGGTTCTCGGCCAATCCCAACGGCGAGGCCGAGGTAGTGAAGGTAACGCTCAAGCCCAAGCTGAGGCTCAAGAACCTGAGCTTCGACGTCGACTTCGCCAAGCTCGCCATAAAGGGCCGCGGAGCGATGGGCAATCTGGTGACCAAGAACGAGGTGTCGCGCTTCTCGCTCAAGGAGCGCGGAGCTTCCACCCTGGGCGGCCGCAAGGTGTGGTTCGACGCCGATGTGCTGCGCCTCAACTACGACGGCCGCGGCACCTACCTGGGCGAGTTCGGAGGCACCGACCGCATACTGGTGGTCTACGACAACGGCGAGTTCCAGACCACGGGCTTCGACCTTACCAACCACTACGACGAGGGCATAATGCGTATCGAAAAATATAATCCCAAGACGGTGTGGACCGCCGTGCTCGACGATGCCCGTCAGGGATTTCCCTATATCAAGCGTTTCAGCTTCGAGGATTCGGCGCGGCGCCAGCGCTATGTAGGCGACGACGCCCGTTCGTCGCTCATACTGCTCACAGACCAGGCTGCGCCTAAGCTCGTGCTGCATTTCTCCGACGAAAACCGTGTGGACCAGGAGCTTGACGTCGCCGACTATATAGGCGTCAAGTCGTTCAGTGCCCGTGGCAAACGCCTTACCACTTTCGAGCTTGCCTCTGTCGAGCTCCTGCCGGCGCCCGAGCCCGAGGTGCCAGAGGAAGCAGCTGAGGCCGATGAGCCCGGGAGCACTGTCGCCGACATAGACACCGCCGACGAGGCCGCGGCCGAAACGCCTCATGCCGAAACGCCATCACTTTTTGACGATGAAGAAGATATGTAGCCTTCTGGCGGCTCTGTCCGTCGTATTCGCGGCCTGTGCCGCAGAGCCCGGGGTGGCCGTGGAGCGTCCCGTAACGTCGGTCTACGCCCTCGAGGTCGGCTCGGCGCATCTGGCACAGACCTACCTCTCGCCCCTGCGCTATTCGGGCGTGGCCCTGGCGCTGTCGTACGAGCGCATGCAGGCCATGCGTTTCGACCCCGAGCGATGGGTAATGAGGCTGAGCGGACGCCTCGACGGCGCCCACACCCACAACAACCCGGCGCGAAACGCCTCCATGTGGGATCTGGGCCTCAACGTGGGCTGGGGCATGTCGCGCCGTTGGCGCACAGGGGCGTGGAGCTTCTATGCCGGCGGATATACGGCCCTGGAGGGCGGACTGCTCTATGTGCCGCGCAACAGCAACAACCCCGTGGCGGCCAAGGCCTCGTGGACGATAGGAGCCACCGCCGCCGTGGCAAGGCACACCTCGCTGTGGGGCAAGAGGCTCACGCTGCGTTACCTCGCCGAGATGCCTCTGACGGGCATATTCTTCTCGCCTGAGTACGGCGAGCTCTACTATGAGATATATCTGGGCAACCACAGCGGCCTCGTCCGCGGCGCGTGGCCCGGCAACTTCTTCCGGCTCAACAATCTGCTGACCGCCGACATAGCCCTCGGCCGCACCATACTGCGCCTGGGCTACCGCTGCAACGTCAGCTCTACAAAGACTCACGACATCGTGAGCCGGCATATCGAACATATGGCCGTCGTGGGCATAGCGTCGGAGTGGATATCGCTCAGCCCCTCGCGCAAGCCCGACACAAAGGCCGAATATATAAGCGCTCTCTATTGACTATGAAGGCTATACGTAACATCCTGATTCTCGCCGCCATGCTGATGCCCTTCAGCCTCGGCCTGCCGGCCTGCCATTCGCTCGAGAGCTACGAAAACGACTATTACGGCAATTTCGACGCCCTCTGGACTGCCCTCGACGAGCACTACTGCTTCTTCGAGGAAAAAGGCGTGGACTGGAACGCCGTCCGTGCGCAGTACCGCAGCCAAATTAAGCCCGACATGGAGCTGAAGGACTTCTTCGACCTCTGCGCCGACATGCTCGCCGAGCTGCGCGACGGACACACCAACCTGAGCTCGTGGTTCGACGTGTCGTACTACCGCAAGTGGTGGAACGACTATCCGCAGAACTTCAACTGGCGCCTCATACAGCAGTGCTACCTCGACTTCGACTATTCCACCTCGGGCTCGATGTCGTACAAGCTGCTCGAGGACAGCAATGTGGGCTATGTGCGCCTGTCGACCTTCGCCGCAGGCATAGGGCAGAGCTTCGTCAACGACATGATGCTGTCGCTCAAGGAGTCGATAGGCATGATAATAGATATCCGCGACAACGGCGGCGGCGACATGACGGCCGTCGAGGACTTCGCATCGCATTTTATCGACGAGAGGATACTCGCCGGCTACATACAGCACAAGACAGGGCCCGGACACTCCGACTTCTCGAAGCCCTACCCCTACTACTTCGACCCGGCAATGGGCGTGCGCTGGCTTAAGCCCGTGATCATCCTTACCAACAGGTCGACCTTCAGCGCCGCCAACAACTTCGTGCAGGTCATGAAGCCTCTGCCGCATGTGGCGGTAATAGGCGACACCACAGGCGGCGGTTCGGGCATGCCCTTCTCGTCGGAGATGCCGATAGGGTGGAGCGTGCGATTCTCGGCCTCGCCCGTCTACGACCGCGACATGAAGCTTACCGAAAACGGTATCGAGCCCACCAAGGGCGGCGATATCGACATGGATCCGCAGGCCGCGCTCGACGGCCACGACACCATACTCGACTTCGCGATAGCCGTACTGGTGCGTAACGCCGAGGACAATAAAGACAATTCCCGTGCCCTCAGGGAAATGTTTTAGGCGCTTTTCGGGCCCTTTTTCAACATTTTGAAATTCGAGGGATACATTCGGTAGAGACCGTTGTAACTTTGTGACAAAAAAGATATGTCACACAACAACACTACAGGACGAGGCAGTACGCAGCTATGGTGCGCCGTAGCGATGTGCGCAGTCGGGGCCGGCCTTCTTATAGCCGGTTTCATCGTCGACCCTACGGGAGCGATACATTCGTCGGTGCTCGTGGCCTTCGGCGAAACCATGACTTTTGCCGGTGCCCTTTTCGGAATTGACTATAAATACAAGCGTTAGACCCGCTTTTTCGTACACCTGACAAGAATATATGTATTTATAATATTGTGTTAAAAAGAGAACAAATTAGCCTTTTTGTCGAGTCTTTAGTGGATTTATGACAAAAAAGTCTTAATTTTGTAGCTAATTATAAAAACCAATCATATGAAGAAACTTTACTTTTTAACTGTTTGCCTGCTGGCGTCTTTCGCCGCCCTGGCGCAGACGACAAATGAAACTATCAATGGTAAACTTACTGTTACCTGCGATTTTCTTGGAGGCGTTATAGCCAAGGATGAGCCTGCTACAATTGAACTCATACCAACAGGCGATAATACATGCACTTTCAAGTTGCCTGACTTCACGCTTACCGACTTAGGCGAACTTGGCGACATCGTCGTTACCGGCGTTAAGGTTGCTGAAGCTAACGATGTAAAGACTTACACAGGCGAAGTAAAAGGCTTGTTGCTTGCTGAAAATTCGATCAAGGCGGATGTTGCTCTTAACGGTATTGTAGATGCTACTGATAAGGCACATATGGATATCGATGTTTTATGGGATGCAAGCGAATTGGGTCTGGATCAAATTCCAATCAAAGTTGTCTTTGATGGTCAGCTCGAAGCTGCAGGCGTTGAGAATGTTGTAGTTGACGAAAACGCTCCTGTAGAATACTATAATCTTAATGGCATCCGCGTTGCCAATCCCGAGAACGGCATATATATTCGCCGTCAGGGCAACAAGGTGTCGAAAGTACTTGTGAAATAATATAAAACAGAATAGAAAGATGAAGAAATTATTAACATTAAGCATCTGCGCCCTCCTCGGCCTCTCCGCCATGGCGCAGCAGCTCCCCAACGCAGGCTTCGAGGAAGCATGGGTTGATTGCAAGCCTTGGACGAGTGCCGGGAATGAGACTGTAGAGGGCACAACTCCTACTTCTTGGAATGTGTCGAATACTATCGGTACAGGTGGTGAAAAACCGACCGGTAATACTACTATTGCAGAAAAGGTTGCTGGGTATAATTCAGATGGAGCAGTTAAGGTTTCTAATAAAGAAATAAAAGTCTTCGGCTTTGTTAAAAAAACAATTCCGGGATATTTCGGGCTTGGTACGTCGTGGGCTACATCAACTGGAACTGGAAAAAATATGGCTGGTGGTCAGTTTGGAGGGACTACTTTTACTAATCGTCCTGATGCGCTTCAGTTCATGTATCAGTCTACTGGAGATAATGCACAGCCTACTGTACTTGCTTATACATGGAAAGGAACTTTTGTTCAAAAAGATGTTTCAGGAAATATTGTAGTCACTGAAGATCCAACGAAAGTAGATATGTATAATCGTGACCGCAATGTAATTGGCATGGAAGCTCCTCAGGGCGGCGATGTAATTGAGAAGGGTACGTTGATAGCTTCGATCAATACTCGCCTAAATGCAGCAACCACAGACTGGACGAAAGCTGAACTTGAATTTAATTACGTTTCTGACGAGAATCCTGAAATGATTAATGTTGTTTTTGCTGCCGGAGACTATTTCTCGACGGAGACAGCAAAGGATAACTCTATAACAGTTGATGACGTTAAGATGATCTATTACTCTCGTCTTAATAGCCTTACAGTAGGCGAGCAGGAAGTTGCTCTTGAAGATGGCAAGTATGATTATGCTTTTG
>JAGAUV010000049.1 GCA_017620635.1 Muribaculaceae bacterium | reverse complement strand
GGATGCGAATCGGAAAGTGCTGTCAAAATATATAACAGCCCAAATTCTACAGTGAAATCACAAATTGTTCCGGGATATGTAACGCTTGGAACTACATGGTCGACTTCTGTAATGGGCAAAAACAACGATGGTGGCACATTCGATGGAATTGATTTTTCTTTTCGTCCGGATGCTGTTATGTTTGATTATTTGAGAAGTCATGGTGCTGATAATGCTGAGGAGCAAGCTTCGGTAGTTGCATACATATGGAAAGGAACATATACTCAGAAAGGCGTTCCTGGAAATATAGTGGCGATTGGCAAACCTACAAATGTTGATATGATCAATCGCGACCGAAATATTCTTGATATGACAACATCTCAAGGTGGTGCTGTTTCAAAATCTGAAGGAGCAGAGTTAATTGCAAAGATTGATTATGCTCTTACAGGAGATGCAGCAGAGTGGACAAATAAGATTATTGAGTTCGAGTATCTGACTGCATCAACACCTGAGATGTTTAATATAATCTTTAGCGCTGGCAATTATTGGAGCACAACTCCCGGAAAAGACAATTCTCTTACAATTGATAATGTAAAGCTGCTTTATTACTCTCGTCTTAATAGCCTTACAGTAGGCGAGCAGGAAGTTGCTCTTGAAGATGGCAAGTATGATTATGCTTTTGATTTCGGAATGCCCGAAAATGACGCTTTTGTTTATACGCTTAAGGGACAGTCAGCTACAGCAACAGTTGTTCGCAATGAGGAAAATCACACTGCAACTATCAATGTAATTAATGTCGATGCGGATACTGATGGCAAGATAGAACATAATTATGTGCTCTCGTTTGCTGCGCCTGAAACTTATGCAGGATCTGTTGCTATCGAACTTGAAGGTGCTGCTATGGTTCAGCCCGCGAATATTGAAATATATGAGACCGGCGTTGATGTAGTTACATTCAAACTTCCGAACTTTGCTCTTGGCGAAGGAGAAGACGCTACGCTTTTTGGCGATATTGTAGTTGAGAATGTAACAGTAAGCGAGAGAGACGGCCTCAAATATTATGAAGGAACTAAGACCGGTCTTGAACTGCTTGGTGGCGATATCATAGCCGATGTTACTCTGGCAGGAACTATCGATGCGGAAGGCAATGCTGATATGCTGATTGATGTAATGTGGGATGGAGTTCCTATATATGTCGATTTCTTTACCAAGGAGAGAGAGCCTGAGACATTCGGTGGCTTTATCGGTCATAAAGCGTCTGCTGATGGGGCAATTACCAATGAATATGATGGAACAATGTCGCTTACTTGTGTATCGCGCAATATATATAAGTTCGAAATGACGGGTGTTGACCTGGATGCTCTTTCAAGAGCCACAGGCAATATCGTGGTAGAGAATGTGCTTGTGACGAAAGACGATAAGGGCAACAGGACCTTTGCCGGCGAAAGTGACAATGCCAATGCCAAGGTTGAGGGTACTATCGATGCCGCCAAAAAGGCAACTGTGAAAGTAGAATATAAGGAGTCTGCGGATGCCGAGCCTAAGTATATCGAGTTCAACACAAATAAGGTACAGACCGGTGTTGATGAAATCGAGGCAGCAGGCAATGGCGAGGTAGAGTACTATAATCTGCAGGGTATTAGGGTAGCTAATCCCGAGAGCGGCATCTATATTCGTCGCCAGGGCAACAAGGTAAGCAAGGTTTATGTGAAGTAAATTCTCATATCGCTATATATCAAGAGGATGCCCCCGTAGTCCGGGTGCATCCTCTTTTTTCGCGCCCACGCGCTCACGCGTGGGCGGAGATGCAACGGCGCTGCCGTTGGTATGATTGGGGGACGCTGACCTCACGAATGATCGTGAGGCTGAGTCCGGCGCTACACAAGTGTAGCTCCGGGTGTAACGGCTCCGCCATTCTGCCGAGATGTACCTTTGCAGTAACATACTTACCCCGCTTCCCGTAAGAACAGCGCGCTCAGGGTAAGTTTTTATTATGACACTGCCGCGTTATAAGCGACCGTATGTGCCGAGCTTAGAATTTGTTTATAGGTATTGCGTTTACGATAAGGTTCTTTAATTGGAAGTCTCTTTGCTCGGAATTGGTAATGATCAGTAGTTTGTCGCAGTGTAGTTCTTCGGTGGCTTCGGCGAAGGCGTCGAGTTCGCGTTTGCGAGTCTTTTCGGAGCTCATGTCGTAGCATACTTGTATGAGCTGCTCTACTTTTGTTCCTTTTCGGGTAACGAAATCTATCTCTTTATCGTTCCGCGTACGGTAGTAGAAGAGAGTCTGCCCCGGGATATAGCCTCGGCGTAATAGCTCTACGAAGACTTGATTCTCTAACAGTCTGCCGAGATTTTCGCTGAGACTGAAGGCTGTACTCTGCACAAAACCGTTGTCGACGACATATACCTTTTTGGGTGCTTTTGCCATCAATTTCAGTTTGTTGTTGAACCGTGGCAAGTAGAAGAACAGATATGGTTCGTTGAGATAGTTGCAGTATTTTTTTGTTGTCGTAACGCTCGACATGCCCAGCTCCAGTGCAAGATCATTTGCCGAAATGGGATTGCAGAAATTAGAGAGCAGATATGATGCAAGGTTGTAGAGGTCGGAGGTATTTCTTACTTTATGTCTCCTTGCTACGTCTTTCAGCAATATGGAGTCAAACAATGTGGACAGATAGCTTTTAGTAATGTTTCGGGCTGAAATTGTCTCGGGATATCCGCCATTACGCATGTAGTCGTCGGTCAGTACGATAGCCTGGACGGCCTGTTCTTCTCGATCGGTACTGATGTTTTTCCATTTCATTGTTTCGTCGAGGCTGAACGGCAACATCTCGATCTGCAGATAACGACCGGTAAGGACTGTCGCCATCTCACTACTCAGCATTTTTGCGTTGCTGCCTGTGATTATCAGATTCTTACCGCGACGATAAAGTTTGCTGATCCAGAGATCCCAGTCGGGAAGGTTCTGTACTTCGTCGAGAAGCATAAACTCATAGTCGGGATATACATCGTCAAGTGCCGACATGACGAGATCTTCATCCCATTTCTCGAGCAGTTGGTTGTCGTCGAAGTTGAGATAGGCGAAATTTTTGCCTTGCAGCATGAGAAGTGCATAAACCGATTTGCCTACACGGCGAGGGCCGGTTATGAGTTTGATAAGAGGATTATGCAACAGCTCGTCGGCGTTGTATTTGGTATGACGTTGCTGATATGGACGCGACATCAGTTCGTCGCGTTCCGCACGTTGGTTGAGTATAGTTGTTTTCATCGCGGTCTGTTTTTAGACTGCAAATATAGCGATTTTATTCAGTTTAGATGTTGTATTGGATAAAATAGTATGTTTTTTATCCAATATGAGTGATGAAATGGTGATTTTTGGGCGGTGGGCGAGATGCAACGCTCGGCAAAGCAAAATTTGTTTTGCTTTGCTCTCGACTTATTCGTACCTTTGCATTATCATCAAAACCTTAATCCATGAAGAGATTTATTGTTCCTTTACTGATCCTATTGTCGGGGTGGTCGGTCTTTGGTATGTCGAAGACGGTTGATACGGGGCTTGTGGGGCCTGTGAGCCTTGATTGTGCCAATCCGGGCGACTGGAGTTTCGATATGTCGGTAGACCGCGTCGGCGACAAGGAGGTGCTGACGGTGCGCATGACGGCTCCGACGGCGCAGATGCCTCCGCAGTTCGATCTTTCGTTTTCGGCACCACAGGTCGACGTACACCATCTATGGAGCGGCCAGAATGCCGACCGCTGTCAGCTGAAGCCCGACTGGGGCGTGAACTTCCGCACTAATCTGTCGGTGGAGCTGCCGGTGTACGCTTTTATCAATAATAACAGCACCAACCGCCTTACGGTGGCCTCGAGCGAGTGTCTGCGCGAGGTCAACGCCCTGATGGGTCTTCGCGAGGAGGGCTGCGTACTCAAGGGCCGTTTCAATTATTTCCAGGGCCCTCAGACGCCTATCGACAGTTACGAGACGAAGGTAATATTTGACGCCCGTCCTGTGTTCTTCGGCGACGCTGTGCGCGAGGCTGTTGCGTGGATGACCGAGGAGAGCGATATAGAGCCTGTCAAGGCTCCCGACGCTGCTTTCGATCCTCTCTACTCGTCGTGGTATCAGTTCCATCAGAATGTTACCGACAAGGGCTTGGAGAAGGAGTGCTTCGAGGCTACCCGTCTGGGTATGAAGACTCTTATCGTAGACGACGGCTGGCAGACCGATGACAACAACCGCGGCTATGCCTTCACGGGCGACTGGGAGGTGAGCAAGAACCGCTTCCCCGACATGGCCGCCCACGTGGCCAAGGTGCACGACATGGGCATGAAGTATATGCTTTGGTACTCAGTGCCTTTCGTGGGCAAGAAGAGCAAGAACTTCGAGCGCTTCAATGGCAAATACATATGGGTAGACCACGAGAAGGGCGCCCTCGACCCTCGTTTCCCCGAGGTGCGTGAGTTCCTTGTCAATATGTTCGAGGACCATATGCTGCGCTACGGCTACGACGGCTACAAGCTCGACTTCATCGACAGCTTCAACACGGGCAACGACCCTGCCATAGCCGAGAATTTCGCCGGCCGCGACATCAAATCGCTCCCCGAGGCCGTTAACGTGCTCATGCGTGAGATCTACTCGCGTCTCAAAAAGATCAAACCCGAAGTGCTGATAGAGTTCCGCCAGGGTTATATCGGCCCGGCCATCCGCCAGTACGGCAACATGATGCGCGCCAGCGACTGCCCCGGCGACATGCAGGGCAACCGCACACGCATAGCCAATCTGCGCCTCACGTCGGGCAATACGGCAGTACACGCCGACATGCTCGAGTGGAATGTCGCCGACAGCCCCGAGGACGCCGCGAGAGCCATACTCTCGGCACTTTTCGGCGTGGTGCAGTACTCGATGATGCTCTCCGAGCTTCCCGACGAGCACAAGCGCATGATCAAGCACTGGCTCGACTTCAGCCAGGAGCACCGCAACACGCTGCTGCACTCCGACTTCCGTCCCTATCATCCCGAAGCCGGCTATCCCGTGATAGAGGCCGAGGCCGCCAACGAGCACATAATGGCTGTGTACCAGGATAATACCGTGGCAGATCTCGGTAAGATAAGCAAGCCTACCTATCTTATCAACGCGAGCGGCAAAGAGGGCGTCGCCGCCGACCTGAGCAATGCCGGAAGCGCCGATATATATAATGTGTACGGCGAAAAGACAGGCCGCGTGAAGCTCACAAAGGGCCTTCAGCGCATAGCCATACCCTCGTCGGGCTACGCAGTGATAAAGTAAGCAGGGATCAGTTAAAATCGATCTTCATAATATCCGCCTCAAAGTTCTCGCGATCTATCGCCCGGGTTTTGAGGCGGTTGCGGTATGCATAGATCGTGTTGAGCGAATAGTTGAGAATCTGCGCTATGCGCGCGCTCTCCTCTATGCCCAGACGCATGAAGGCGAGTATGCGCAGGTCGGTGTTGAGCATCTCGCCCGGCGGCAGCTCTATACGGGCCTCGGGTCGCAGCAGCGCGTTGACCTGCGCTACGAAGTCGGGGTAGATGTGGAGGAAGGCGTTGTCGAAGACCTCGTAGAACTCGTGGCTCTGCTCCTCGGCGAATTTGCCCGACTTGGTCATGCGGTAGAGCTCGTCGGCCTGTCCGGCGGCGAGCTTGCGCGTGGCTATCTTGCAGAACTGATTCAGCTTGTCCATATAGATAGAGCAGAGCTGCAGGAACTGGCTGATATATACCTCCTTGGCTGCGTTGGCCGCCCTGAGGTTGTCCTGCAGCGCCGTCATGCGCTTCATCTCGCGACGCAGTACAAACATAGTGACGGCAAGCACCATGAGAAGAAGCAGGAGCGAGAGGACGATATAGTTGATCGTTCGGCGCTGCGAGTCGATATTGCTGATATGCGCGCGCTCTATGATGGGTAGCGAGCGCGAGGTCTCTATCATGCGCAGAGGCGCGCCGCACTCCACGGCATTCTCGAGCGCCGACGAGAGGTAGCGGTGCGAGCGCGCTATGTCGCCGGCATCGTAGAGGCTTGCGCCGAGCTCCTGCAGCGACGCCACCTCGCGTGTCGCCGTCATGACATCGGCGTTTGCCGATACGGCCAGATAATAGTTGTATGCGTCCTCGTCGCCCTCGTTCCGCGCCAGCGACGAGAGGTGGTGGGCCGCCATGGCGATGAGCCTGAGGTCGCTGTTGTCATCGGCCAGCACATCCTGAAAGATCAGCTTTGCGAGCTCGCTCTGGCCGGTAAAGAAACGGTACTCGCCGTCGTTGAAGCGGTACTCCTGGCTGTCGTGGGCGAGCATTCCGAGCATTTTCTCCTGCAGCTCGCGGCTTGCGGCGCCGTGTGGCGCGGCCGCTTCGGGGTAATTCTTGAAGAAAGCGGCTATGTAGCTGTGCATCTGTCGGCCGCTGTCGTAGTACGAGACAAGCAGCGAATCGGGCACGGCGGCCACATCGATGCTGTCGTAGATGCTTGTGGCACGGTCGAAGAGTCCGCTGAGAGGCAGCAACGCCGCAAGCTTCCAACGGAAAGGCAGACGGCTGTCGTCGTCGAGCGCGGCGCCCTTGCTCAGATATGCGAGCGCCGAGTCGTTGTTAAATCCCTTGTAGGCGTCGCCTAAGGTCATGAGCAGGTCGTGGCGCGTGGTGTCGGCATGATAGAGCGACGACAGACTGTCGATGTAGCTCTGTCGCGCGCTGATGAAATCCATCCTCTTCTCAAGCGAACGGTCGAGGGCACCGAGCGCCTTGTCGACTTTCGCGCGGTCGATGGCGCATGCCGGCAGGACAATGAGGATGGCGAGCAGGAGGCTGAGGAAGCGCATCATGTCATTGGCGGTGTCATATTTCGAATCGTCGTGATATCTCGTCGTTGTCGATCATCGACAGCACCGGCAGTCCGTCGGGAGTGTAGTCGGGTTCGGCGCATCGGAAGAGATCGGCAATGATAGCGTCCATCTCGGCGCGCGAGAGCTGCTGATGGCTCTTTACGGCTCCTGCGCGCGCCATAGCCAGGGCGAGCGGCGCCTTTATGGCACCGGCGTCGCTGTCGCCTTCCTGCGCCAGACGGTCGAGCACCGTGAGTATGACCTCCACGGGGCTTACACCCGACAGCGGCGCCGGCGTGGCTGTGACGCTCCAGCGTAGCTTGCCGTTGTCGCGCAGGGCGAAGCCGAGATCGCGGAAGTGCTGCATATTGGCTATGAGCGTGGCGTTCTGCGCCGGCGAAAGCTCGAAATCCTCGGCGAAGAGCATCTGCTGCGATGCCACCTCGCCCTCAGATAGCTGAGCCATATACCGCTCGTAGAGAATGCGCACATGGGCGCGGTGCTGGCCTATGAGCATTATGCCCTTGGGCGACGCGGCGACAATGTAGCGGCCCTGCAGCTGGAAGCATGTGGCAGCCTCGCTCTCGATCTCCTCGGGGCGGAATATGGCATCGTCGGGGACAGCCGGCACCGCCACGGCGGCATAAGCGTCGTCGCGCTTGCGGCTGAAGCTTTCGTAGAGCTTCTCCCAGTCGTCGGGCACGCGCTCGGGACTGTAGCCCTGATCCATGCTTATGCGTCGCGAGCCGTAGCTCGGCGCCGGCGCGTCAAAGGGATTGTAGCTGCTGTCGAAGTCGGCTGTCGGCGTCGAGGCCGCGGCCGAGGGGTCGAAGAGCGGTATGTCGGGCGCCTCGCTCTCGAAGTCGAGAGCGCCGGCCGCCTGTGTCTTGCCCAGTGTCTCGCGGATGGCGGCAACGAGGATCTGCCATATAGCCTGCTCGTGCTCGAACTTGATCTCGTACTTCTGGGGGTGTATGTTGACGTCGATGGTCGACGGGTCTACTGTAAAGTTGATGAAATAGGAGGGCTGCGAGTCGGGCGCGATGAGCTGGTCGTAACAGCTCAGCACAGCCTTGTGGAAGAAAGGATGACGCATGTAGCGGCCGTTGACAAAGAGGAACTGCTGATAGCCGCGCTTCTTGGCCGAACGGGGCAGGCCGACGAAGCCCTCGACCTTCACGATCGATGTCTCGGTGGATATATGGGCCAGGGAGCTCTCGAGGGTCTTGCCGAAGAGGTCGGCGATGCGCTGCTTGAGGCTGCCGCGCATAAACTGGTGGAGAGTAACGTCGTTGTGTATGAGCGAGAAATCGATGTCGGTGTTGACCAGCGCGAGGCGCTCGAACTCGCGGAGGATGTGGTTGAGCTCCACACTGTCCTTCTTGAGAAACTTGCGCCGAGCCGGCATGTGGAAGAAAATGTTCTTTACCATCATGTTGGTGCCCGGCACGCACGATGCCGGCTCCTGGCTCTCGAATTTCGATTCGGATATGAGCAGTCGCGTGCCTATGCTGTCGCCGGCGCGCATGGTGCGCAGGTCGATCTGAGCCACCGCCGCTATCGAAGGCAGCGCCTCGCCTCGGAAGCCCATGGTGTGGAGGGTGTAGAGGTCGGCCGCCGAGCTTATCTTGCTTGTTGCATGGCGCTCGAATGCCATCCGTGCGTCGGTGGGCGACATGCCCGAGCCGTTGTCGACCACCTGTATGAGAGTGCGGCCGGCATCCTTGAGGATGATGCTTATCGCCGATGCACCGGCGTCGACAGCGTTCTCTACCAGTTCCTTTATCACAGACGCCGGACGCTGTATGACCTCGCCGGCAGCTATCTGATTGGCTACCGAATCCGGCAGCAGTTTAATCACGTCATTCATATGACAAAGGTACGAATAAGTCGAGAGCAAAGCAAAAATTATTTTGCTTTGCCGAACGAGAGTACCTAAGACGAGCGCATAACGAGAGGGCAGGGGACGAAAAAACGGATTCCCCCGGGGAAGGGGAATCCGTTGTGCGGTAGTGTGGAGGAGCGTTAAAGTTTCGTGAACTGTATGGCGAAGCCGCCGCCACGCGCCATGCGCAGTTTCAGGACGTCCTTGGCTGTGACTTTGCGCTTTGTTATCTTGTAGTCGTGAGGATTTGTGTATGCGTCGGCCTTCTTGCCGTCGGCATATATTGTTGCCTCATATTTTACACCGGGCTCGAGGAAGTCGAGGCTGAGGTCGACATTGCGCGGCTCTTCGGCATTGACGCCGCCGGCATACCAGTTCTCGCTGTTCTTGTCCTTACGTGCAACGACGATAAACTCGCCGGGCTCGGCATCGATGTATTTGCTGACGCTCCAGTCGAGGGGTACATCCTTGATGAACTGGAATGCATCCATGCGTTTGTAGTAGTTCTCGGGGGTGTCGGCCGCCATCTGCAGGGGCGAGTACATGGTCATGTAGAGGCCGAGCTGGTTGGCGATAGTGGCTTTCTTGTCGTTCCGGTTGCCGGGAGCGGTCTTCTCGAGGTCCATCTCGAAGATGCCGGGCGTGAAGTCCATCGGGCCGCCTTTGAGACGAGTGAAGGGCAGGATGGTGCAGTGCTGAACCGACATCTCCTGGAACTCCTGACCCATTGCCGATTCGTTAGCAACGAGGTTGGGGTAGGTACGGGCGAGACCTGTGGGGCGTACGGCTTCGTGAGCGTCGACCATAATGTGCTTGTCGGCGGCACGTTTGACAGCGTCGAGGTAGTGGCGCACCATGCGCTGGTCGTAGTGGTGGCTGCCT
>JAGAUV010000048.1 GCA_017620635.1 Muribaculaceae bacterium | reverse complement strand
GGGTAGAGCCGCTCACTTCGCTACGTTCTTTAGATTTGTGAGTGCCCTGGCGCTGGTTTGCGAGATATTGCTTAACGTCGAGATAAAGGGCGTGCTCGTTGGGCTCGATTGCGAACACCTCGTCGTTGAGGTTTACGCGGCGGCCTGTATCCTGGCCTTGCTGGTTGTATACTGCGAGTTCCATATTATTTCTCAATTAAGACGATTGAACCTTTGCTACCGGGGATCGAGCCTTTGATCATTACGATGTTGTGCTCGGGGATCACTTTGATGATTTGGAGGTTTTGCACGGTCACACGCTCGTTGCCCATCTGGCCGGCCATACGCATACCCTTGAATACTTTAGCAGGGTAAGAGCAGGCGCCGATCGAACCGGGAGCGCGCAGACGGTTGTGCTGGCCGTGAGTGGTCTGGCCAACACCGCCGAATCCGTGGCGTTTTACAACGCCCTGGAAACCTTTACCTTTGCTTGTACCTACAACGTCGACGAAGTCGGCTTCGGTAAAGATGTCGGCGCAGATAGTGTCGCCGAGGGCGTAAGTGTTACCAAATCCTTTGAACTCGGCCAAGTGTCTCTTGGGAGCCACACCGGCTTTGCGGAAGTGACCGAGCTCGGGCTTTGTGAGGTGCTTCTCCTTCTGGTCTTCAAAACCAAGCTGGAGAGCCTCGTAGCCGTCGGTCTCTACCGTCTTAACCTGAGTAACTACACAAGGACCTACTTCGATAACAGTGCACGGCACGTTGCGGCCGTCGGCACTGAAAACGGATGTCATTCCGATTTTCTTTCCAATTAATCCTGGCATTTCTCTGTTAATTTGATGTTTATGTTTGTTTTAGTGAGGTGCGATATCAGCACTTGATTTCTACTTCCACACCGCTGGGGAGCTCGAGTTTCATCAGGGCGTCTACAATCTTGGGAGTAGCGTTGTAGATGTCGATCAGACGTTTGTAGCAGCTGAGCTCGAACTGCTCGCGGCTCTTCTTGTTAACGAAGGTCGAGCGGTTGACAGTGAAGATGCGTTTGTGGGTGGGCAGAGGGATAGGGCCGCTGATCACCGCGCCGATCGACTTCACGGTCTTTACGATTTTCTCAGCCGATTTGTCAACGAGGCTGTGGTCGTAAGATTTGAGTTTGATACGAATAACGGGGTTCATATTTTAATGTGTTTTTTTATTTGAGTAGATCGACGCGGCCCTGGCACTCGGTCAGTACGTCTTTTGCGATAGAGTTCGACACCTCGGCATAGTGCGAGAATGTCATTGTAGATGTAGCACGGCCCGAAGTGATGGTACGGAGAGCTGTCACGTAACCGAACATCTCGGCAAGAGGTGCTTTAGCCTTAACGACACGGGCGCCCGAGCGGCTTGTTTCCATGCCTTCTACCTGGCCGCGGCGTTTGTTAAGGTCGGAGATCACGTCGCCCATAGACTCTTCGGGAGTAACTACTTCGATCTTCATGATAGGCTCGAGGAGCACGGGACCGGCCTTCTCGCAGGCTTTCTTGAATGCCTGGATGGCGCAGAGCTCGAACGAGAGCTGATCGGAGTCGACGGGGTGGAACGAACCATCGATTACGGTAACCTTGAGGTGCTCTACGGGGAAGCCTGCAAGGACGCCGTTCTTCATAGCTGTAGTGAAGCCTTTCTGGATAGAGGGGATAAATTCCTTGGGGATGTTACCGCCCTTGACTTCGTCGACAAACTGGAGGTTGCCTTCGAATCCTTCGTCGACGGGCTCTACGCGAACGATGATGTCGGCGAACTTACCGCGACCACCGGTCTGCTTCTTGAATACTTCGCGAAGCTCGACAGGACGTGTGATAGCTTCTTTGTATGTAACCTGGGGACGACCCTGGTTGCACTCTACCTTAAATTCGCGGCGGAGACGGTCGATGATGATATCGAGGTGGAGCTCACCCATACCCGAGATAACGGTCTGGCCGGTCTCTTCGTTTGTCTCGACACGGAATGTGGGGTCTTCTTCCGCAAGCTTCTGCAGGCCGACGCCGAGTTTGTCGAGGTCTTTCTGAGTCTTGGGCTCTACGGCGATACCGATCACAGGATCGGGGAATTCCATAGCTTCGAGGATGATGGGGTTGTTCTCGTCGCAGAGAGTATCGCCGGTGCGGATATCCTTGAAACCTACGCCTGCGCCGATATCGCCGCAGTCGATGAGTTCTTTGGGGTTCTGTTTGTTGGAGTGCATCTGGAAGAGACGCGATACGCGCTCTTTCTTACCCGAACGAGAGTTCATGATGTAAGTACCGGCAACAACTTCGCCCGAGTAAACACGGAAGAATGTGAGACGGCCTACATAGGGGTCGGTAGCGATCTTGAATGCGAGAGCGCACATGGGAGCTTCGCTTGAGGGCTCGCGAGTAAGCACTTCGTCGGGGTTGTCGAGCGAACGGCCTTCGATAGCGCCCGAGTCAACGGGGCTGGGAAGGTATGCGCAGACAGCGTCGAGGAGGCACTGTACGCCTTTGTTCTTGAAGGACGAGCCGCAGATCATGGGCACGAGGTCCATCGACAGGGTTGCTTTGCGGAGGGCGCGCTTGATCTCGTCGACAGTGATGGTAGAGGGATCGTCGAAGTATTTTGTCATTACGTCGTCGTCGTACTCGGCGATCTTCTCGAGCATTTTGTCGCGCCATTCCTCGGCCTCGCTCTGGAGAGCTGCAGGGATTTCTTCGATAGAGTAGTCGGCACCCATTGTCTCGTCGTGCCAGAAGATAGCTTTCATCTGGATAAGGTCGACAACGCCCTTGAATGTCTCTTCAGCACCGATAGGTATCTGGATGGGGCAGGGGTTTGCGCCGAGGACGTCCTTGAGCTGACGTACTACCTCGAAGAAGTTAGCGCCCGAGCGGTCCATCTTGTTGACGTAACCGATACGGGGCACGTTATATTTGTCGGCCTGACGCCATACGGTCTCCGACTGGGGCTCAACACCGCCAACGGCACAGAAAGCAGCGACAGCGCCGTCGAGTACGCGGAGCGAACGCTCTACCTCGACAGTGAAATCGACGTGTCCCGGGGTGTCGATAAGGTTGATCTTGAATTTCTCGTTGTTGTACTTCCAGAAAGTGGTTGTAGCGGCCGAGGTAATAGTAATACCGCGCTCCTGCTCCTGTTCCATCCAGTCCATTGTAGCGGCGCCGTCGTGAACCTCACCGATTTTGTGGGTCAGGCCGGTGTAGAAGAGGATGCGCTCGGAGGTTGTAGTCTTACCGGCATCGATGTGAGCCATAATGCCGATGTTGCGCGTATATTTGAGATGTTCGTCTGATTTAGCCATTTTATTGTGCAAGTGATATATTCAACGGAAAATCGCTTAGAAACGGAAGTGAGCGAAGGCACGGTTAGCCTCGGCCATTTTGTGCATATCCTCTTTGCGTTTGAAAGCACCGCCCTGGTTGTTGAAGGCATCGACGATCTCGGCAGCGAGTTTGTCGGACATTGTCTTGCCACCGCGTTTGCGGGCGTAGGATATAAGATTTTTCATTGATATCGACTCTTTGCGGTCGGCGCGGATCTCGGTAGGGACCTGGAATGTAGCACCGCCGACGCGACGGCTCTTAACCTCAACCTGAGGTGTAACATTTTCGAGAGCCTTCTTCCAAATATCGAGAGCGCTGAGCTCTTCGTTGGGGAGTTTGGACTTCACAGTCTCGAGGGCGGAATAGAAGATAGTGAAAGAAGTGTTCTTCTTACCGTCGTACATAAGGTGGTTGACAAATTTTGTCACACGGACATCGCCGTAAACGGGATCGGGGAGAACGAGCCGTTTTTTAGGTTTTGACTTTCTCATTTTAGAGTGTCTGTGTTGTTGTTTTTGATCGCTTGGTTGCTTGCTTCTTTATTCTTCAGCCGCGTCCGCTGACGCTATGCTTACTCAACCAGAAAGGGTAGCTGCAAGAAATGCAAAAACGAGTTAAAAATTAATTTGTTTTACTCGGGTGCTATAAGATTGCTTCACCCGTCATCCGCGATGACGGATTACTTCTTGGCAGCACCGGCCTTGGGACGCTTGGCACCGTATTTAGAGCGGCGCTGAGTGCGATCCTTGACACCTGCGGTATCGAGGGTACCACGAACGATGTGGTAACGTACACCGGGGAGGTCCTTAACACGACCGCCGCGCACGAGTACGATAGAGTGCTCCTGCAGGGTGTGGCCTTCACCGGGGATGTAAGAGTTGACTTCTTTACCGTTGGTAAGGCGCACACGTGCTACTTTACGCATTGCCGAGTTAGGTTTTTTAGGGGTGGTGGTGTACACACGCACACACACGCCGCGACGCTGGGGGCAGCAGTCGAGAGCGGGGCTCTTGCTCTTGTCCTCCAATGCCACGCGTCCTTTGCGTACTAATTGCTGAATAGTTGGCATCTTAGTTTGTTTGTGTTGTTACTTATAATCTTTATGTTCTTGTTCTCGTTTTTGTGCATCGAAAAGGCTATGCGTATATACTCACACAGACCGCCCATTGCTTTAATTCTCAGGGAATTAGCAATGAGGCGGCGCTAAAGCGCTCTTTTCAACGGCGCAAAGTTAGTAATTATTTACGTAAAAACCAAACTTTTACGCGAATATTTTTTGTCGCAGACGCACAAAAGTGTTCAAGACGAAAAAGCCACGGATACAAGGGGCGTCCCTGATCCGTGGCTTAAAAATATGTGAAGGGTCAGTATTACTTCACTACAACTTTCACGTTGGTGCCGGCGGCACTTACGATATATATGCCGGGAGCGACGGGAATCCTGACGGAGCCGTTTCCGACGGCGTTATACATCACGCGTCCATCGACTGCGCATACCGTGACAGCATCGTCGGCCACACCGCTGACGAGAATTGCGCCCGGAACAGACGAAACGGTCACAGCACCGGTCATCGCGGAGTCTATGCCTGACTGATATCTGAACAATGCTTCGTTGGATCTTGACGACTCGCCCTTGTCGTATACGGCAGTGACATAATACGAGTGATCGCGGCCTGTAGCCACATTTTTGTCGGTATAGGCAGGCTCTGCCACAAGTTCGGTGTTGACCTTGGCTCCGTTGCGATAGACGTTATATCCTTTAAGTTCGGCTGTGTCGGGTTCGCCTTCGGCCGGGATAAATGTGATATCATCGACAAAGAGGAAGAATTTGTTTGTCGAGCGGCTGCGGATAGCGAAGTATCTTGCGCCCTGCGGAAGCTTGAAGCGATAGAGTGTCCATACAGTCGGAACCTCGTGAACATAAGCTACAGCGACGAAATCATCGGTATTGGTTGTATTGTCGGAGTACAGCACTTCGAAATCCTCGAGATAAGACGGATCGAAAGACCTTGCGTAGAACGCTACAGCCTGAGTGCCGCCATATAGACAGGGCGATATAGCCCAGTCATCGCTCTGTACCGGCTGGTTGCTACGCTGAACGTACTCCGAGCAAATGAACTTCTTGCCGGTGTGTCCGTTCCAGCGGTCAGGTTCATCGGTGCCTTCGAAGCCCGACCATCCGCGGTCGGCGACACACCATGATGCAAGGCCGGTAATCGGGAAGTTGGGAGTATTCAATCCTCCCACGGGGGCCTTGTCGAGATCGACAAATTTCCAGCCTTCTACTGCAGAGCCCCAGCTTTCGGCATTTTCGAAGCTCTCTGTGAATGCCTTTGCCGGCAATGCGGACATGTCGGGAGCCTGCCATGTGAGAAGCACATCATCGCCCTGCTGAGTAGCGGCGAGCTCACTTGCCACGGGAACGGCCGGCGCGACGAGGCCTACGGTAATTTCTTCGGATTCATTGTCTTCTTCGACGAGGTCGTCGGAGCAAACCACAACCGCTTTATATGTAACATCCTCTCCATCGATAGCCGAGAGAGTCTGAGACATGGTAACGACCTTTACAGCCCCCGACTCGAGGGATGCGCAGTCAACATAATCGGCCAGTTCGCCATTGCGCATAAGCTCGACGGTATAAGACGAGACGGCACGCTCGCCGGTATTGGCTACGGTTACGCTAACTTCGAAGTCCTTACCGGCATCAGCAACACCGGGCGCCTCGATGTTGGTTACAGAGAGGTTAGATTCCACATAACTTGACACGCGGAGATTATCGAGGGTATAGAATGCCAGCGCAGCATCCTTGGGTACGAAGCGAAGCACGACAGACATGCCTTCGTAGTCGGAAAGATGGACAAATACTTTGTTCCACTGACCGTAAGGGCCGGTCTCGGCAACGACATTCGACTGAACGGTCACGAAACCGTTTCCATCGCCACAGTCGGCCTGCACCTCGATAGCGTTCGTGGGCGTACCGCTGCTCATGGGATAGTTGAATGTATAGTATGTGAGAGTGGGGTTATAGATACCGTCGAGATCGATCTTGCCGGTCACAAGAGCAGTGTAGACACCGTAAGCCTCGAAGTAAGCGAAGCCGTGGTCGTCGTCCTGAGGAGTGATATTGAAATCACAGGTGCTGACGAATGCCCAGGGCTCCTGACCTTTGATGTAGTTATAACCGAAAATCGAAGAAACAGAACCATTCTTGAAAGATTCGGCCCAGGGTGTCTGATACGGCTTGCCCACAGGTTTATAAGCAGTGCCAGTAAGTTTGTCAGACTCGCCGCCGGCAGTCACAGCATACACGCCAAACTGCACGAAGGCCTGTTCGCCTTCCTCTACGGCCTGCAGAGTCACGCTTGTGCCGGTAACATTATCGGCAACAACATCATAATTGCGGTTTACAACCTTATATGTCACAGCTTCGGGCTTGAAAGTGTTACCATAAATATCGAGGGTAACGGGCTCCCACGAAACTGTGACCTTGCCGGAGTTGCCGTCCTCGATCATTGTTGCCGAAGCCGGCGCCTGAGGCTTGCGTGCGCCTACAAGCACCTCTTTCTCCACCATATTGCCACGACCGTTTGCATTGACAGCGACAACGGAGTAGGTGTGAGTGCCGAGTGTGAGGGACTCGCTTCTGTCGACATATTCTTTCTCAGCGCCCGGAGCAAGGGCATCGGTAATAGTAGCGATCACATTGCCGTCGCGAGCAATTTCGATGGAGGTAACGGCAGTCTCATCTGTAATGTCGTCGCCGCTCAGAGTCTTTGTGGGGACATTGAAGCGAAGTGTAGCCTCTGCGGATCCGTCGACTGGCGATTCGGCAGTGAAGTTATCGACAGCGGCAGGAACGCCTACCGACTTGCCCTCCCCTATCGTCAGAGCCGTAACATAGATAGCGTTCGACTTTGTCTCGGTCTTTGCATGTATACCGATATATATGGTGCCTGCTTCGGCGGTAATAATCTCGCCGCTGAACACTGTGGGTGTGGTCGATTTGAGTTTCTGATCGGCAAGTATGACATTGGTCATAGCTTCGGGTGCGGGAGATGTGCCCCAGCAGATATCGAATGTCTCTTCGCAGTAACTTGAAGTCTTGACTGTGACAGAGACAGGATAATTAACAGAGGCAGTTGCCACGATACCCGGAGTGATGGCCCAGTCGTCGAAACCGGCAGAGGCATAGGCACGAAGAGCTTTGTCGTAGGTATAGTAGGCCCATTTCGAATCGGCTTCGCCGGCGCCGACCAGAGTCCATCCGGCCAGAGCCGATGATGTTTGGAAGTCGATATCATAAGGAGGCTCAATGAGGCCGAAGGATATGGTGTTACTTTTCTTTACCTCCGACGACAGTCCGGAAGCAGTGGCCACGAGCGTATAATAATAGTCGGTACGCTTTTCGGGTGTGTCGATATGATCTGTCACGGTAGTAACAGCCTCGTTGTCGACGATCACTTTACCTTCGGGATAACGGGTAACGGTATAGGTAACATTCTTGTAATCCACATTGCCGCCATTGACACCGGTAGAAGAGGACGAGTTCCATTTGAGGGTTACATCATTACCGTTGAACGACAGGGCGAAAGAAGTGGGAGCCTTGGGAGTATCGGGGCCGACATACTTCTTGGTGTTCTTCTCCATCGACTCGCCGGCGGCATTCGAAATAGTCACGACAAAATTATAATTGTCGGTCTCAGTCATTTCGACGGGAGCCTCAACCCTTTTGCCGGGCAATTCTTCGCCTGTAGCCACGACCTTGCCATTGGCCTTTACGGTATAGGCAAGAGGAGTGTCGGCATCGAGGAGTGTCTGAGCCTTGGTATAACGAGGTGTGGTAAAGGTAATCTTACCCGACATGCTAACGCCCGAGAAACTTGCGGAAACCGAAGAGACAGCGGCCGGCACATCGTCGGAATAGGTCTTATTGTCGGGTATATACATGCCGCATATCTGTTCCTGATTCTCAAGGTCATAGAGCTTGGTAGCCTTAGCGCTTGCAATGTCGACGCTGTACATGCCATAGTTGCCGTCATCGGCCACACACCAATACATCGTGTCGGTGGCCGGATCGATAATAGCATCGACAACATATTTAGTAGTAACACCGGTAGCGCCTACCAATGTCATTTCGCCGGTGCGGTAGTTTACCTTGTAGAGATCGCCGTTGTTTTCAATAGCGTACAAAGTACCGTCGGACGAGAAGGCGCAACCGCTCCATTTACGTTCGAGAGGACATATGACCTTGACGGGGAGATAGCGGTCATAGTTCCACTGCACCAGATTGTAGCCGTTGCGTTCGGCATTTATAAAACAGCCGTATACTTCGTCACGGTCTTTGTTATAGGCCATCGTGGTGGCCACATAGTTTATCTGTCCTACATAAGCATCATATTCGCTCCAGTCGGACATCAAATAGCTGTAGGTCTTGATCTCTTCAAAACCCATCATGGACAGATAAGTGTTGCAATAATATTTGTCTCTGACAGCCACACCACCGCCCGTGGCCTGAATACGATTGATTGTAATCCGTCGGGGATCCCATTTTTCGGTGCCGTAGCTCCAGATACCGATCACGTTGTCGGGGTATATTACCGAGCCGCAGATCCTCAGGGAATTGTCGTCCGGCTGCTCGTCGGCAAGCGCTTTTGCCTTGAAGCCGACAGAGGCACCTGTCTGTGCGAAAGTTTGATTCTGTTGTGTAACTTGCTTAATACCAATTAATTCATCCAAGCCCGTGGGGGATAGAATTGACTGTGCATTAGCAGAAACAGCGGCTGTAGCCGTCATCAAGGCGGCAACAAGCGATTGAATTACTAATTTCATATTAATGACTGGTTAAACAATAAATTGTGTGTTGTTTTGCAAAAGTAATAATAATTTTAACCCTGCCGTACGGGGCAGGGTTAAAATTCGTTAATACCACAAAATAGGTCAGTGTCAGAACTGATAGTCGACGCAGGCGCGTGCTGCGAGGAGGGGCTTGATGATGGCCACGCATGCGAGATGAGCCGGATGCGCGGCATAGGCGGCGAGGTCGGCATAGTCGGCGCATGTGGCGGTAAGAACGATTGTCCAGTTGCCGGCATCGGGGCCGTCGTTTATGCCTACCTCGGCCGATACGAGCTGAGGTATCTGTGCCGGGAGAGCCTCTATAGCCTCCTTGAAACGGGCTGCGCCCTCGGCAGTCCCCTGCCCTTCGAGGCGAAACATTACTATATGCTTGATCATGGCGGATATGTTTATTTGTATAATTTTTCGCGGAGTTCGGCCACACGTGGATCGACGATGTAGTCATCGTACTCGGCAAGCTTGTCGATTATGCCGCCGGGCGTAAGCTCGATGATACGGTTGCATACGGTCTGTATGAACTCGTGGTCGTGCGACGAGAGCAGTATCACACCTTTAAAATTACGCAGGGTGTTGTTGAAGGCCTGTATCGACTCGAGATCGAGGTGGTTGGTGGGGGAGTCGAGTATCATAGTGTTTGCGTTCCGGAGCATCATCCTCGCTATCATGCAGCGCATCTTCTCGCCACCGGAGAGGACGGACGCTTTCTTGAGCACATCCTCGCCCGAGAAGAGCATCTTGCCGAGGAAGCCTTTGAGATAGATCTCCGAGGAGTCGTCGCTGAACTGCGACAGCCAGTCGACAAGATTATAATCGGTATTGAAGAAAGCCGAGTTGTCGAGAGGGAGATATGCCGTAGTGATGGTCTGGCCCCAGTCGAAGCTGCCTTCGTCGGGTTTGCGGTTGCCTGTTATAATCTCGAACAGGGCTGTCATGGCACGTGGATCGTGGCTGAGGAATGCCACCTTGTCGCCCTTCTCTATCTGGAAGTTGACATCGCGGAACAGCACCTTGCCGTCGACCGATGCCGTGAGGCCTTTTACCTCGAGTATCTTGTTGCCGACTTCGCGCTCGGGTGTGAATATTATACCGGGGTAGCGGCGCATCGAAGGCTGTATCTCCTCGATATTGAGCTTCTCGAGCATCTTCTTGCGCGAAGTTGTCTGCTTGCTCTTGGCCACGTTGGCACTGAAGCGGCGGATAAACTCGAGCAGTTCGGCACGCTTCTCCTCGGCTTTCTTGTTGGCCTGCTGTTGCTGGCGCAGGGCAAGCTGCGAGCTTTCGTACCAATAAGAATAGTTGCCGGCGAAGAGCTGCAGGCGGTTGTAGTCGATATCGAGGGTGTGGGTGCACACAGAGTCGAGGAAGTGACGGTCGTGTGAAACGACAAGGACTGTATTCTCGAAGTTCGACAGATAGTTTTCGAGCCACGACACGGTGTCGAGGTCGAGGTCGTTGGTAGGTTCGTCGAGGAGCAGGTTGTCGGGGTTGCCGAACAGGGCTTTGGCGAGGAGCACACGCACCTTCTCGTTTGCGCTGACATCACGCATGAGCATGTAGTGGCGGTCTTCGGCGATACCGAGACCACTAAGCAATGCGGCGGCATCGCTCTCGGCATTCCATCCCTCGAGCTCGGCAAAACGCTCCTCGAGTTCGGCGGCACGCACGCCGTCGGCATCGCTGAAATCGGGCTTTGCATACAGGGCGTCCTTTTCCTGCATTATATCCCACAGCACGGTATGGCCGCGAAGGACGGTCTCGAGGACGGTGCAGTCGTCGAATTTGAAGTGATCCTGCTCCAGCACGCTCATACGCTCGCCGGGGCCCTGGGAGATAGTACCGGTCGATGGCGCGAGCTGACCGGAAAGCATGCGCATGAGAGTCGACTTGCCGGCTCCGTTGGCACCTATTATACCATAGCAGTTGCCGGGTGTGAATTTGAGGTTGACATCCTGAAAGAGCGGTTTTTTACCGAACTGGATGCCAAGATTTGTAACTGTAATCATTTGTAAATATTGGAAAACAGGTGCAAAGGTACAAAAAATAGTCGAATAAAACCGGGTCGGCATCGGACAAGTGCAATCTGCCACTTTGTCAGTCAACTTTTTTGGCACGCGATTTGTTTATCTGATAGTGTAAGAAATCGAAACATAAAAAAAATATATAAATACATAACTATTATGGGAAAAATCATTGGCATAGACCTTGGAACGACCAATTCATGCGTCGCAGTACTTGAAGGCAACACTCCCGAAGTAATACCTAACAGCGAAGGACACCGCACGACTCCTTCAGTTGTAGCATTCGTCGACGGCGGCGAGCGCAAAGTAGGCGACCCGGCCAAGCGTCAGGCAGTAACCAACCCGACACGCACCATCTACTCTATAAAACGATTCATGGGCGAGACCTATGATCAGGTTAAAAACGAGATAGCACGCGTACCTTATAAAGTAGTACGAGGCGCCAACAACACACCCCGTATCGACATCGACGGCCGCGAATACTCACCTCAAGAGATTTCGGCCATGATCCTCCAGAAGATGAAGAAGACAGCCGAAGACTACCTCGGCCAGCCCGTGACCGAAGCAGTCATTACCGTTCCTGCCTACTTCAACGACTCGCAGCGT
>JAGAUV010000047.1 GCA_017620635.1 Muribaculaceae bacterium | reverse complement strand
GGAAGGTGCCCAGTTCAAGTTTCTGATTGATATATATGGGTTTCTGCCGATAATCGGCTTCCGGAACATTGATATGGATTACATCCTTGCCGTCAACCTCCACTATGCGCACATCACTATCGACCAAAACACTTCTGTTGACTTTCTGAGTATTATATAACTGGTTGAAGAAGTCGGTGACAACCTTGTTGGCATCTTCAACTCCGGTCACTTCAAACCGCTCTTCAACAGGCTTATCCTTATGCTCGCAGACACCTAACAGAATTATGCCGCCGCGTGTGTTGGCAAACGCAGAGTAGGTCTCCCATACCGAATCCGGCACAGTGTTCCGACACTTCTTCATTTCCAAAGTGGAGTGCTCGCCACTTCTTATTAACTTCTTTATATATTCTGCATTGATTTTCATGATTGAGGCCTTGTTTGGATGGAACTATCTTTTGACTTTCACATACATTACCTCCGGGGCAGTGATTCTTGTAGAGTTGATTAGTCCCTTGATGTCTATTTTCAGAAGATTTGCAATGTCACGTAGAGTTTCCAATGAGGGCTGAGGATGGTTGGTACACCACTTTGAAACGGTAGCAGGGTCTTTCTGCAACTGGTCGGCCAGCCATTTATTAGTTTTCTTATGCTCCGCAAGTACTATTTTAAGCCTGTTCAAGTCTTAGTCCATAGCCTTTCGTATTGAATTTGACGCAAATATAATAATTATCTCGCAAAGCCAATCATCTTCAGATACAATTATACGATAGAATAGTCACGGCTCTTTCATTTTGCACCAACCGTAGCATACTGGAAAAAATTGATGTTATTTGTGGCCATTTTGGGGCATGTGTCCGAAAACGGACAATAGGGCTTGGTGTAATAGGTTGATAATCAGCAAGTGTTGACATGGCGTGAAAAATAATGTTATTTTGCGGCATGGACAAGATAATCGACAAATCAGAACAACAGAAGGAGCGCCGCCGTCAGTGGCTGCGCATCGGCGCCTGGGCTGTCGGCATAGGCGCGGTAGTGACAGTATCGGTAATATGGTTCGGCGGCAAGAGTGTCAAGCGGTCCGACCTCAGTTTCGGCACGGCCGGCCACGGACCGCTGGAAACAGCCGTGGCGGCGACCGGACGCATAGTTCCGGCTGTGGAGGAGATTGTGATATCGCCTGTTTCGAGCCGCATACTGGCGGTATATGCGCAGGCCGGCGACAGTGTGCGCGAAGGCATGCCGCTGCTGCAGCTCGACCTTGAAGAAGCGGAGTCGCAGTATCAGAATCTGCGCGACAACTATCAGATCAAAGCTAATGGTCTCGAACAGCTGAAACTCGCCAACCGCACGACGCTGTCGGAGCTCGACATGCAGGTACAGATAAAGGAGATGGAGGTAAACCGTCTCACGATAGAGGTCGACAACGAGCTGCGCCTCGACAGCCTCGGTTCGGGCACGGGAGACAGGGTAAGGCAGGCCCAGACGGCTCTTGCGACAGGCAAGCTCGAGCTCAAGGGACTGCGCCAGAAGCTCGTCAACGAGCGCGAGCGTCTGAACAATCTCGAGGCCGCCACTGCGCTCGAAGTCGGCAACAGTGCCCGTGACCTCGACATGATGGGCCGCACGCTCAGCCAGGGCCGCATACCGGCGCCGCTCGACGGCATCATAACATATCTCAGCAACAGCATAGGCAGCACGGTTGCCGCCGGCGAGCGCGTGGCCGTGGTGGGCGATCTCAGCCGCTTCAAGGTGGCCGGCGAGGTGCCCGAGGGCAGCAGCTACAAGGTGCGTACCGGCGCCGACGTGAAAGTGCGCGTAGGCAATACTGAAATGTCGGGCACGGTGGCCAACGTAGAGCCGCAGTCGACATCAGGCGCCGTGCCGTTTACCGTGACTCTCGACGACGCTGCCAGCTCGCGCCTGCGCCCGGGCCTGCGTGTGCAGCTATATGTAGGCTACGGCTTCAAGGACGATGTGCTGCGCATTCCCAACGGCAGTTACTATGAAGGACCGGGCGTGTACACCCTCTTTATAGCCGACGGCGACGACAGGCTCGTGCGCCGCAACGTGAAGCTCGCCGACAGCAACCGCGAGTGGGTCGAGGTGGTGGAAGGCCTGCGGGACGGCGACAGTGTGGTGCTTGTCGACATGTCGTCGTACGAAAAATATAATTCTCTCAAAATCAAATAATATATAACGAAAATAAGACCTAAGGATATGTCATTGATAGAACTGAACGGTATCAGCAAGGTGTACCGCACAAAAGAAATAGAGACTACAGCACTCGAGAATGTGAACCTGAGCGTAGAGCAGGGCGAGTTTTTAAGCATCATGGGCCCGTCGGGCTGCGGCAAGTCGACGCTGCTCAATATCATAGGCCTGCTCGACAAGCCCACGGAGGGCACGGTGAGGCTTATCGATACCGACTGCAACAGGCTGGGCGACAACGCCATGTCGCACTTCCGCAACACAAATCTGGGCTTCGTGTTCCAGAGCTTCCACCTCATCCCGTCGCTTGATGTGGCGTCGAACGTAGAGCTTCCGTTGGCCTACCGCGGCGGTATGAGTGCTGCGGAGCGCCGCGAACGTGTCGACGAGGTGCTCGAGCGCCTCGGCATATCGCATCGTAAAAAACACTTCCCCACACAGCTCAGCGGCGGCCAGTGCCAGCGCGTGGCCATAGCCCGAGCCATAGTGGGCCGCCCCTCGATAGTGCTTGCCGACGAACCTACCGGCAACCTCGACTCGAAGATGGGCGCCGAGGTAATGTCGCTGCTGCACTCGCTCAACGCCGACGACGGCATAACGATAGTGATGGTAACCCACAATGAGGCCCAGGCGCAGCAGACCGACCGTATTGTGCGTTTCTTCGACGGACGTGTAATCTCTTAAGCGCCACTCATATGAAAACCAAACTCATACAGATAATCTACGACATGCGTACGCAGCCTGTCATCGCCTGGGTAACGGTAATAGGCACGGCGCTGTCGATATTCCTCATCATGACTGTGGTCATGATGCAGCAGGTGGGCATAATGTCGTTCGCTCCCGAGAGCCATCGCGACAGAATGCTCTACGGCATGTTCCTTCATAAACAAAGTCTGGAGAACGAAAATGACAACCGTTCGGCAGGCCTGAGCTACGAATCGGCCAAGAAGCTCTATGGCGAACTCGACGGGGTAGAGGAGATAAGCTATCAGTATACGGATTTAGACAGATACGACGCCAAAGGTACTACCGGCGGCAAATTCACGGTGGACACACGCCAGACCGACGACGGTTTCTGGCGCGTATTCGACCACAAACTGCTCGACGGCCGCTATTACGATGCCGACGAGGTGGCCGCCAAGCGAAGGGTGGCCGTGCTGAGCGAGGCCACGGCCCGTAAGCTTTTCGGCGGCGAAAATGCCGTAGGGCAGCATTTCGAGCTTGATCACAACGACTATGAGGTAATAGGCGTGGTAGCCAACAGTTCTATCCTTGCGTCGATGGCTTATGGCGAGGTATTCGTTCCGGCCGATTACGACAAGGAATGGACTACAGGCATGGGCCCCTTCATGGCGGCGATGCTGATCAAGGAAGGCGTAAAGTTCGACGATATTCGCCGCCAGGTCAAGACACGCTATGCCGAGTATGACTCGGAAATCAAGTCTGAAGGCATGAAGACCGTGTACCACGAGTCGCCTTTCGACCAGGAAGTCATAAATACCGGACACCGCGGCAGCAATATCACTCCCGACACGTCGTCGAGCCGTATGATGCGCTATATCATCTACGCTATATTGCTTATCGTGCCTGCTATCAACCTCAGCAGCATGCTCCACAGCCGCCTTCGCCGCCGCGTGAGCGAGATAGGCGTACGCCGGGCTTTCGGCTGCACACGGGCGCGTATCATTACCGACATCGTCGCCGAGAACCTGGTGGTAACTGTCGTCGGCGGTATGATAGGCTTCGCACTCGGCATCGTCTTCGCCCAATGCTACGACGGCCTGTACACCGACCCTACCGGCACGGCCGCGCGCCCTGCGCTGTCGATGCTGCTCAACTGGCGCATCATCGGTATTGCTTTCGGTTCTTGCTTCATTCTCAACATTATCAGCGCCGCCGTGCCGGCATGGCAGGCCGGCCGCCTCAATCCTGTAGAGGCCATTAACGCCAAATAACTATGAAACGTAAACTTATACAGCAGATGCGCAACGAATGGCGCAGCAATTTGTGGATGACAGTCGAACTTGTGATAGTCGGCGTGGTAATATGGGGCGTGTTCACTGTTTTCGCATCCATAGCACACCTGCATCAGCCGCCTGTCGGTGTGGACTTCAACGACATATACTTCGGCAATGTAGGCGTGGTGTCGAAAAATGCTTCGACATACAAGGAGTATCCCGACACGGTTCACAGCATATATACCGATCTCGAGACGCTTATAGCCAACCTGCGGACCAATCCTTATGTCGAGAACGTGGGCACGGGCAACAATGCCATTCCCTATAATTTCAACTACAACGGCATGTCGCTGAACACATATGTCGCCGACACCGTGCAGGCGTATATCGGCAACCAGCGTATGATGGACGCCGATATGGTAAGGACTCTGCGCCTGACCGGTTTCAACGGCGAGACTTCGGAGCAGCTCGCCGAAATGGTCAGTGAAGGGAAGTGGCTCATATCCACCTACGATAGAAGCTATTATGTGAACGATCCGGCAAAATGGGTCGGCAAGGAGGCATGGATCGGCCGCGACACCACGGATGTGGTGCAGATCGGTGTACTGATCAACGGTATACGTCGCGCCGACTATGAGCCGGTGTTCAACGGCACTCTGGTAATGTCATATCCCTGGCGTGTATGGTTCCCTAACGAGCTTGCCGTTCGTGTCAAGCCCGGCAAGGGGCGCGAGTTCCTGGCATCGGTGCAGGCCGATGATCTGGAGTTCGGCAACGTGTATGTCAGCAATCTGCAGAGCATCGAAAACCGCAAAACGATAGCGCATCGCGATGTCATTACTCTTGTGCGCAATCTCTCGGCCTGTGCGGCGTTTGTGCTGATAGCGGTATTCCTTGGCTTCCTTGGCTCGTTCTGGTACCGCACGCAGCAGCGCATACCCGAGCTTGCTCTGCGCAAGGTCAACGGCGCTACCGACACCGACCTCTTCCGCCGTTCGATAAGCGAGGGCCTGATCCTGCTCTGTGTCGCCACGCCATTTATTGTTGGTATAGCGGCCTTGTTGAGCGATCTGCCCGACGATCTGGGCCTTACCTTGCCTGCCTGGCTTATGTGGAGCATGATACCCGTGACCCTTGTGCTGCTGGCACTGATGATCTGCGGCGGCATATGGCTGCCGGCACGCAAGGCCATGAAGATTAACCCTGCCGCAGCCCTGAAGGATCAATGAAACGTTTTCTTGTAGCTCTTGTAGTAGTGTTTGTCGCTCTGTGTGCCCTGGCCGGAGAGCGACGGACCCTCGAGCTGCCTCTCGACGAGGCTATCGCAATGGCGCGTGTGAGGAGTGTGGATGCCGCCGAGGCCCTCGACGAACTGCGCTCGGCATATTGGGAGTGGCGTACTTTCCGCGCCGACCAGTTGCCCGAGTTCATCTTCAAGGCCACAGCGCCCTCATATGCCAAGCAATACAGCACGTATATGGATCAGGACGGCAAGTACACATTTGTCGGCACCAATTCCCTGCAGGCCACCGGGCAGCTGTCGATAACGCAGAACATACCGCTGACGGGCGGCAAGGTAGCTCTAAATTCGTCGCTCGACTTCCTGAGGCAGTTCGACGGCGGTACGGCCAACCGCTTTATGAGCATTCCTCTGGCCCTCACGCTGTCGCAGCCGCTTTTCAGTGTCAATACCATGAAGTGGGACCGCCGTATAGAGCCGGTAAGATACTCCGAGGCCAAGGCCGCCTTCCTGAGTGCCACCGAGGATGTGGCCAGGCAGACTGTCGCTTACTATTTCACTCTGCTCATGGACCGCGAGAATGTGGAGATAGCGCGGCAGAACCTCGAGAATGCCGAACGCCTCTACACCGTGGCCGAGGAGAAGAGGCGCATGGGAAAGATAAGCAAGAACGACCTGCTGCAGATGGAGCTCAATGTCCTTGAGGCGCGTTCGGCGCTTACCGACAACCTGAGCGAGCTGAAAGCCGGCATGTTCGCTCTCCGCGCCTTTCTCGACCTCGAGGACGATGTGGATATAGTGCCTCTTGTGCCGGGCGAGGTGCCTCATGCCGAAATATCGTATGCCGACGCCCTCGACCGTGCCCTGACAAACAACAAGTTCGTGAAGACCATGATGCGCCAGCAGCTCGAGGCCGACTACGAGGTGGCCCGTGCCAAGGGCGACATGCGCGAGATAAGCCTTTTCGTGCAGCTCGGTTTCACAGGCACCGACAGCGAGTTCAGCCAGGCCTACAAGGGCCTGCGCGGCAATCAGCTTGCTTCGGTGGGCTTCTCGATACCTCTTGTCGACTGGGGCAAGCGCCGCGGCAAGGTCAAGGTGGCCGAGAGCAAGAGGCGCGTGACCGAGAGCCGCATACGGCGCGAGACCATGAACTTCAATCAGGACCTCTTTATCCTTGTGGAGCGCTTCGCCAACCAGCAGCAACAGCTCGACCTTGCCAGGCGCTCGGCCGAAATCGCCGACAGCCGCTATCACACCAATGTGGAGACATACATGATAGGCATGATATCGACTCTGGAACTCAACGATTCACGTGTGAGCAAGGACAATTCGAGGCGCGAGTACATCAACCAGCTCTATAAATTCTGGAACTACTGGTATCAGATACGCTCGCTCACGCTCTACGATTACTCGACGGGCGGCGATATAAATGTCGACTTCGAGCGATATGTGAAAGAGTAGGAGTAAAAGGAATAATTCGTACCTTTGCATTGTAAATGATACTGATAGTTGACGACGACCAGGCCATACGCCTCTCCATAGGGCTGATGCTCCGTCAGGCCGGATTCGAGTATGAAGCCGTGTCTGACGAGGACAGCGCCATGTCGGCCGTGCGGCGCGACGACCTCGAGCTTGTAATTCTCGACATGAACCTTACATGTACCACTACAGGCCGGCAGGGCATCGATATGCTGCGCAAGATAAGGATTCTGGCGCCCCGGGTGCCGGTAATATTGCTGTCGGCATGGGGCACGGTACCTCTGGCAGTAGAGGGCATGGGCTACGGCGCTGTCGATTTCGTTACCAAGCCGTGGGCGAACCGCGACTTCATGGCCAAGATACGCAAGGCTCTCGCCGCAGCCGAAAAGGCCGCCATGGCCGATACTGTCGACACCCTCGACAACACCGAGCGGCAGGCTATCGCCAAGGCCCTGAGGCAGAGCGACGGCAATCTGTCGGAGGCCGCCCAACTGCTTGGTATCACGCGCCAGTCGCTCTACAGGCGAATGGAGAAGTTAGGCATAAAATAGACTGTGGCTATGGGTAGCAGACTTTGGTTCATACTTTCGTTTGTATGTGTGGCGGCGACTATTGCGGCTTCGTTCATGGACGGGTGGCAATATCCGGTCGGTGCGGCGGCACTTGCCTTCTTGTGCCTGTGCATGGCCTACCGCTCCACGGTATTGCCGATGAGAGCTATACGTTCGGGTATGGATCTGCTCAAGAGTCAGGACTTCGCCAGCCGCCTGCGCATAGTGGGCCAGAAGGATGCCGACGAGGTGGTGGCCCTCTACAATACCCTTATGGCCAACATGAAGGCCGAGCGACTGAAAAATCTCGAGCAGGACAACTTCCTGAGCAAGCTCATAGAGGCTTCGCCTATGGGTATAGCCATATGCCGCTTCGACGGTACGATAGAGAGCGCCAACCCGGCTTTCAAGGCTATGGAGAGCCCCCTGCTGCATCAGACTCTTGCGAGCCTGCCGCCTGACGGACAATGCACGTTCAGGGCCGGCGGCACACAGGTGCTGCGTTGCTCGCGGCGCTTCTTTATGGATCGTGGCTTCCGCAGGACTTTCTTTCTGGTCGAGAGGCTTACCGACGAGATAGTGCGTGCCGAGACCATGATGTTCCATAAAATCGTGCGGACGATGGGACATGAGGTCAACAACACCCTCGGCGGTGTGGTGTCGGTGGTCGAGACCATGGCCGATATGCATGCCGGCGATGCCGATGTGTGCGCCGCGCTGGAGAGCTGCCGCATGAGCTGTGTCAACCTCGGCGATTTTGTAAGAGGCTATTCCGATGTGGTCAAACTGCCCGAGCCCGACATGCAGCCTGTCGATATCAATGAATTTGTCGGCGATGCCATGCCTTTCCTCCGCGGCATGTGCCATGCCGGTATAGATCTGCGCGCCGATCTCGCCGGGAGCCGCCCTGTGGTAATGGCCGATGCCATGCTCCTGCAGCGTGTGCTGGTCAATGCAGTCAAAAATTCCTGTGAGAGCATAGGCGATGCCGGCGGCACGATTACCGTCCGTACTGCTCCGGGGTGTATCGAGATCATCGACGACGGCCCCGGCATAACACCCGAGGCGGCGAGCCGCATATTCACGCCTTTCTTCTCTACGAAGCGCGCCGACCGCGGTCTCGGACTGATGCTCATATCCGACATATTGCGCAAGCACAAGGCCACATTCTCGCTCGCCACCGGCGACGATTTACTCACACGTCTGTCGATACATTTTACGAGCTGAGGCTCACAGCCTGCCGGTTGCCGACAGTATGTGGTAGGCGAGCTCGTGGAAGAGCTGATGCTCGTTCTGGCGCGACCCTACGCCTTTGCTCTTTACGTCGAAGTCGCGTATGGCACCGATGATCTCCACTATCTGCAGTGCGTTGTAGCGGCTCATGCCGAGCTTTATGCGCTTTAGCGCGAAGGGTTTGCAGCCGAGAGCCGCCGCCAGGCCCTGGTCGCTGCGGTCGGGTGTGTAGTACGCCACCAGGAGGTCGGTAAAGAAATTGAATATCGAAGCCACAGCCATTACCAGAGGCACTGCCTTGGGGTTGCTGCGGAAATATGCCAGTATGCGGAACACCTTGCCCGGGTCGCGTGCCGCCAGGGCGTCGACAAGCTCGAAAGTATTGTACTCGCGGCTCACGCCTATGTTGCGCTCCACAGCCTCGGGTGTGATGGAGGCGTTCGGCGGCAGGAGAGAGGCCAGTTTGTCCACCTCGTTATAGAGGCGGCTGAGGTCGGTGCCGACGAAGTCGCGGAGCATGTCGAGTGCTTTCTGGTCGGCGTTGAGTCCTTTCTGACGGATATATGCGCCGATATATGTCGATATGTTCCACTCTGCTATCTTCTTGGACTCGAACACCACAGCGCCGCCTTTCTTTGCGGCGTCGAACAGCTCCTTGCCCTTGAGCGCCGCACCGCGAGCGCACACTACAAGTACCGTCGTGGCCACCGGGTCGGCTATGTAGGTCTTGAGCTTGGCTATCTTGTCGGCGCGTACAGCCTGCGCTTCCTTGAGTATCACTACCTGCCGGTCGGCCATCATGGGTATGCGGCGGCATAGGTTCATTACCGATTCAGGCTCGGTCTCGGGGGCATAGAGCACGTATTGGTTGAACTCTCTGTCGGCCTCGGGGAGTATGTTCTCAAACTCGCGGGCCAGCTCGTCGATAAAGTATCCTTCCTCGCCGTGGAGTATGTACACGGACGCTATCTCGCCTTTCTTCAGCGACTTGCGGATATCTTCGAAGCTTGGTGCCGGTGCTGCTGCCATAATCTGATTGTGCTGTTTGAGAAATAATTTGTAAATTTACACAAAATTTCCGACATGTCAGCTTTAGTGCCCTTAAATCTTCCCCGATTCGATATCCGCGTCCGTCGCGACGATGATTCGCGCCGGGGCGGCCTCGAGGTGTTCGATCAGCTGCGCGGACGCTGGGTGGCTCTCACTCCCGAGGAATGGGTGCGCCAGCATTTCGTCAATTTCCTCATCACGCAGCGTGGATTCCCACGTATGCTTATGGCCAACGAGGTGTCTCTGACATTCAACTCCATGGCGCGCCGCGCCGACACCATGGTCTACACCCGGGCCCTCAAACCGCTCTGCATAGTGGAGTACAAGGCTCCCGACGTTGCCGTGACGCAGAAGGTGTTCGACCAGATAGCGCGTTACAACAGTGTGATAGAGGCGCCGTGCCTCATCGTCAGCAACGGCCTGCACCACTATTGCTGCCGCTACACTCCCGAAGGCTATACCTTCCTCCCCGATATACCGCATTACAGCGAACTGCTTTATTAAAATCCGTTAATACACCGCAAGTTTCGTTTTTTTAAGCTATCTTTGCCCCGTTAAACCCGAATAAATATTGAAACACGATATGAAACTCAACCGCGCTCTGCTGCTTATCCTCCTCGCCATAGTGGCCGTAATGCCTGCGGCAGCCCAGTTCCGCTACTCTCCGCTCGTAGGCGTTACCATAAGCGATCTCAAATTCAAACAGGATATATTCCCTGTAAGCAAGGCTGTGGGCGCACAGGCCGGTGTTATCGGCGAGATGATGTTCTCAGGTATAGGTTTCGGCCTCGATCTTGGCCTTCTCTACAACCAGATGGGAGCCAACACCAATCTCGGCGACCGTAAGATATGGTCGAGCGACGGCTTCGGCAAAGAGCACGTGATGCTCCACACCTTGCAGATACCTCTCCACCTGCGCTTCAAATGGACTCGTCTCGAAGGCCTCGAGGACTATGTGGCACCCTTCATATACGGCGGTCCCGACTTCGCGCTCTGCTTCGCGCACAGCAAGATCAAAGGCAATCCCGGCGTGAAGAATCCCTTCAAGTATGCCGGCGGCGATGTAGGCCTTACGTTTGGCGGCGGTTTCGAGTTGTTCAAGCGCTGGCAACTCTCGGTGCAGTACACCTGGGGCATGTCGTATCTCGTGCGCACACGCAAGCTCGACAATATGAGCGCGCGCAACAGGCAGCTCGCCATACGCCTCAACTATTTCTTCTGATAGAACAAGCTTTTTCGAGCTTCCCACATAAAGGGCGACGGGGCACAGAGCCTCTTGTCGCCCTTCTATTTTGACAGTCTTACTATTTTACATCCGTGAGCCGGAACCGTGGCCTTGATCGATGCCGAAGCCCCTTCGTCGGCATGCAGCCACAAGTCGCGCTGATTCCATTCGCCTTCTATTCCCAGGTCCTTGAGCTCGAGAGAATACGAGCGGGGGCGTTCGGACCTGTTGAACAGACCGACCACATAGTCGCCGCCCGACATTTGTCCGTACCAGATTTCATTGTTCACGTCGCCCAGTTTGTCCGACAGGGGTTTTCCTACGAATTTATCGGCGTTAAGCTCCAGCAACTCGGAGTTGGTATAGAATTTCACGTTATCTCCGATCGTATTATACTGGTCTGCAACCGCTATCGGTCCGCCGGCCATGAGCTGCAGCGATATTACAGTCTCGCGTTCAGTGTCCGATGCAAATTTATTCAGGCGGATAAAATCGCCGTCGAGTATCACATTCTCGCGGCCGGAAATATGCGACCATAGAGTGAATCCGTCGAACTGGTTCATGCAATTAGGCCATGTCGGATACGACTTGCCCTGATCACGCGACGAGCAGTGCCTCCATCCGCCTGTGCCGGTATCGCTCACGATTCTTACCATGTTGCCGTATTTGGCTTCGAGCTCTGCATCGTTGTAGAGGTGGGGCATTACCAGAGAGGTAAATATGCCGTATTTCGTGGCCGACTCACATATGTATTTGAGAGCCTTCTCATACGACGAGCGGCCATAGCCTCTGCCGACGATACCCATGCCGCGGTCTGTGCCGTCCTCATACCACGAGAGGAAGTCCATGCGGATAAAGTCTACTCCAAGGTCTTTGAAGTGTTTGAAGAATCCGTCGATATATGCCTTGGTGCCGACGTTTTCTGCTACGGCCCAGCTGAACCACAGATCCTTAGCGTCGGGATGCTCCACTTTGGGCGTGCCGTTATAGAGCAATGAGCCGAAATTAAGGGTGGAGCCCGGTATGAGAGTCTCGTGAGGACCGTGTATCCATAGCGGATTGTCGTATACACCGACCTTGAGCCCTTTCGCCTTGCACTTCTCCACCAGATCTTTAAGAGACATCGAGCCATAATGCGTCATGTATCCCGACTTGTCTCTTGTAAGCATAGGGATAAAGCCGTCGGTGCATATCATGTCGTAGCCATACGGTTTCAGCTCGGTAGCCACCCAGTCGATAATCTTATTCCATTCTCCAACAGATATATCCATGTCGGAGTTGGATACTCCGGCCTGCTCGAGATCATAGCAATACTCATATACACTCCAGTAAAGCGGCGCCTTATATGTGTGGTTTGCCTCGACCTCCTTTGGCGGAGTGGGGACTTCAGGTACCGAGGGCTCTACGGGTTCAGACTCTTCTTTGCCGCATGAAACCAGTGCCATGGCGGCGAGGGCATAGTACAGCATCTTTTTCATGGTGTTGTCAGTTAAGGTATTTAACGATGTGGCAGGCATAATAGCCGGCCGTGTCGATGCAAAGATACGAAAAAGTCGAGAGCAAAACAAAATTTATTTTGGTTTGCCGAGCGTGAGTATC
>JAGAUV010000046.1 GCA_017620635.1 Muribaculaceae bacterium | reverse complement strand
TAACAAAATTTAATGTTCCGCCGGCCCTTCCGGCCGTCCCGGGGTCTCTTCCCCGAAAGCGAGTGCAAAGTTACACCCTTTTTCCCGACCCTCCAAATTTTTTACCAACAAAATGTGTTCTAAAACATAGATTTAACATTCATTCACAATTGACAAAACTACGCCAGAACCGCAACCGGCTGAGTTTCCTGCAGTTGACGCAAATTCGAGGGAAACGGTCTCAAGCGCTTACCTGGACAGGTATTCCGGTTGCCGCCGTAATTCTTGCAGCGATAGAGTCGAGCTTATCTTTGCTTACTCTTTTAAGATTTATTTCAGGAGTAGGCCGGTCGATGGTATAAAGCATGATCTCGCGCGGCTTTATGACACGATACGCGGCAATAAGAGCCTCTACCTCCTCGTCGGTGGTATTATCGATAATCGTACCGTCGTGTTCTCCGCAGCACATCATGGTCTGCACAATACCCTGTTCCCCGAACCCGGCAAGATATTCGATAGTCTTCTCGAGGCTATAGCCTGCGTTGGGCCTGTCGAGAGCTTCGACGGTGGCTTCGACGGCACTGTCGAGTTTCATTATATTATTATCGACCTTACGCAGAGCATCGGCTACGGCAGGACGTCCTATGCGAGTCGCGTTAGTGAGGACGCTTATCTTGACATCAGGAAAATATTTATCGCGTAGGGCTATAGTATCGTCGATAATGTCGGCGAAGTCGGGATGAAGAGTAGGCTCGCCGTTCCCGGAGAAGGTAATGACATCAAGCGGATGACCGTCGCTTTGCATAGATGCGAGTTTGCGCTCGAGATCGATACGCACTTTCTCTCGCGAAGGAAGGCCGGAAGAGCCTTTACCCTGTGCATTATATCCGGCCTCGCAATATAAGCAGTCGAAAGAGCAAATCTTGCCGTCGTCAGGCATGAGGTTGATACCGAGAGAGGATCCGAGACGACGGGAATGTATCGGACCGAATATGGTAGAGTGAAATAAAACTGTCTGCACGATTATATGAATTGTATATAAAAGTTTACTGATTGCGAGTGAAGAACCTCGATATGAGACCTATCACAAGGCCTGTAAGGATTATGGCCGAAAACACTATCGCCACATCGCCCCACTCGAGACTTACGGGATATACATCTATCGTAAGAGCCGTCGGATCGGCGGCAAGCTTCACAAGCCCGAAATGCTGCTGCACGAGCGAAAGCAATATACCCACGACGAGGCCGACAAGACCGCCGAACGAAGTTATGAGCCAGCCTTCGGCAACAAAAATATTACGAGTCATCGACGATGGAGCGCCAAGAGCGCGAAGAGTAGCCATGTCGGACCGTTTCTCTATGACCATAAGGCTCAGAGTCGACACGATATTGAAAGCCGCGATGAGCAGGATAAAGGCCAGCATAAGGAACGTGACCCACTTCTCGACTGATATCATCCTGAAAGTATCCTGTCTCTGCTCCACTCTGCCCTGCACGACATAGCCGGGAAAATCGCGGTCGAGCAAACGGACAAGCTCGCCGGAATCCACTCCGGGAGCCGCCCTGACTTCGATAGCCGAGCCTTCTCCGTCGTGGTAGTCGAGCAGCCGACGCGCCGCGGCAAGCGGTATGAAGACATATTCGGCATCGTACTCAGGCTGATCGACCTGCACTACACCCGAAACAGCGACAGGCAGGCTGCGGTATGCTGCCGCCGGATTGGCCGGATTGATACGGCCGACACGTACAGGCACATATATCTCGCCGGCAAGATATGGCGACGGTCTAACGCCAAGATTTACTGCGACCCCGACAGCAGGCTGAACGGCGACAAGGCTGTCGGGCATGCCATTGCTGTCGGTGTACACACCATCGATAATCACAGAGTCGATGTCAGCGATAATGTTGGCCTTGGCCGGATCGAGCCCTTTGAATATTATAGGCATCTGATGATCGCCGGCAACAAAGAGTGCACGTTCCTGAAGAACCACAGAAGCGGCCCCGACATAATCGCGAGACTGTATGATGTCGGCGAGACTGTCGGCCGACTCAATAACCTTGCCATTGGCCGGCGATATCCTCACGTCAGGATCGACCGAGGCCAGATGGCTGTATGCGAGCTCGGAAAAACCGTTGAATACAGACAAAACGACCATGATCGCCATCGTAGCCACCGCCACGCCCACCATAGAGATGAGGGCTATGACATTGACGGCACGATGCGATTTCTTAGCAAAAAGGTAGCGGAGAGCGATCTTTAATGCCAGCATCCCCAATCTACTTTTCGAGCAGCTTGTCGATATTTTCGATGTAATCGAGCGAATCGTCGAGATAGAACTGCAGCTCGGGCACCTTGCGCAACTGGAAGCGTACCTTCTGAGCCAGTTCGTACCTGACGGTCTTGGCCGAGGCCTCGATATTCTCTATCATCTCAGGAGCTTTTTCCGAGGGGAATATCGACAGGTAAGCCTTGGCGACGGACAGATCGGGAGAAACGCGGACAGCGCTTACCGAAACGATGACACCATGAGTCTTTGCCGTCTGCTGACGGAAGATCTCGCTCAGCTCCTTCTGGAGCAGGCGTGATATTTTAGCTTGACGTGTTGATTCCATAATCCAGATTTTATATAGTAACGAACAAGAGACGGAATAAGTTTATTTAAACTCTTCCGCAGCCTGACGTATCGACATATACAGGCGCCGGTGTGCGTCGGTCAGCTCTACATTACGGCGAGCCATCATGCGCGCCGCAGTCTCGAAGAACTTGCTCATCGACACATCGGTGTACCCGGCAGTCGACCCTTCGCTGAACGAGGGCACAAAATTACGGGGGAATCCCGAGCCGTGTATATTGACACCCACACCGAGGACGGTGGCGGTGTTGAACATCGTATTGATACCGGCTTTGGAGTGGTCGCCCATTATAAGTCCGCAGAACTGAAGGCCGGTACGCAGGAAGCGACGCTCGGGATAATTCCAGAGACGTATCGGCGTATAGTCGTTCTTAAGATTCGAGGCCACAGCACCGGCACCTATATTGCACCAGGAACCTACGACTGCATTCCCGAGGAAACCGTCGTGCGCCTTGTTGGAATAATCGTGCATTACCACGTTGTTGAGCTCGCCACCTACTTTACAGAACCGGCCGATTGTAGTGCCCGGATATATCTTTGTGCCCATATTGACGGTAGCATGCTCGCAGAGAGCTATAGGGCCACGCAACATGGAACCCTCCATTACCGTAGCGTCCTTACCTATGTATATAGGACCGGCTGTAGTATTGAGGAACGCTCCTTCCACCCATGCCCCTTCTTCAATAAATATATCAGCAGGGTCTCCTATGACAGTGTTGGTGACACTCAGCGGCATAGACTCACGGCCGGCGGTAATATGACGGAAACCGTCGGATATGGCTTCGCCGTTAAACATGAATATGTCGTAGAGGTTGGCTATCTCTTTGTATTCAGCCTCATAGACCACATCATGCTCCTCGGTCGCACGGCCTCGCCGTGCAATCTCCGAACCTTTCTTATCGATCAGGCGCTCTCCGCTACGAAGTGCCGCAACAGCTACAGCAAGGCCATGATCGGCTACTATGTTTGAGGCTACTACAAGCGTATCGGGCGCATCTATCACACCATCAGGCACCAAG
>JAGAUV010000045.1 GCA_017620635.1 Muribaculaceae bacterium | reverse complement strand
CGAATGTCGACTGAAGGGTAGAGGTGTAGATCGTCGGTATCTTGTCGGGGTCGACTTTCTCGATAAGGCATGTCATCAGCACCATCGACGAGGTGGCCAGCGCTTCGAGGCCCATGCCGGCGTCGAAGAGCGCCCCTGTGTGCGGCCCGGCGACGTAGAGCACGAGCACACCGTAGGCCGAGCGGTCGGCCGGGTCTGATCTGCGGAGGTCTTCGGCGGCACGTGCAAGCTCCTCGCCGGTCCAGGCGAGTATGTCGCAGCCGTCTCCGGCAGCGGCGAGGCGGCGGAGCTCGGCGTTGAAGGCCTGCAGGCGTCCGTGTATGTCTTCAGCCGGCATAAGTGTCACTCCACCTGGTGGAGATCATGGCCCATGCGCTCCTTCTTGGTGTGCATGTAGCGCAGATTGTAGGGGTTGGGGGCTACCTCGATAGGCACGTTCTCCACTACCTCGAGGCCGTAGCCCTCGAGGCCTATGCGCTTGACGGGATTGTTTGTCATAAGGCGCATCTTGCGTATGCCGAGCATGTTGAGTATCTGTGCGCCTACGCCGTAGTCGCGCTCGTCGGCATCGTGGCCGAGGTGTATGTTGGCTTCTACGGTGTCGAGGCCTTCTTCCTGCAGTTTGTATGCCTTGATTTTGTCCATCAGGCCTATGCCGCGGCCTTCCTGGTTGAGATATATCACTGCTCCGCGTCCCTCGGCCTCAATCATCTCCATGGCTTTGTGGAGCTGCTCGCCGCAGTCGCAGCGCTTCGATGCGAAGATGTCGCCGGTGGCGCACGATGAGTGTACGCGCACCAGTACGGGCTCGCCGTCGGAGATGTCGCCCTTGATGATCGCTATGTGCTCCAGGCCGTTGTTTTTCTGGCGGAAGGGTATGAGGCGGAAGTGGCCGTAGGTGGTGGGCATGTCTACCTCTACACCCTGCTCTACAAGCTGTTCCGAAGCGAGGCGGTAGCTGATGAGGTCGCGTATGGATATGAGGCGCATGCCCCATTCGTCGGCACGTCGGCGCAGCTCGGGGAGACGGGCCATTGTGCCGTCGTCGCTCATGATCTCCATGAGAGCGGCGGCAGGCTGCAGGCCGGCGAGACGGGCGAGATCGACGGCTGCCTCGGTGTGGCCCGAGCGGCGCAGCACGCCGGCATCCTGGGCGTAGAGGGGGTTGATGTGTCCGGGACGTCCGAAGGTGTCGGGGGTCGACTCGGGGTCGGCGAGCGCGCGGATGGTGGCGCAGCGGTCCTCGGCGCTGACGCCGGTAGTGCAGCCCTCGAGTTTGTCGACGGTAACGGTAAAGGGAGTGCCGAGCATGGAGGTGTTCTGCTCTACCTGATGTGGCAGTTCAAGCTCGCGACAGCGCGACAGCGTGATGGGCGCGCAGAGCACGCCTCGGGCGTTCTTGAGCATGAAATTGACCTGCTCGGGGGTTATCTTCTCGGCGGCGACTATGAGGTCGCCCTCGTTTTCGCGGTCTTCATCGTCGACTACGATTACCATTTTGCCCTGGCGGAAATCTTCGATTGCTTCTTCGATGCTGTCAAGCTGTATCATTGTCGGTAGTTTTTTGTTTGTTAGGGGAGGGGATGTCACTCCAGCCGCCTGATGAGATTGCGCGTCGTTTCGATCATGCTGTCGAGGCGGCGCGGCGTCGGCCGGAACGGATATTGATTGAGGTAATTGATCACGTATATGTCGGAGCTGTTGCTCAGATAGTCTATCATGGCGCCCAGAGGCTGGCGCAGCTCGGCGGTACCGGTGCCGCTAAGCCGTCGGTACAGACGGGTAAATACCGATGCGCCGGCGAGACGCGCGGCGGCGGATTCGCACATGGAGAGGTATTGTGTGGCCATGTCGAGGGCGACGGTGCGGTCGACCTCGGTCATGCGTACTTCCTTGAGCGTGAGGTTGCGCTCGAGGCCCTTGCCGCGGAGGCGCATGAAGAAGTTGCGGTAGGCATCGATGTTGAATACCGCAGAGTCGCCCACGGCCTTGTAGGTAAAGAATACGCCTAAGGGAAGCAGGACGGCGGTGCTGAGCCATATGCCCTGCCATACTTCAAGCTTGCCGTCGCGGGCTGCCTTGTAGCCGGCGTTGTCGATGATGAAGTAGATGATGAAGAGTATTACCGAGATGATGAGCGGTGTGCCTATGCCGCCTTTCTTGATGATGGCGCCAAGCGGTGCGCCGATGAAGAAGAATATGAGGCAGGCGAAGGAGAGGGTAAATTTCTTCTGCATCTCTATGTCGTGGCGCCGCATCATCTTGGCCTGCTCCTCGAACATGAGGCTGCGGAAGGAATACTCCTGTTTTTGGCGCTTGGCCCTCGTGAGGGCCTGGGTAATATATGTCTTGGCCGACGACGGGCTCGGCGAGACGAAGAATGAGTCGATGTCGAGCGGCTTCTCTACCGTGACCTCGCGGCGCGGCTCGGTCACCATCTCGCCGTTGCGCCTGACGGTAACCGTGGGGCTGAGGCCGAAGGTGCCGGCGTTGAGGAGCTCGTGGGCGAACTCGTTGCCGATGGAGTCGACCTGGCGGCCGATGGAGTCGATGGAGTGGCGCAGCTGCGATATGTTCTGTCCTACATAGAGGGCCCGGACGCCGCCCTCGTCCATGCGGTTGAAGTTGGCGTCGAAGGGGAAGTAGATTTCCTTGCGTGTGAAGTGCTCGCGACGGAAGGGCAGATGGCGCTGGTTGCCCGACCCGAGGGAGTTGTCGCGCATGTTCTCGAACATCTCGCCCGAGTGGAGGTCGAGGAAGAGGCGTGTCTTGTCCTCGGTAAAGTTGAACTGGCCCGAGTCGGCGAGGATGACGCGTGTGTTGTCCATGCCTCGCGAGAGGTCGTAGATTATCATGTCGTAGAGCATGCCCGTCTCGGCGTTTTTATGCTCTACATAGAGGTTCATGTTGGGTATCTGGTCGTAGAAGGAGCGCTCGGGAATCTCGACCTCGGGCGACTTCTGGCGAACGGAGAACATCAGCGTCCACATCTTGGTCTGGGCGACGGGCAGTACGTTGTTCTGGAAGAAGAACGCTCCGATGGCGATAAACACCATGAGCCATATCAGCGGCATCATGATCTTGAACAGGGATATGCCCGAGGCTTTCATGGCCGTGAGCTCGAATTTCTCGCCCAGGTTGCCGAAGACCATCAGGCTGGCGAGCAGTACCGCCAGGGGTAAGGCTGTGGGCACCATGGTAAGGGCGGCATAGAAAAAGAGCTCGCCGATGACATCGACCGACAGGCCTTTACCTACGAGATCGTCGACGAATCGCCACAGAAACTGCATCAGCACTATGAAGAGACAGATAAAGAACGTCATGGCCAGCAACGGCAGAAACCGCTGCAGCATATAGGTGTATAGACGTTTTATTATCATTGATGCTCCGCCGATGCGTTGGTTATATCATGAATCGAATGTGCAAATTTACACATAAATACTGACATGTACACACCGTCGGGATAAAGAATGCCGTTTTTTTTGTCCGGGCACAAAAAAAGAGCCCCCTTCGTGTTGTACTTAGGGGACTCTTCAGAATATAGGGCAGAAAATATTAGTATATTAGCTTTTCGGCTGTGCCGTCGGAGCGGCGGACGATGTTGAGGCCCTTGTAGGGCTTCGTCGAGGGTACGCCCTGAAGGTTGTAGTAGACCTCGCCGTCGGCGGAAGCGTCGCCGATGCTTCCTATGCCTGTGCTGCTGTCGTCGTTGTACCACTTGTCGCTGTCGGGCTCGAAGAGTACCTCCTTGCCGCCGATTACGGGGTGCGCGTCGTGGCCGATGTACTGTCCGAAGGCCTTGCCCAGACGATAGGCGACCTCGCCGGACCTCATGCGCTCGTCCGTGACGAGGGTGTAGTTGCCTGTCTTCAGATAGTCGGCGGTGGCGAATGCGTTGTTTACCACAGCCTTGCCGCCGGCGTCGTTGCCGACGATGGCACCCATGTAGGTGGGATTGCCGCTTGATTTCAGTGTGCCGGTGTTGAATACGTTCTCTATGGTGGAGTTCTGGTATGCCGAGCCGGCAATGCCGCCTATGTAGTTTGTGGCGCAGATATTGCCGGTGTTATAACTGTTGCTGACGGTGGTGTTCGCGCCGCCGAGATATGAGCTTATACCGCCGGCATAGGTGCCGGTAGTTGTGATGTCGGCTTCGTTGGCTGCGCGGTCGATAAGCACGTAGTCATACGTGCGGCCTACGATACCGCCGGAGTATTGTTTTGCTGTTACCGAGCCGTCCACTTTGAGATTGCGGATGACGGCAGGACTTTCGGCTGTTCCCTTTGCCGCGCCGAAGAGACCCTGGTTCGTTGCGGTGGATCTGATGTAGAGATTGTGGATGTCGTGTCCGGCACCGTCGAAGGTTCCTGCGTACTGGCGCGAGGCGTTGCCGACAGGAGTCCAGTCGTAGCCGCCAAGCTCGATATCGTCGCTAAGGACAGCGTTTGCCTTTGTGTCGACCTTGTTCACGTGCTCTGCGAACCAGGCCAGTTCGGCGGCGTTGGAAATACGGTACACGCCGTCTTCTGCAGTCGGTTCGGTCTTGGTCACGCCGTCCCATGCTGTGTCGGAGGCTGTCATTTCTATGTCGAAGGTCTGCTCGCCCTCGGCATCGTCGCCTATCTCAAAAGCCTTGCGGAAAACAATATATCCTTTCTTCCTGGCACAGACCTCGTAGGTGCCGTAGGTGCCGGCGTATTTGCCGCTGTCGTCGGGTGTCAGGGCATTGCCGTTGAAGCTTATCGTGATTTCGGCGTCGGGCACCGTGCAGTTCAAGGAAATGGTAAAATCGCGGCGCGCCTGTACGGGAATCTCTACATCAGGTATGGCGCCGAAGTAGGTTTGGTGTGCGATGGCGGTAAAGTTCGGGCTTCTGCCGGCGATGTGCGATATCTCGCGGTGGGCGCCTATGGGGTCGCCGAAACCGTTGACCTGGATAACGCCTTCGTCCATCGTCAGCACGGGATTTGTCAGGGCGTCGTGGTCGTCGGGGATTGTTATGCTCACGGCCTGGGCTTTGGGTGCGGAGCCGAAAGTATACTGGCCGCTGCCGAGGATGAGTGATGTGCCGTTGGGTACGCCCTTGTATGTCACGTAGGCCGACATGTTGTAGATGCCGGCTATCTTGTTTGCCGGGTGCATGAGGCCGGAGTACTGTATCCTGACTTTGTCGCCGGGCTGGAATATGGCGCTGCCGGGGCGGCTCTCGTTGCTTATCTCGCGGTGGCATTTTTTAGCTCTTACCACCTGATAGGCGGCCTTGCCTGCTGCGTCGGTCATGCGGATTATCTGCCGGCCTTCCTTGAGTACCACGGTGTATGAGCCGTCGTCGTTACGGCTGACGCCTTCCTTGCCGAAGCCCTTGTACGATGCCGCCTGCGCCCCGATTTCGGGGTATGCGATGCTTACGTCGGCTACGTTTTCGGGTTTGAACGTGTAGCTGTAGCCTTCTTCGGTGTCGAGATAATAGAACACGTCGTGCTCGGCGTCGACATTGTTTTTCGCAAGCTTGAGTGTCTCCTTGTTATATTTCTCGTTGATAAGCATGTTGGGAACGACGACCGATGTGCCCTCTCCGACGGTAACGACAAAGACGCCGGTATTCTCGGGCCAGATGGCGCTCCAGTATTCGCCGCCCATATAGGCTTTCTTGTCGCTGTTGCTGTAGTAGTTCAATCCGATAGCGTCGTATGTTACCAGCACTAAGGCCGTGCCGGGTCCCACGGCTTTGAGCTCGGCCCATGCCGAGCCTTCCCTGCCGGCTATGCTCACTACCTTGTCTGATGTTTTGCCGTTTATATCCAGTATGGTATAGTGGAAATCGGGTTCGATGAAGTAGTTGTTAGTGGAGTTGTCGGTAAGTTCCCATGTGCGCATTGCGTGCAGCCGGAAAGTTTCGCCCTGAGTGAGAGCGAGATGGCCGCGATAATCGATATTCAGGAATATGTCGCCGGTTTCATAACCGCTGTTGTCGCTGAAATTGTGCTTTATGGTCTTGGGACCGAAGGCTTCGTAATCGGCCTCGCTGAAGTTCAGGACGGGGCGTTTGGTTTCGTCGGCCGCGTAGGTAAAATATCCGCCTTGGGTAAGGCCGCCCTCTCGCCATGTGCGGTAGTTGTACACCTGACCCTGGGCGAGATAGTACGTCAGTTTCAGCTCATTGCCTTCTTCAATTGTCTCTACCGGCTCTACGGGGATAAAGTCGGCGAAGTGTCCTTCTTTTCTCGCCAGTACGAAATGTGCGTCAGAGGGAGTGCTGATGGTATAGTGACCGCCCTGTGGTATCTTGCCGCTTACGTTTATGTTTCCGGTAAGTGTGCCGCTTTTGTATAGGTCGGTGTAGCCTTCGCTGCGATTTGTTTCTGAAGGACTGAATGTGGCGTAGTAGGTGTTGCCTGTCATGGCGAGGAAGGTCTTGCGGCCTGCGGTGCTGCTGTTGCCGATCGTGATATTCTGCATCTCGCCTTCACGGGAGCATACTTTGACCTCAAGGGTGTAATCGCCGTTCTCGACGGTCCAGGGTGTATTGTCGTCGTGTTTGTTTGTGATATAGGCTGTGCTTGTGATTATGCTTCGTGTCTGCACGGCGGCGGAGTCGCCGATGCTTATTTCTATTGTGCCGTTGATGGTCTTGCCGTCGGTGGCATAGGCTGTGAGTATGTATTGTCCCGGTTCGGTCTCGAACGTATAGATTTTGTCGACAGGCTCGCCGGCGTCCACCGATTCTCCGCTTTCTTTGTGTGCGAGAGTCATTGTGGTGGATACGGCGTTCATTTTCAGTTCCACTTTTGCCGCGGACAGAGGCTGCACGGCAGCCGCCATTGCGAGGATGATGAGTAATAATGATTTGGTTCGCATCGTGTTATCTGGTTTTATGTATGTATTTTCTTCCGTTCCTGATGTAGATCTGTCCTTCCGATGGGCGGTCTATGACCATGCCCTGCAGATTGTATATTTTGCCGTCGGTGGCTGTGCTGCCTGTCTCCGGCGCAAGCACCGGCTCTATGCCGCTGAAATGGCCGTCGGGCGGCAGGGCGAGTATGTGGCCGGGATTGATGTAGATTTTGTGCTTGCCAAGCAGTTTTCCGTCGGGGTCCCACTGGTAGAGTGTGCCGGCGGAGTTGAAGCCTCCGGCATCGGTGGCGTACATATAACCCGTGTAGGGGTTGACATATATGGCATAAGGCATCTGCATGGCCTTGATATCTTCGAGCATTGTTCCGGGCAAGTCTTCGCTGACTCCCTCCAGTCCTCCTGAGGCTGTCACGGCGGCAGGGGCTATGGTGCTGTAGTCGAACTGATAATCAGAAGTGTAGTAAGAATACCGCGAGCCTATGGCGAGGAAATTTCCCAGGCGGTCTGTGGTGTTGCAGGTGGCGGCATATTCCAGTTTGGTAAAGCATTCGCTGTCGGGCTTGCCCTCGAGCACGGCCCGGCAATCGAGGATTATGGTGGCCGCCGCAATGTCGTAATAGTCGCCGGGGGAGTTGATGCACAGATATTGGCCGCTTTGCGACATCTTGCCGTAGAGATTGATCTGCCCGGTGTCTACCTCGCGCACCGGCTTCATTGTCGCGGCGTCGATAACCGATACTGTCGTTTCGTATGGATGATCCTCGTTGAAGGCATAGCCGCCGCTGTTGGCAACGAAGAGCAAGCCTTTGTAGATGGCTATGCCTTCGGGTTCGTAACCTACTTCTACGGCGTCGACGACTTTGAAATCAGAGATGTCGATTTTTGCGACATAACCTTTTGTAAATTCGCGCATGCCGTCGATGGTGCCGCACTCGTGGCCGTAAGAGGTAACATACACGTATCTGCCGTCGGTGCATAGCTTGCGGTTGTTAGGCACGTCTTCCGTGGCTGCGACGGCAAGGCCCTCCGGTGTAATGAATTGCACTATGTTGGACCAGTTTATGGCTACGGCGAGGAGATTGTCGTTGATCTGGATGATATCGTTGGGCGTGTCGCCGAGTTTCATGCCGTTCTTGTCGCGGAACCATTTGTTGCTGACTATGGCGCCGTCCTCGAAGTAGCTCATTCTGCCGTTGTCGGCCTGCCAGTTGCCTTCGTTGAGGATTATTATTCTCTCTTGCGCATTGGCCGGGGCAAGGAGAAGCGTGGAAAGGATAAATATCAAGAGGTGTTTCATCGTATTGAGTATGAGATTGTAAAGTTGAAGCTGCGTCCGGGCATCGGATAGCGTGGTATGTGTTCGTATTGTATGTCGAAGAGGTCGTTTACTTCCAGTGAGGCGATGAATCCGCGCCAGTGGCCGCTAAGTTTGAGATCCACGTTGTCGTAAGGAGTGAGTATGTCCTCGGGGTCGGCATAGCTCCACATCCGTTTGCCTACATGTAGCCGCGACACGGTAAGGCTCAGTTGGCGCCATGCGACAATGGCCGTCGCGCCCATAGAAAATGTGGGAGCATAGCAGATGGGGCGCTTGTATGTGTCTGGATCGTCGGGGTCGGTGTGGTTGAGGTCCTTCTGCCACGTGAAGGAGCAGAGCAGCGAGAAGCGCCAGTCGCGGAGGCTGTAAGTGCCGTTGAGGGTGGCGTTCATGCCCCGGCAGTAGGTTTCGCCATAGTTCATCATGCTCCATGTATAGGTGCCTTTGAGCGGTATGCAGACTATACGGTTTTCTATGCGGTTGATGTAAAAGTCGGCCTGGCCGTTGAAGCTGAAGCCCGAGTGCGACCAATTGTATTCCGCTCCGATGTTCCATTGCCTGGTGTATTCGGGCTTGAGATTTCGGTTGCCGGTCTGGGTGTAGTAGAGATCGTTGAGTGTGGGAGCGCGGAAAATCTTTTTATACCATGCCCTCAGCGATAGCGAGCGCCATTGATAGGCTAATGTGACCGAGGGCGTGAACCGGCTCAGAGGGTCGGCGGCGCCGACGTGGGTAATTGTATGGTCGCAATAATGCTGGAAGAGCATGGACGCCGCCAGGCTCACGCCGCGCCATGTGGCCCGGCCGGCGACGACGGCTTTCTGGTCGAGCCGCCGAACGACGCTGAAGCGTTTGAGGTCGGCGTCGAGCCACGACATGCGTGCGTCGTAGCCGGCATTGATATTCAGCCATTGCCATGGTGTCCACGAATATGTGGCCGAGGCGTAGGCGTCGTTCTGCCAATAGTGATTGTCGACTTTTGCAGTGTTCTGATTCTCGGGGTAGTCGGTATTGTAGCGCAGGTACTCGTGGGCGTATTTGATGATGAATTTCAGCCGGTGGCGTGGCGCCGGCTGCCAGTTATACGACAGCTGCCCGAAAAGATCGGTGTCCCATTCTCTGCCGACGTTGACATATTTGTCGCTCAGACGCCTCACTATGCCGCCCGGACAGCCGCGCTCGGAGGTGTAGAAATAAAAATGAGAGGCGAAACCACTGCGAAACACCGCCGCCTCGGCGCGCCAATACTCTATGTCGGAGTTGCGCCGATGGCCGACGGTGTCTTCATATTCTGTCTTGTATCGGAAGGGATAATTGCCTTTGGTGTTGAGATATTCGGCATCGACGAATGCCGACCACTGCCGGTGCTTTGTCTGTATGTTTGCCCTGGCGCGCCATGTGCCGAATGAGCCGGCGCCGGCAAGAATGGTCAGTGAATCGGCGGTGGGGCGGCGTGTCTGGAGATAGACCGTGGCGCCGGAGGCATATTCCGAGGCCGATTGGCACTGCTCAAGCCGGTTGGCGTTGTAGAGTGATACTGATTCGAGGGTGGATAGTGAGAACTTGCCGAGGTCGATGGTGCCGTTCTGGGCATTTGTGAGGCGGACGCCATCGATATAGACGCCCACATGCTGTGAGCCTAAGGAGCGGACGTTGATGGTTTTCAGGCCGCCCAGACCGCCGTAGTCCTTGATTTGTACGCCGGCGAAATATTTTAACGCATCGGCGATGGAGGTCGACGATAATGATTGAAGATCGCTGCCTGCGATGGTCTGTACTGTCGCCAGAGGGCGTCGCTTTGCCGTGACGTCAAGCTCGCGGAGTGCGGTGTCGGGCCGTATGCTGTCGGGGCGTGCGGTGTTGATTGCGGCAAAGGCCGGGCACAGCGTGCTCGTGACTGTAAGCAAGCATAACAATATATGCCTATAAGTGAAGACTGTGATCTTCAATGCAATACGTGTGTTTTCGCAGCGCCATCCCACGGGCGCCTCTATGCGAGGTTAACATTGGCAGGTCTTCTGACTCATTCCAGTCTTCGGCTTCCTTCCCAATCTTGCACTCTTGCTCAATCAGTGGATATGTAGCCGAAGCATACGAAATTCACAGCAGCGGGACTGTCCGCGATTCTCACGCGATTCCCTTTTAATTGCGTTTCCGCAAACCAATGCGAATGTTTGTTGTGGCGGCAAAATTAGTCAAAAAAAACGTTTTTTGCAATAGCTCGATATTCGTCGACGCGCCGATGATGTAATTTGGGCGCATGCAGAAATTTGCTATGAGGGGCGTAAGATACGTCAAAGTCGTGGCTTTACTGTTACGATATGTGCCATTTGTTAAATTATGCAAATTTTTATTACTTTTAGTTGGAGTTGGAGGAATTTCGAATTATCTTTGCGGTGCAAACAGAGAGAAAGATTAGTTATACATTGGCACGTTATCTTAATTCAACTGCAATAGCAAAACAACCCAAATTTATAAGTGAATCATAGGTTAGGATGCAATTGCCCGCGAGGGTGGTTGCATTTGTTTTGTGAAGCGATACAACCAAACTAATCGTTAATTTGTTAAGATTACACAACCACTATTTAAGCACATTATGTCAGACATCTGGATCACAATAATAGGCTATACAGCCAGTATATGCATGGTGCTGGGCTATCTGCCTCAGGCCATATCGACAATACGTACGCGCCGAACCGACGGCATCGCCATGCCTACATTCATTATGCTGGGCCTCGGCAGTATATTTTTTGTCGTGCAGGGCATCGCGCTCGCCAACTGGCCCCTCGTCATCACTAATGTAATTACCACCATCTGCTCGGTAATAATCTTCGCCATTAAGATCCACAACGACTATTCGAAAGGGCACGGTAGGAAATAAAGGTCTTAGATACTCACGCTCGGCAAAGCTAAATAAATTTTGCTTTGCCCTCACTTATTCGTATCTTTGTCGCATGAGCGATACTCCTGCAATGATAAGCCTGATAATACCGGTATATAACCGTGCTAAGCTCGTTGTGCCTACTCTCGAATCGATAGAGGGGCAGACGAGTCGCGACTTTGAGCTCATACTGGTCGACAATAACTCGACCGACGGCACGTATGAGGTGCTTGAGTCGTGGTGCCGGCGCATGCAGGAGAGGGACATATTTACTCGTCTGATACGGTGCGTTGTCCCGGGGGCTGCCGCGGCGCGTAATGCCGGGTTGGAGATAAACCGTTGCGACTATGTGATGTTTTTCGATTCCGACGATATCATGCCGCCGCAACATGTCGCCTCGGTGCTGAATGCTATCGGCCGGCATCCCGAGGCCGAGCTTATCGGGTGGGATGTGGTGCTCGACACCGCCGGCAAGCGCACGGTAAAGACTTTTGCCCGTCGCGGCGACCAATGGCACAACCTCATGCACGGCGGTATGGCTACGCAGCGATGGTGTGCGAGTGCCGATCTGCTGCGCCGTGCCGGTGGATGGAATCCGGAGGTAAGGTACTGGGACGATATCGAGCTCGGATGCCGCATGCTCGCTCAGAAGCCTGTGATATTCTACACCGGGGTGTCTGATGTGTGTGTGATCTGCCATCCGGAGTCTATTACAGGCACTTACACGTGCGATCCGTCGCGAATGGAGGCTGCGTTGCGCTCGATGGAGAGCGTGCTGCGGCAAAATGTGTGGACCGATATCAAACGGGCTGTCGAATACGGCCTCAGCGCCCGATGCGGCAACAGCCGTGGCAAGGAACTTATGAGCGAGCTCCTGCGCCGCAACAAGGGCCTTAAGAAACAGTTATGCCGCATAGCATACCACCAGACCCGTCTCGGCATTCCCGGCGCCGCCCGCTTGCTCCGCCCTTTCTGCCGCCTCTGCCTGTCACATTAGCCCCTCGGCAAAGCCAAATAAATTTTGCTTTGCACTCACTTATTCGTATCTTTGACTGTCGTCTTAGATACTCATGTTCGGCAAAGCCAAATAAATTTTACTTTGCTCTCACTTATTCGTATCTTTGACTGTCGTCTTAGATACTCACGTTCGGTAAAGCTAAATAAATTTTGCTTTGCACTCACTTATTCGTATCTTTGTCGGCGGAAAGGCTTTAT
>JAGAUV010000044.1 GCA_017620635.1 Muribaculaceae bacterium | reverse complement strand
CCCTTTACAGTTTTGGTGGCGCCGGTAATGTTACCTTGATTGGTAAGGACTCCGTCGACATTGAAGTACTCGAAGTAGTTTTCTTTTACCACAGGAGCCGGTTCGAGACCTTCGCAGGCACCGGTGTATTCGATTACCACGCGCTCGGGAGAGCCGCCATCCTCTGTAAATGGATTGCTGTAGCGGTATGTGACGTCAGCCACGAAAGTGATTGTGCCGTCGCCGTTGTCGGTAAGTGTAAAGCCGCCTACCTTGCCTACATTACGGTATTCGTCATTGGGGCCTGAAACCTGGATATTGTCGTAGCAGAAGTTGCAGCTGTTCATGGCGGCGGTGCTGAATGTAACAGGCTGGTTTACGAGCTCGGGATTAAGCTCCACATAGATTTTGAGGTTGGCATCGTTAGCGAAAGCCACTTTCCACTTGCCGTCCTCCTTTACTGTTTTGGTGGCGCCGGTAATGTCGCCCTGGTTTGTAAGGGCGCCGTCGGTATTGTAGTACTTGAAAAAGTTTTCTCCAAGCACTGTTACTTCTTTGGTGTCAAATGTTACTTTTTCCACTTGACTTACCTCATACTCTACGACTGTACCGTCTGTGAGTTTGACAGTCATCGTTTCCACGACGTTTGTGGCAGCAAATGTAGTGCCGCAAACCACGGCAGCGAGTGCCGCAAACAAAATCTTTTTCATTAAAGAGATAGTTTAAATGATTTGTTGTTAATAAATAATATGTAGATGTTATGGGACAAACCTGAAACATTTATCACTTCTGATGCCCTGCCTGTGGCGACAATGCGGCCGCTGATATCGGTAATGCGTACAGGGGAGTCTCCTCCGTTGAGAACAACCACATTATTACCTTCTACACGGACCGAAATCTCCGATCCGTTGTCTGGACTTATGCCTTCGATACCACTTATGCCAAGCTCTTCTTTGAGGGCATCCACATTGTAGAAGTACTCTAAGGGTTTGTTATCCCATAGACCCGACATTATGTAGCCGGCGTCGTCGTAGAGATTGATATGGAAAGTATAGTTCTTATAGTCTGTTGTTTCTACTGTCACAGAGCCTTCTTCGGCCGGTCCTACCATGTCGTAGACACAATAGCTGCCTTCGCGGAAGTGGGCATAGCGTGTGCCTGTCTGGTCGCCCGACATGCCGAAGTAGCCTTTGTTGAGGCTCATGGGCTCGTAGGTGCCGCCGGCAGCGAGCTCGTTGCTGTTCCATCGGCGTGGCACCACGTTGTAGACTCCCGGTTTGAGCACTGCGTCGCCTACGGGGCTCAGAAATTCCATGCGCAGAAGGTCGCCGCCATAATTTATGGCCTCGTCGCGGCCGGCCGGGCTACCAAGATCGACTACGAAAGTGCGGCAGCCGCCGGTAAGGCCGGTGTGCCAGATACGTCCTGTCTCGAGTTTGCTGAAATCCATCTCAACATCGTCGGTAAGGTCGGATATGACCGACTTGAATGTTGCGTTGTCGGTGTTGAGCGTAACCTTGCCGCTGAAGGTAGCCTTCACGGAGTAGCCCAGGTTGGTAACGGCGTCGAGTGTGCCGCTGGCCACACCGTTTTCAACATTAAGCACGAATGTGCCGCTGGCAAGGTAGCCGTATACATAGTCTTCGCCGGTGCGTATGCGGATGAACGAGCCGAAAGGCATGCTTATCGATTCATTGCCCAAGGGGTACTCGATCTCCCGGCCGGGGTACCATGTGTCGCGTGCGAGTGTCAGAGCATTGGTATATGTGCCTGGGATTAGGCAGTAGGCCGAGGGCTTGGAGATGCGTTTGTGAGCTATCATCATGGCCAGGTTGACGCCGTCGCCAAGAAGACCGCCGCCCGAATCATATTCGCCCTCGTATAGATTCAGATATGTCACGCCCTGATTCGACAGGTCGGAAGCGCCCTGATAGAATGCTATGCCGCCTCCGAGATCGAACTCGACATCGCGCTTGAGCATGGGGAACGAGGCCGGCTTCTCGTTGCTGTTGATAAACGGCAAGCGGCCGTTGAACTTCAGGGTGCACTCCTGTTTGGTCATGGGGTGTATGGCTTCTACCGTGATTGTATACAGCTTGTTTTCGTCTACCGACACTTCTATCGGAGAGTTTATCTGCGATGTCCCCACGGCTTCTCCGTCGCGATAGTAGGATATCTCTGAATATAGTGGGTCGTACTGCCACTTTCCGCACTCTGCGCCGGTCGCACATGCGGTATAGGTTCCTGCCTGGAGGCTGATAGGATCGCTTGGAGCATTGTACAGGTCGAGTGAAAGCACAAAGCCTTTGTATATATCGATCGTCGAGCTCAGGTGGTTATAATTTGCGGCTTCATTATCTGAAAGTATCAGATAATAATTGGAAACATCGCCGCCGGTGCCGTCATAGATTGCTACGACTCCATAAGGCAATGACATTTCATTTGCAGAGACTGCTGCGACAAAAGAGAATGTCGCGATGAGCGAAAGCAAGGCTTTTTTCATCAATATGTGTGTTATGGGGTTTAAAAATTATCTGGACTTGTTTGGAATAAGATATTGCGAGTCAGCATTTTGTGTGTTGTCGACAAGCAAGGGTTAGAAATAGATTTTTGTTGAATTAGATCGGGAAGAAACGTTAGAAAAGATGTTTCACTCGCAAAGGTAGTGAAAACTTAAAAAAATACAATAAAATATTCAAAAAAAATTTTAACCGCTAATGTTATTAGTTATCCATAACATTATCATAAGACTGCCGCAATCTTGCGTATTGAGGAAAGACGCTCCATAAAAGATGCATCAGACTTTGCCTTCTGCATATTATAATCGTTTTGCAGATTCAGCAATAAATCAGCCGGTATATTTAATGCCGCTTCTATAAGCAATGCCATTTCTGTATTAACCCCTCTCTTTCCTTTGATTATCTCATTAAGCATAGACGGCTTGACTCCTATACTCTCAGCGAGCCTCGCCTGAGTCAGATTATTTGCCTCAAGTTCATCCTTGATAAGTTCTCCGGGATGAGTAGGCTCAAACGGAGTCAGATTATTAGCTATCATGTCTGGAGCAACACCGGGTAATGTAATCATATCAATCATAATGGTTTGAGAGTTCAACAATATTACAGATAGTCAAAATAGGTTCTTCGGTGGTTTCTCGCATAGTAAACTCTATTCGATACTGATTATTAACCCGTATGGAGAACCGTCCTGCTTTATCTCCTTTTAATGCCTCAAAATTTAGAGAGTTGATACGAAACAAGTCCTCTTTGCGAGATGCCCATTTCAGGTAATCAATACCACGTTTATAGCGTTTGATTACATCAATTCTGTAACGATGCTTCTTATCGTTACTCTCTTCTTTGATATAGAGGTCTCTGAGGTACTCTTCTCCGAATTCAACTATCATATAACTATATTACGATGCAAAGATAAAAAAAGTTTTTCGCCTTCACAAATTTGTGAAGGCGAAATTATATCATTAAATTTATGTGCGTCTCTCCGACTGCTCTCATGGGCGCGTTTTTGTATGGTCCGAAAATTTATCGTACATTTGCCGTTGAAGCGGACGCCACACTTCTTTGGCTTGCTTTCCTACATTGCATCAATACCTTAAATCTTTACAATTATCATGGAATTACCTTTTGCCGAATCATGGCGTATAAAGATGGTCGAACCCATCCGGACAAGCACTCGCGAAGAACGCGAGGAATGGATCAAGGCCGCGCACTACAACGTCTTTCAACTGCCGGCCGAACAGGTCTATATCGATCTCCTTACCGACTCCGGCACCGGAGCGATGAGCGACAGACAATGGGCCGCGATGATGACCGGCGACGAAAGCTACGCCGGTGCGCGCTCATTCTTCAGGATGAAGGACACCATCGAGCGCATTACCGGATTCCCCCTCGTTGTCCCGACACATCAAGGACGTGCGGCTGAAAACGTTCTCTTCAGCGCCTTGGTTAAGGAAGGCGACGTCGTACCCGGCAATTCGCATTTCGACACCACCAAGGGCCATATCGAAAGCCGAAAGGCATTCGCGGTCGACTGCACCATCGATGAAGCTCGCGACACTCAGCTCGAACATCCCTTCAAGGGCAACGTGGACATCGACAAACTCGAGAAAGCAGTCGCCGAAAACAAGGGGCACGTGCCGTTTATCATCGTTACAATTACCAACAATACCGCCGGCGGACAGCCCGTATCGATGGCCAACCTGCGCGCCGTCCGCGACCTGGCCGACCGCCACGGCCTGCGTGTGATTTTCGACTCCGCTCGTTTCGCCGAGAACGCGTATTTCATTAAGACTCGCGAAGAAGGATATGCCGACAAGAGCATAAAAGAAATAGTCCGCGAGATGTTCGCTTTGGCAGACGGCATGACTATGTCGGCCAAGAAAGATGCCATAGTCAACATGGGCGGATTCTTCGCCACTCGCCATCAGGACTGGGCCGAGGGCGCGCAACGCTTCTCAATACCCTTCGAAGGCTATCTGACCTACGGCGGCATGAACGGCCGCGACATGGAGGCTCTGGCTGTCGGGCTCGACGAAAATACCGAGTTCGACAATCTCTACACTCGCATCCATCAGGTGGAATATCTGGCTAAACGCCTCGACGAGTTCGGCATACCATACCAGCGCCCTGCCGGCGGCCACGCCATTTTCGTCGACGCATCGAAGATACTCACAAACGTGCCTAAAGAAGAGTTCCCGGCACAGACCCTTACCGTAGAGCTATATCGTGAGGCCGGAATACGTGGCTGCGAAATCGGATACATACTCGCCGACCGCGACCCTGTCACTCGCGAAAACCGTTTCGGCGGCCTCGACCTCCTGCGCCTGGCAATTCCTCGCCGCACATACACCGACAACCACATGAACGTCGTGGCCGTCGCCCTCAAGAACGTCTACGACCGCCGCGCCGAGATAACCCGTGGCATGAAAATAACATGGGAAGCCCCCCTCATGCGCCACTTTACCGTCAAACTCGCCCCCGCCGACTCCTAACCTCCCCAAAGACCATAATACCGATTGCTGCGCCGTAGTGAAAATTACGGCGCAGCATCCCCGATTTTACAATTTAACACCCGGCAATAATTTCTATTATATAAAATCTATAAGAGTTATTCTATAATATAATAGCGAATATTTACTAATTTATCTTATCCTTATACCATAATATTTCCACTCGCTATCTGGTGTTTCAATTATATCAAATACTGAGGTTGACTTAGGAAGCGCTGGAAAAACCAATTTAAAATAGTAATCGTTATTTGGTGTACTGAAGTTTGTTTTATTAGGAGAAATTCCAATGCCTTCTGCTTGTAACAACTTGTATTTTTTATCATCTGCTAAAATATAGATATTCGGATCTATTGTAATCCAAGAGTAGTTTTCGTTATTTCCCTTGAACTCAACTATTGTTTTATTTTCATCTGCTGTTACTTTTACAATGCTATTTGATGTTGAATTGTAAGAAGCCACGTGAGGATTACTGATTGATACAGATTGCCAGGTTGTCGTATCGGAATGTGTGTCGTATATTGCAGAAGACTTTGAAGATGTGCTGTTTGAGCATTTTATCATGAATACGAAATCATCAAGCCGTTTAATCTTATTTGGCCTGGATAAAGATGAGATAGTGTTTCTTTTCGGCAGGATATCTGGAGAAATACCCACCGATAAAGCATCATGTTAAATATAAAAAGGTTTGGGTCAGTTTATATTTTGTGGGCTTCGTGATATTCATCCCAGATAAGAGACGCGAGGTACTTGTCGCTGCGGCATTGTAAGTCTGCGACACCTTCTTCTATGAGTTCCGACGTGTCGGATTGATAATAGATGTCAGCAGCCTTTTGCAGCGACATGCCGTATAGTTCATGGATGCTCTTTATTATTTTGGCGCTCTTGTTGGCTTGAAGAACCAATTTGCTTTCTGCGGTCATAGTTGTTTACTTTCTATATGTCTTAAACATTCATCAAGCATCTTTTGCGATCGGATGCAGTATTGAATATTAGGTTTCTCATATTTGAGGAGTCCTAATGTGTCGCTTTCCGATAATTCTCCTTCAAAATACCGATCAAGAGTTTGTATGACCTTGTCATTGGCAATACCTCCTATTACAATGTCGTAATCGGTATTATCCTTGCCGGCCCGACATTTGGCTACGAAATTAAGCCAATCCTTGTCGTAGCTGTTGAATTTCAAAAATTTCCATATAGATGGATCAAACTCAAATTCATAAGAGTTGAGCCAAGCCATCTTTTGTCGTCGCAGGAACCTTTGTGCATATCTGACAGCCTGTTCGTGGATTGAAGTCAAATAGAAGCCTTTGCCGAAGTCAAGAAAGTCACGAGAATGTATAATGTCCGGCTTGACCACCGACACATCGGATGAATGATATAGTCTTATCATGGCAGCACCCCTTTCTCTTTCATATAGTCGGTCAGGTCTTCCACGAGATACCGTGAACTAAAAGTGTGCAGCACATCGTAAGAAGGTACGATATAGTCATAGAGTATGCCCGACTGCATCAGCCTCCGGTATACCTCTCTCTGGCTAATATTCAGCACTTGCGCGAGTTTGCTTATGCAGTATGTTACAAATTCAAGTGTCTTAATATCCATAACTATTTATCTGCAAAGATAAAGAAACTTCTCGATATTGCACCATATAGGGTATAATTTATTGTAAAATAACGCCTATTATACCCTATGGGGTGTAAATTTACCACGACTCTTGTTGGGGGAAGTGCTCGGGGAGGGTGCAGGGCTGTATCTCGCTCGTAATCACAAACAGGGCTATGGCTCGGGTCATAAGTATATCGTCGTGGTAGCCGCTCTTGGCGCCGAAAGAGCCGTTGGAGCGCTGCTCGTACACTGACAGCTCGTTGCATGCCTCGTTGTCGCGCTCTATGTAGCTGCCGTCGCGCACAGCCTCTATCAGTCCGCCTATCAGCAGAGCCTTGGTAGAGCGGTTGGTGTGGAAGCCTACCGACGAGGTGTAGCGGTTGTTGGCGCGGTCGAACGTGCGCCGCATGTACACATTGCTGTAGCTCTCGGCCAGGCGGTGGAGCACAAAAAGGTTGGAGTCGGCCACGCCGCCGTATTCCTCCGTCTCAAACGTATTGCTCTCTATCACAAGCAATGCCATGTTGTAGAACCTCGATATCAGGGCACTCTTGCGTGCCAGAATATCGTGGTCGATATGCCCTCGCCACTGCGCCACCACCTCGGGCACCTCATGACGGGGCACTTTGAGTACCGCTATTACCGACCAGTCCGCCTTCTCCGAGCGACCTCCCACATCCACCGCCACGACATAGCGCATATGTTTCTGCGGCAGCTCCCACACGCACAGCCGTCCGGCGCCTTCGACAAACCTCGTGCCGCTGTCGTCGATGTCGCCGAGCCCTTCCGCCGGCCGGCAACCGGCCCTCAGCGTATCGATGCTCTTGCCGGCGAAAACACCGTTGCCGGTGTTGAGGAAAGCCTCCACATCGTCGCTCGGGAACTCGGCGCGCATCTGTTCCTCGGTCTCGTACTCAGCCGATTTGCGGCGGTACCACCATATCTGGTCGAGGCATAGGCCCAGATCCCACAGCCGTCGCTCGTAGTCGTTCATCGTCGAGGCCACAAGCCGCCTGTCGGGCGGTGCGAGACGGTAGATAGGTATCTCATACCAAGGCACAAACACCGCATGCTTGTCGCCCTTCCCTTCCTTGCATCTGAGCCATTCGTTGTGGAAATAGTTGCCCACGCCGTTGGCCGTCGACTCTATCGCCACAAGAGTGTAGGGTGTCAGAGCGATGGCGCCGCAGATCGCCTGTATGAAGCGCTGCGGCGAGCGCTGGGGCGTGCTGGCCCAGAATGCGGTCTCGCTCAGATGTGCCATGGCATAGTCGGCGCCGCGGACAGCCTCCTGGTTCTCGCTCGACCCTATCGTCACGCGGCAGCCGCGCCCTGTGATCTGTCGCACATTGATAGAGCGCTCGTATGGCTTGAACTGAGGCTTCTCGTCGCCTTCCCAGAGCTCGGCAGGATAGTTGCCCAGCAATTTGCTGTACATGCCCCTGATGCCCGAGGCCGTGTCCTTGACGTGGGCGCAGATCAGCGAGTTCCAGTCGCGGCGGTGGCACGACTGAATCCAGGCCATATACATCTGCACCAGCGTGGAGCCGCCCCACTGGCGCGCTTTGAGGAGTATCAGGCGTATCGGCAGACCCTTGAGACGGTCCGACTCGAGCACCGAGGCCACACGGCGCTGAGGTATGTTGAGCACAAAAGGCCCGTCGCCCTCGCGCGCCTTCTGCTTTACCACGGCGCAGCTCACACACCAGTATTCGAAATCGTGGCGGCAGCGCAGCCGCTGCCATTCGTCCTTGCGCATCCTGCTGCCGCGATAGAGCGGATCGTGCGTCATCTCCACGGGCACATACACCGTCTCGAGGCCTTCCCAGTCGGTGTTTACCCGTACTCGCTCTCCCATGCAGCCTATGCCCTTTACCGGGTCGTACAGCCGGTCGCGGAACAACCGGCGCAGGCTGTCGAGCAGTACTATATTTTCACTTTCTTCCATTGCTATTCAAGTTTCAGACAGGCGTTTGCGAATACGAAATCCTCACTCGCGTCGCCCTCGATTATCAGATCTATTGCTCTTGCCGGGCGGCATGTCAGCGCCATGCTTACCGGCCCGGCCATAGTGCCCGATACGGCGGCGCGGCGTATCGGCCAGGGTCGCGCGGAGTTTATGCCCGAGCCCTCGACGCTTATCTTGCCGGCGAATGATGATGCCTGCAGCGCCACGTGCAGCCGGCCGACGGCGGCCATCAGGTAGTCGGGCCTTGTGTCGCAGCGGAGATGCAGTCTCACGCGGCATGACCCGTCGAAAATCTCTGCCGACGTGTCGTATACCTCCTTTCCATTGACGGCGAACACCTTGCCGAGCATTTTAAGCTCCTCGGCCTCGACATGCGTATACCTGAAATATACAGGCTTTTTCGTGCCTGCATACACATCTATACCGCCCGATCGCCGCAGCGCCCACAGCTCTCCCCGGGCACTGTCGTATGCCGCCGCGACATAGCCCAGATCGTCGTTGAAAACCTCGGCGCGTCCGTTGCGTAATATGTGGCATATGTTTCCGTCGGCCACGAAAATGTCGCCGTCGTCGCCCGGCGTCACGGCATCGCCTCGCACCGTTCCGCGGCTGTATATCGTGCGCAGCCCGGTGCTGCCGCTGTTGAGGTTCACGCCGGCCCTGAAGATGCCTCCTCGGCACGAGAGGGTAAAATGCGAGCGGCCGAAATCCCATGCCTGGCAGCCTGCCGGGTGGCCGCATAGAGCCACGACGCCACTGCCGGCCGATATTACCGACCTTATGTCGAAAGGTCGCGACGAGGGCGCGAAAGCCACGCTGTCGGGCAGCTCTTCCGAGTGCCCTGTCACTGTCACGTCCACGGTGGGGGCGCACACCTCGGGTGTGAACGGCCGCAGGCCGGGCGCGATATACACCGCGTAACGTCCTGATGCGTCGGTGGTAAGGTCGAGATGCGCGCAGTGGTTCTGATTGCCGAAATAGCATACCAGAGTCATGGAGCTTGCACCGGCGAGGGGATAGCATATCACGGGCCCGAGCTTTACCGGCGCATCTGTCGGCCGGCTTTCCTGACGCTCCACACCCGATGTGCCGCCGAAATACACTGCGCTGTGGCTGCTCCAGGCGCCGTCGGCGGTCTCGGCGGCGAATATGCCGAGAGGATAGCCGGCATATGGCAGAGCCCTGATATTGCCCCATGCGACAGCTCCTGAGGCCTCGGCGACGCACCCGGCGCTGAAGCTGTGTGGCGCGGCGAGCATCACATCGCTGCGCCCTGCCACGCTCACGCTTTTTGCCAGTGCTTTCCTGATTCGTGCGCTTGCGGCCATCGGGTCGGTGTCGACGCTGATATCCGGCTTGATTCTTGCCGATCTGGCAAAAGGATTCTGTATCACGGCCACACGCTCCTCGAGCGTCTCTATACGCGCAATTGCCTGCATGACAATACGTCGGCTCCGGTCGCGGTAGGTGTCCCCGAGGCCGTTTTCCCTGCCCGGGAGGCCGACGCGGCAGAACGGCGCACCTGTCTGCCCGGCGCGCATCAGTGTGGCCGTGCCCTCGCCGCCACTGTCGAAAGGATGGAAGAGGGGCGTCATGAATATCTCGGCCCGTGCCACATCGACGTCCGCGGCCGGCAGCACGAGCTCCAGATGCCAGCTGCGGACGCTGACGGTATACCCGTCGACATTCTTTCGGTCGGCCGAGCTCAGCGCCACCGTGTCCGTACACTGTGCGCCCTCGGCGTGTGTCAGCAGCACCGGCGGCGACTCGAACAGGATGTTGCCGCCGCTGTCGGTAAGCTTGTACCGTGCCAGCGCTGGCTGCACCATCACTCCCGACGCAGCCGCCTCGCTGCATATGTGGCGGTATGCGTAGGCGAGATCGCCGACAAGTGCCTCCCTGTCTTTCTTCTCGAGCAGGCCGCCCGTGTAGGCCCGGCTCAGTTCCCGGCCGGCCACCGTGGCGCTGATATCCGCGTCGGGCACAGGTAGGAGGCTTATGGCCGGATAATCGTGTGTCGCCGCCACGGGAGTGCCGTCGGCGCGTATGCTTACCGGGCCGGCCGATGTCATGATTATTACGTGCTCGTCTCTTGTCAGGGCGCAGCGTACCTCGCCCGGCAACGGCACGGGCGATATCGTCGGTTCCTCGCCGCTGTTCACGGCAATGCTGCCTATCCGGCGCCCCGAGCTCACTATCAGTCTGTCGCCCAGTCTTGCCACGGGCCGCCAGCCATCGGGCAGAGCAGTGGTGCCCGGTTTGCCGGCCGGGCGCAGCAGTGTGGTGCCCGTCTTGTCCTTGACAGGCCTCAGATTTTCGGCGTCGACAGCACCGCTGCCTATGAGCGCCGCGTTCATGTATATTTCTATCTGTTTCATAAATGGAATTTAGATTACTGCTGCAAAATTATATATGGCATATGGCGGCTTATCCCGAAAAAATCACTACCTTTGCTTTATGTATAAGTCGATACGTCTCGTCCGCATTATTATCTCGTTGGTAGCCATGGTAATACCGGCCTGGGCACTGCTTTGCGGTTATGAGAGCGTATTTGTGAGAATGCGTGTTTTTACCTCGCTTCTGTCGGGTGTCGGGCTATGCCTCGTGTTCTGGGCCATCGTCACGCTTATCTACGGCCGCATATATTGCTCTACGGTATGTCCGCTCGGCACGCTTATGGATTGCGTCTCCAACACCCGTCGCGTGGTGTGCCGCAGCAAGTCCGACTACCACTACACCTTGCCGTCGCCGCGTACGCGCATCGTCTTTCTCGTCGCGGCCATAATAGCCCTTGTCGGCGGTTCGGTCTTCCTGCCCACATTGTTCGATCCCTATTCGGCCTATTCGCGCATGATCGAGGAGTTCTTCGTCCGTCCCTTCGGCCGAGCCTATGGCGCCGTATCCTTCTCCATATCATCGTTTTCCGTGGCTGTTGTCACAGCTCTCGGCATCGTGGCGGCATCGTGGCGCCGCGGACGCCTGGTGTGCAACACCGTGTGCCCCGTCGGCACAGTGCTCGGCGTAGGCAGTAAAAGATCGTACTTCCACATAGAGATCGACCCCGACAAATGTATAAACTGCGGCAAATGCGAGAGCGTGTGCAAGGCGCAATGCATCAAGCTGCCCGAGAAGACGGTAGACGCCTCGCGCTGTGTAGTATGCTTCAATTGCACGACAGTATGCCCTAACCAGGCTATTAATTATAAATCAGGCCGTTATCACATCGATATGCCCATGCTTCAGAATATAAGCCAGGGCTCGGCGGCTCAAACATCCACTCCGAAATGAAACAATACCTCGACCTGTTGCAGCATATTCTCGACCACGGCGCGACAAAGCACGACCGCACCGGCACGGGAACCAAATCGGTATTCGGCTACCAGATGCGCTTCGACCTCAGCGAAGGATTCCCTCTGCTGACGACTAAAAAGCTACACCTCAAGTCAATTATACACGAATTGCTGTGGTTCCTGGCCGGAGATACAAATGTGAAGTATCTTCAGGACAACGGAGTGCGGATATGGAACGAGTGGGCCGATGCCGACGGAAACTTAGGGCACATCTACGGCTATCAGTGGCGCTCGTGGCCCGACTATAAGGGCGGACATATCGACCAGATATCGCAGGTGGTGGATACGATAAAGAACAATCCCGACTCGCGCCGCATCATGGTGAGCGCATGGAATGTGGCCGATATACCGGCCATGAATCTGCCGCCCTGCCACGCCTTGTTCCAGTTCTATGTTGCCGACGGCCGTCTGAGCCTGCAGCTCTATCAGCGCAGCGCCGACTGCTTCCTCGGAGTGCCCTTCAACATAGCCTCCTACGCCCTTCTGCTGCAGATGATGGCGCAGGTGACAGGCCTCGAGGCCGGCGATTTCGTGCATACTCTCGGCGACGCCCATCTCTACCTCAACCATCTCGATCAGGCCCGTCTGCAGCTCACACGCGAGCCGCGCCCACTGCCGCGGATGGTAATCAATCCTGAGGTCAAGGACATATTCGGGTTCAGATACGAAGATTTCAGCCTCGAGGGCTATGACCCACATCCACATATCAAGGCGGAGGTGTCGGTATGATACATATCATAGCAGCCATCGACCGTAATCGCGGCCTCGGTGTCGGCGGCGACATGCTCTACCATTTCCGTGAGGATCTGCGCCGCTTCAAGGCCGTGACCATGGGCCACACTCTCGTGATGGGCCGCAAGACCTTCGACTCACTTCCCGGCGGAGCCTTGCCCGGCCGCAGAAACATAGTGATCACGCGCAACAACGAGTGGAGCGCGCCCGGCGCCGAACGAGCCTCGAGTCTCGACGAGGCCATAGCCATGGCCGGCGATGCCGAGATATTTGTCATCGGCGGCGGCCAGATCTATGCACAGGCATTGCCATATGCCGACGAGCTCGACCTGACGCTCATACATGCGGAAGCCCCGGAAGTAGACACCTACTTCCCTGAGTACGAGGATGATTTTGTAGAAGTGCGTCGCGAGGACCTCGAGAAATTCAGCTTCGTGGCTTTCATTCCGAAAAATCCTCGGCGATAAACCGCGCCACCGAGTCGGTATAGTTCGCCTCAATCACCACATCGGCCGCAGCCTTTACCTCGGGCAAGGCATTGCCGACCGCCACTGCCACATCGGCCACGGCGAACATGGTAAGATCGTTGAGGCTGTCGCCGAACACGACAAGCCTGTCGGCTCCCGATTCCTTTTTCAGCTCGTCTACGGCGCTCGCCTTGCTTATGCCGGGTGGGAAGACCTCGAAGTTCCATATCCGCGGATTGAATACATCGGGATAACAGCATACCGAACATTCCGAGCAGGCCTCGAAAGCTTCGGCGGCGGCGCGTATGCCCTTCTCCTCGCCCATGGCATAGAGAAGCATGGTGTGTGTCGCGGCCCGTTGCGGCGCCGGAGTGCACAGATGGAATCGTTTGAGAGGCAGGTTGCTGCGCTCGAGATAGAAACTCTCCTCCGCCTTGTTGAGCCGCAGGGCCGAGTGGTATACGTCGAGGCTCATGCGGTCGTCCGACATGACATAGACAAAAGGCTGTACGTCGTGGCGGTTGCAGAAATCGAGAGCTTTCCCGAGGTCTCCGGCCGGAAGGAAATGCGGATCGCGGAAGCATTCGTCGCCGCGCAGCCAGTATGCGCAGCCTGTCATTACCACCGCCGGCGGCGTGGTACGTGTCTGCGACAGCAGCGGCACTACCGTTGCCGGCGTTCGCGCCGTAGCCACGGTAATGAGTGCGCCCTTGTCGCTCAGCCTGCTTATTGTCGCTGCCGAGCACTCTGATATGCGGCTGTCGGTGCTCAGCAGAGTACCGTCGAGATCGCTGACATAGAGAGTCCTGCTCATCGGCGTTTATTCGTGGGGACGCGGCGGATAGTCGATAGTGTAATGCAGTCCGCGCGACTCACGGCGCTCCTTGGCCTGGCGCATGATCAGATAGCCCACATTTATGATGTTGCGCAGCTCGCATATCTCGCGAGAGGCCTTCGAGCTCTTGAAGAGGCGCTCGGTCTCTTCGTAGAGTATATCGAGGCGGTTCCATGCCCTGTCGAGGCGCAGATTGGAGCGCACGATGCCGACATAGTAACCCATTATCTGGTTTACCTCGCGTATGCTCTGTGTGATAAGCACCATCTCTTCGTTGTGGCTTGTGCCCTCGTCGTTCCATGTCGGCACATCAGTGCGCAGCGATATACCGGGCATTTCCTGTGAAGCATGTTTCGCTGCTGCGTCGGCATATACCACAGCCTCTATCAGCGAATTGGATGCGAGACGGTTGCCTCCGTGAAGGCCTGTGCACGAGCATTCGCCCAGGGCGTAGAGGTGGCGTATCGACGATTCGCCGTTGAGGTCCACGCATATGCCGCCGCACAGATAGTGTGCGGCCGGTGCCACCGGTATGTAGTCCTTGGTAATGTCGATGCCGAGCGAGAGACATTTGGCGTAGATGTTGGGGAAATGACGTTTTGTCTCCTCGGGATCTTTGTGTGTGACGTCGAGATATACGTGGTCGTCGCCGTAGAGCTTCATCTCGGAGTCTATCGCCCTTGCCACGATATCGCGCGGCGCCAGCGACAGCCGGGGATCGTATTTCTGCATGAACTCCTCGCCCTTGAGGTTGCGGAGCACGGCGCCGTAGCCGCGCATGGCCTCGGTAATGAGGAAGGACGGACGGTCGCCGGGATGATACAGGGCCGTGGGGTGGAACTGGATGAACTCCATGTCGCGCACGGTGCCTTTGGCTCTGTAGACCATTGCTATGCCGTCGCCGGTGGCGACGAGAGGATTTGTGGTGGTCTGGTATACGGCTCCCACGCCGCCGGTGGCCATTACAGTGATGCGCGACAGGAAGGTGTCGACACTGCCGGTGGCCATGTCGAGCACATATGCGCCGTAGCATGTGATGTCGGGTGTGCGGCGTGTCACTATCTTGCCGAGATGATGCTGGGTAATGATCTCTATGGCGAAATGGTTCTCGTATATGTCGATATGAGGATGCGACTTGACGGCCTTGATCAGACTCTGCTGTATCTCGAAGCCGGTGTTGTCGGCGTGGTGGAGTATGCGGAACTCGCTGTGTCCGCCCTCGCGGTGCAGGTCGTAATCGCCGTTTTCGTTCTTGTCGAAGCTCACGCCCCACTCTACAAGCTGCCTGATCTGCTCGGGAGCGCCTTTTACAACCTTCTCCACCGCCTTGGGGTCGCTGAGCCAGTCGCCGGCGACCATGGTGTCGTGTATATGTTTGTCGAAATCGTCGACTTTGAGATTTGTTACGGAAGCCACGCCGCCCTGAGCGAGTGCCGTATTGGCCTCGTCGAGAGTCGTTTTGCAGACAAGTGCAACACGCGACCCTTCGCCGGCTACTTTGAGGGCGAAACTCATGCCGGCAATACCTGATCCGATCACCAGATAGTCGTATTCAAATGTCATTTCCTTTTAGCTTTTAAGGTCCTTGCAAAATTATTAATTTTTTTCGAGAGGGCAAACCATCTCCTCCAATAAGATATTTTTTATTTGTCGGAGAGTCGTATTTTTTGTAATTTTGGGCAGCAAACATAATTAGACACATCAAAAACTCCTACTAAATCTATGTCAGAATTCAGCACTGCCGACCTTGAGCAGTTGTCGGCAAAAGGAATCAGCCGAGAGACAGTGGAGAGCCAGCTCGAGCGCTTCCGCATCGGTTTCCCTTATCTTACTATAGATTCTCCGTCGTCGGTAGGGTCGGGAATACTTCCCGTCGACGACGAAATGACCGCAAGCTGCCTCTCGCGCTGGCAGACCTTCCTCGACGATAACGGCGATGTGCTCAAGTTCGTGCCGGCCTCGGGCGCAGCCTCGCGCATGTTCAAGGCTCTTTTTGCCTTTGTCAACGGCGACGACGCGCAGCCTGCCCCCGGCAGCCCTGTGGCGGAGCTTGTGAGCCGCATAGGCGATTTCGCTTTCTACGGACAGCTCAAGGACGCTACCGAGCGTCTCTATAATGCCACACCCGAGCAGCTTGCCGACCAGGGCCGCTACAAGGAGCTCGTCGGCGCCATCATACTCCCCGAAGGCCTCAACTACGGCTCGCTGCCGAAAGCACTTCTGACATTCCACCGCTACGACGACAGCGTGCGCACGGCTCTCGAGGAGCAGCTCGCCGAAGGCGCCCAGACAGCGGCATCAAAGGACGGCGTGGTAAAACTGCACTTTACCGTCTCGTCGAACCACCGCAAGCTTTTCGAGGAAAAACTTGCCGAGGCCGTGCCTGCCATGGAGAAGTGCTATGGCGTGCGCTATGAGATAAGCCTTTCAGAGCAGAAACCGAGCACCGATACCATCGCCGTCACTCCCGACAACGCTCTCTTCCGCGACGATGCCGGCCGACTGGTCTTCCGTCCCGGCGGTCACGGCGCTCTCATAGAGAACCTTAACGACATCAACGCCTCGGTAGTGTTCATCAAGAACATCGACAATATCGTAGGTGACGCACACCGCGCCGACACCATCAGATACAAGAAATTTATCGGCGGCCTCCTGCTCCTTGTCCGCGACCGTATCGAGGCTCTCATCGCCGCCCTCGCATCCGACCCCACCGACGAGGTGCTCGACTCGGCCACTCAGTTTGTAGAGCAGATACTCTTTGTCAGCTGCCCCGAGCTGCATCAGTCCACACCGGCCGAGCGCCGCGACCTGCTGATAAAGATTCTCGACCGTCCGCTTCGCGTCTGCGGCATGGTACGCAACGAAGGCGAGCCCGGCGGCGGACCGTACAACGCCTACTCGTCGGACGGCAGGATGATAGCGCCGCAGATTCTGGAATCGACACAGATCGATATGTCGAAGCCCGAGAATGTGGAGATGATGAAAGGCGCGGGCTACTTCAACCCCGTCGACCTCGTATGCTATCTCAAACATGTCGACGGCAGGAGCTACGACCTCAAGAAATATGTCGACCCGGCCACGGGCTTCATATCCGAGAAATCGCTTGGCGGCCGCGAGCTGCGCGCCCTCGAGCTGCCGGGCCTCTGGAACGGTTCTATGAGCAACTGGAACACAGTGTTTGTAGAAGTGCCCGAGTCTACCTTCAATCCCGTAAAGACAGTAAACGACCTTCTGCGCCCGGCGCACCAGTAAGCTTATGACAGGAAAGATATTAATCATAGCGGCCCCGTCGGGCTGCGGCAAGTCGACAATCATCAACGCCCTGCTCGAAGGCGGCGATCTCAACCTCGGCTTTGCGGTATCGGCCACCACACGCTCGCCCCGACAGGGCGAAAACGACGGCGTGAACTATTATTTCATGAGCGAGGACGAGTTCCGCGACCACATTGCCGAGGGCGATTTCGTAGAGTTCGAGGAAGTGTACCCGGGCCGTTTCTACGGCACCCTCCGCAGCGAGGTGGAGCGCATAACCTCTTCGGGTCACAATATCATCCTCGACCTCGATGTCAACGGCGCCCTGCGTGTCAAGCAGCTCTACGGCGATCGTGCCCTGGCGATATTCATAGCGCCTCCGAGCCTCGATGAGCTGCGCCGCCGCCTCGAATTTAGAGGCACCGAGACCGCCGAGGTAATAGACGTGCGTGTCGACAGGGCCTCGTATGAGATGTCGCGCGCGCCCGAGTTCGACCAGTGCATCGTCAACGACCGCCTCGACACAGCCATAAGCCAGACCCACGGCGTGATAAAGGCATTCACAGGCTCATGAGTACGATAGGAATCTTCGGCGGCTCGTTCAATCCCGTTCATGCCGGGCATATGATGCTTGCATCGTATCTTACGCAGTGGGGCTATCTCGACCAGGTGTGGCTCACGCTGTCGCCTCTCAACCCGATGAAGGATCCGGCCGAGCTCCTGCCCGACACCAAACGCCTCGACATGCTCATGATCGCCACACGTGGTGCCGCCGACATCGACATATGCGACATAGAGCTGTCGATGCCAAAGCCCTCCTACACCATCAACACCCTCAATGTGCTTGCCGAGCGCTACCCCGAGCACAAGTTCAAGCTTGTGATAGGCAGCGACAACTGGCAGATATTCGACCGCTGGCGCTCGGCCCAGGAGATACTCGACCGCTTCGGCGTGATAGTGTACCTGCGGCCGGGATATCCTGTCGACAAGACGCATATCGACGGCATGGAGGTGGTGGACGCGCCTATGACGCACGTGTCGAGCACCTTCATACGCCAGGCCATCGCGAAGGGCCGCAATATGAACTATTTCCTGCCTGCAGGCGTGTATAATTATATTACGGACAACAATCTATACTCCGCCACAGATTCAGAATCATGAGCTATATCAATGAACAGACGGGCGGCCTCGACGCCCAAAGCCTCAAACTCACGGCACTGGCCGTGGGGTATGTGCGCCTTGTCGCCGGCGCTGCCGAGAGCGAGCCTCACACTTTCGTCTACAACACACTGCGCCTCCTGCCGGCTATATATACCGGCCTGCTTGAGCTCAAGCCCTACGGCGAGGACGAGGGCGGCGAGGACTACGACAACTACGATACCGGCGCCAT
>JAGAUV010000043.1 GCA_017620635.1 Muribaculaceae bacterium | reverse complement strand
GTCATGGTAGGCATATACCGTCCAGCCGCTGGTGTCGGAGTATGTATGCCACGGCGACAGCTGGTAGAAATCTTTCGTGAGGAGATGGTTTATGCTCCGCCAGGTCGAGATGATGTTGCGGTAGGCCTCGAAGTCGAGATCGGGGTTGTGGGTGTATGAGCCTGACACGTTGATTATGGGAAGGAAAGATGCCCTTACCACGTAGCTGTCGGGCGTGTATCTCGAGGCTTCGAGCTGGTTTTGGGTATCTTTGATTGATGAGCCGTGGAAGGGTATCCACTTGTTGAACCCTGCGCTCTGGGCCAGGCGCATGGCTGAGGTCGTGCGGTCGTGATCCGAGCGCATCAGCGGAACGCCTCTTCGCAGCGACTCGATGTCGTTGCGCCCTCCGCCCGAAGCGCATGAATCCATGAATGTGCATTTGCCTTTTTGCGCGCAGAAGGCAAGTATGCCGTCCCAGAGGGCGTAATGTCCCTGTATACATTTGTTTTCGTTGATGCCTTGCCGTGGCAGACCGTACAGCTCTTCGTCGCGGCTGTCGAGTATCTTCCACGCGGCCGCAGGGTCGGAGTTGTTGTCCTCACGGTACATGTCTATCTCGTTCTCGTCCATCATTTTCGTAATCCTGACGAGAGTCCACTTGAGGCATTCCGGGTCGCCGATGTTTGATGTTATGCAATGGTCGGTCTTTATGCCCCATTCCGTTTTGTAGCCGAAGTTCTTGGCGAGCTCTTCCACGTGTGTCACTCTTTCGGGCTCGAACCAGGTAAGCACCTTGACGCCGAGCGAGTGGCAGGCCTCGTTCGACTCCCTGAAAGTCTTGCCCGGCCATTTTACAGTATCCAGTTCCCAGCTTCCGATTGTGCCCCACCAGTCGGATGCCACGGTCTGTCGGGCCGGGTCGAAATACCATCCGGCGTCGAACCATCGGAAATCGGGAAGCAGTTTCTCATGCTCGAGCTTCTTAAGAGTACGCTGCCAGGTAAAATATGTCTCGGATATCGACCCGTCGGAATTGGGCAGGCCGGTGTCGCCGGCAAAACAGGTGGTCCAGAATGGTTTGAGCTCATTGCCTGTGGCGTCGGCCTTCGGGAGATTGTATTTCATGAACCATTGCCTCCACTTGTTTATGCTCGTATGCTCGTCGCGGCCTTTGTAGTTGAGCAGGACGACAAGCCCTGTGCGTATCTTTTCGCCGGGCATCAATACGGTTTTGAGCCCGAGATTCGTTTTGGCCTCTACGCTTACCTGTCGGCCGGTGGCGTTGAAACTTGCTTCCCATGTGCCGGCCCAGCCCAAGGCTATGCGTGTGCCGCCCTTGCCGTGCACAAGGTCGAAATAAGGAAATACGATATGCGTCGCGCGTCCTTCGGTGGAAACGAATTTTACAGGTTCGGAGCTGAGGTCGGTGCTGTATTGCCGGTAGAAGTTTTCGTGGTCGCCAAGGCATCCCCTGAGTATGGGATTGGCTCCCTTGAATGTCGTTTTGAGGGCATAAACATCCTCAAGTATCCCGGTCGGGCGGTCTCCTGTGTTTTCGAACCATACGGTATACTCCTGCTGGTCAAATTCGGGGCGCTCGGCACGTACGACGCTTACTTTAAGCAGGCCGTCGATTACTCCTTCGTAGCCGCAGTATTGTTTGCCGTTGTATGTAAATTCGTATGGGAGTTTGTTGGCCGACGCCGGCAGTGCCGATATGATCAGGACAACGGCTATTGACAGAAGGTGTGACGCGAGGTGTGGCATGGACTTGATGTGATGATTGTTAGAAATTGTGTCGGCTCTGAGTGCCTGAGGCCTGATACGCAGACAGCCACTTGTAGTGAGTGGCTGTCTGTGTTGGGTCTTATGGTTTGCGGCCTCGTCGGGCCGTGTCTGTATCTTTATTTTGAAGTACCGGGGTTGGCGGCTGCGAAACGTGCGTTGAGGCCTTCGATCACTTCTGCCGAGATATTGAGCTCGGGCTTGAAGTATACGCCGGCTTCACTGAGAAGGATGGCGTCGTAGCCGTGTACGGCATTGTAGTCGAGGATGAAATTGTTGATCGAGTCGTTGAGGCGACGCTGCATCTGCTCGCCGGCGATAGCGAGGCGCTGCTGCTGTGTGGTAAAGTAGCGCTCGGCTTCTTCGCTCTTTTTCTGGAGGTTGTTGACGTCCTCCTGCATGGATGCCTGGGTAAGATATACGTTGTTCTGCTGTTTCTGGTTTATGTTGTTGGCCAGGCCCTGCAGCTCGCGCTGTTTGCTTTCATGCCACTGCTGCAGCTTGTTGAGCTCGCGCTGCTGCTCTTCCATCAGCTGCTGTGCCAGTGTGTAGGCTCCGATAACCGAATCGGCTACGATATATCGGATATTGAGAGCCGGTGCGGCCTTTGTCTCGGTGGCTGTGCTTGCTTCGGCTTCGGGCTTGGCGTCATTGTTGCTGCATGAGCTGGCGCCGAAGATGAGGGCGCATGCTACTAATGTCTTTACTGTAACGGACAGTCTTTTCATTATATTGGTTAATTGTATGGTATTACGATTTGCGGTGTGCCGTATGATGATGGTGTGACGGGAATTTGCCTCCTTTGACAAATAGCACTTTCACACCAAGCAGCACGACTGATATCAGTACCAGGGTTATAGACAAAATTACTGTTTTCATTTGCGAGTTTTCGCTTTGACGGTGCAAATATAGCGAAAGTTGGCGCTTTTTTTTCGTTAACTCAATTTTATTTTGTAATTTAGAGGGCGAAAGTAGATGTTTTTAACATTCTTTCTAAAAATGAAATCTTATTTAGAACTTTTATATCGGTCATAAAACAAAACAAGCAATGACTATCAAAGACCTTAAGCCGGCACGTGTGTTTGCCATCTTCGATGAGATCAACCACGTCCCCCGTCCCTCGAAGCATGAGGAGAAAATACGCCAGTATCTGCTCGATTTCGCAGCAAAGAACAATATTGAAGTCGCTACCGACAAGATCGGCAATGTCGTGATGCGTGTACCGGCTACTCCGGGGCATGAAAACGCTCCTGTAGTGGCTATGCAGGCACATATGGACATGGTGTGCGAGAGCAACGACAAGAGCTTCGACTTCGCCAACAGCCCCATCCGCACTATCGTGGACGGCGAATGGCTGCGTGCCGACGGCACTACTCTCGGCGCAGACAACGGCATCGGCATGGCCGCCGCTCTGGCTGTGCTTACCGACAAGGAGCTCGTTCACGGCCCTGTTGAGGCTCTCTTTACTGTAGATGAAGAGACCGGCCTGACAGGCGCCAACAACCTTGGCGACGGTATGCTTACCGCCTCCATGCTCCTCAACCTCGACAGCGAGGACGATGCGGAGATCTTCGTCGGTTGCGCCGGCGGTGTCGACACTACATGTGTGTTTACCTACAAGCGTTCGTTCGCGCCTACCGATTTCCATTATTTCAAATTCGACATCTCGGGCGGCCTCGGCGGTCACTCGGGCGGCGATATCCATCTCGGCCGCGCAAATGCCAACAAGCTCCTTGCCCGTTTCCTCTACGGCCTCAGTCTCGAGCATGAGATAGCGCTCTGCGAGATCGACGGCGGCAACCTGCGCAATGCCATCCCTCGTGCGGCTCACGCTGTTTTCGGCGTGGAGACCTCGCGCAAGGAACAGGTGCGTGTCGCTTTCAACAAATTCGTTGCCGACGTCGAGCGTGAATATGCCGGCCTCGAGCCCACCATCAAATTCGAGCTCGAAAGCTTCGACCGTCCTGAGTACGCTATGGACCATGCCACCTCGCAGGCTCTTGTAGAGGCTCTCTACAGCGCTCCTCACGGTGTAATATCCATGAGCCGCGATCTCGAAGGCCTCGTGGAGACTTCGACCAATCTTGCCTCTGTCAAGATGCAGGGCGAGAACCAGGTGCTCGTGACTACCAGCCAGCGTTCGTCGGTAGAATCACGCAAATGGGATATCGCATATCAGGTGGAAGCCCTCTTCCGTCTCGCCGGTGCTGAAGTAAGCCACGGCGACGGATATCCCGGCTGGGCTCCCAACATGAACAGCCGTATCATGCACATCGCCAGCGAGGCTTACGAAGAGCTCTATGGCGTGAAACCGGCCATCAAGGCTATCCATGCCGGCCTCGAGTGCGGTCTCTTCCTGCAGAAATATCCCCACCTCGACATGGTGTCGTTCGGCCCCACACTCCAGGGTGTGCACTCGCCCAGCGAGCGCATGCACATACCTGCGGTAGAGCGCTTCTACGGCCAGCTGACACGTACTCTCGAAAAGGTGGCAAATCTTTGAGAGTAGAAAACGGGTGCTCCGACGGATACTCATACCATTACTGCTTCTTGTCGCCTTGTGTGCAAACGCAAGGTGGCAGGGAGTTCGTTTTCTTCCCGACACCATTTATGTATACGATTCAAAAGGTGTCGAAGTGGATTCGTTGGGTCGCACATATATAATAATAGACAGCGATACGCTGCATACTGCATTCCTGCCACACCCCGAGCTCGTGCACGACGGGCCTCTGCGCGATATCGACTATGAGGAGATCGCTGGAGAACTCGGCGTGGAGGCGGCTGCCATACGCGCTGTGGTCGAGATAGAGACCGGGAGGCTGCAGAAAGGCTTCAATGCCGACGGTTCGGTAATAATCAATTTCGACTTGCCGGTCTTCCGGCATGCCACGTCACGCCGAGGTATCGACGTGCGTTTTATCGAAAGCGAGGCGCTCGAGCCGATAAACATAAAGAAATACGGTTCGCAGCAGGCCGCTCAGCATGCGCGCCTTCGTGCGGCGATGGCTATCGATACAATAGCGGCGATGGAGAGCACCTTCTGGGGAATGTTCCAGATCGGCGGCTCTAACTGGAAGCTCTGTGGCACCGCTTCGCGCGAGGATTTCGTGGAGCGCATGAAACGCTCGGAGTACGATCAGCTGAGCCTCTTCGCGAACTATATACGCAACACAGGCCTGCTGACACATCTGAAGAACAAGAACTGGGCTGTCTTCGCCCGTATCTACAACGGCCCCTCGTATGCGGCACGAAACTATCACAACCGCATGGCCGCGGCGTATCGGAAATATAAGAAGAAATGAAACATATCGACTATACCCCTCAGGGTACATGCTCCCGTCAGATTAGTTTCGATATAGACGACGAGGGCAAAATACGCAATCTTGAGTTTACAAAGGGCTGCGCAGGCAATACTCGCGGCGTGTCGCGCCTGTGCGAAGGACGTCCGGCCGCCGAGGTGGCTGATCTGCTCGAAGGCACTCCCTGCGGCCCGAGGCCTACATCTTGCCCCGACCAGCTTGCTCGTGCCATACGTCAGGCTATGGATAATTGATCAAAAGCGATCTATGATTTTGTGGTGTTGAGGGAATTGTGTAATTTTGCACTCTGAAATTTGTGGCGTCGGTAATGATGCCCTCGAATGATAAGAAATGGAAATAATCCGTACTGTCAAAGGACTTGCCGAAACAGCCGACGCCATGCGCCGGGCAGGCAAGAGCATTGGTCTGGTGCCCACCATGGGTGCGCTGCATGCAGGCCATAAGTCACTGGTCGACCGGGCTCGCCGCGAGAACGATGTCGTAATTGTCAGTGTCTTTGTCAATCCTACGCAATTCAACAATCCCGATGACCTGCGCACTTATCCGCGCACCGAAGAGGCCGACTGCGCATTGCTCGAAGCCTGTGGTGTCGACTATGCGTTCGTTCCCACACCGGCCGAGGTATATCCCGAGCCTGACACAAGGGTGTTTGATCTTGGCCCTGTAGCCGAGGTAATGGAAGGCGCCATGCGCCCCGGTCATTTCAACGGCGTGGCTCAGATCGTGAGCAAACTGTTTGCCTGGGCTATGCCTACACGTGCATATTTCGGCGAAAAGGATTTTCAGCAGATAGCAGTGATCCGCCGTATGGTGGAGCTCGAGGGCTTCGACCTCGAGATTGTGCCGTGTCCTATCGTGCGCGAGGACGACGGCCTTGCGCTGAGCTCGCGCAATGTGCGTCTCAGTGCCGAGGCTCGCAGCATAGCGCCGCAGATACACCGCATACTCGCCGACAGCGTCGACCTCAAGGCTCAGGGTTATGAAGCCGAGGAGGTGGAGCGTATGGTTACCGATGCTATCAACAATATCGACGGCCTTGAGGCCGAGTACTATCAGATCGTCGACGCCAGGACCATGCAGCCCGTGAAGAAATGGGCGGAAGCCGGCGACCTCGGCGCTGCAGGTTGTGTCACAGTATATTGCGGCGGTGTCCGCCTCATCGACAATATCCGTTACTAAGATGTATATACAAGTACTGAAGTCTAAGATCCATCGCGTTACCGTTACCGAGTCTCGCCTCGACTACATAGGCAGCATCACGATAGACGAGGATCTTCTTGATGCCTCGGGAATACTTCCCGGCGAGCGCGTCTATATCGTCAACAACAACAATGGCGCACGTCTGGACACATACACCATCGCCGGTCCGCGCGGTTCCGGCGTGATATGTCTCAACGGTGCTGCGGCACGACTTGTGCAGCCCGGCGATATTGTCATCATAATGAGCTATGCCACTATGACGCCCGACGAGGCCCGACAGTTCAAACCGACAGTCATTTTCCCCGACACAGCGACTAACCGTCTTATTTGACAAGCCCAGCATGTCCTTGACCTGCAAGGACCATAATCAATAAAATATCATGTTCGAAAAACTTAGCGATAGACTTGAGCGCAGTTTCAAGCTCCTCAAAGGCCAAGGCCGCATTACCGAAATAAACGTAGCCGAGACACTGAAGGATGTGCGTCGTGCTCTTATCGATGCCGACGTCAACTATAAAGTAGCCAAGACATTTACCGATAATGTAAAGCAGAAAGCCCTTGGCCAGAACGTTATCAATGCCATCGAGCCCGGACAGCTCATGGTAAAGATCGTACACGACGAGCTGGCCACACTCATGGGCGGACAGGAAACTCCACTCAGGATCGAAGGCCGCCCGGCGATAATACTTATGTCGGGTCTTCAAGGCTCCGGTAAGACAACCTTTACCGGCAAGCTCGCCAAGAAGCTCAAGAGTGAGAAAGCCATGCGCCCCTTGCTCGTGGCCTGCGACGTCTACCGCCCGGCTGCTATCGACCAGCTTAAAGTTCTGGCCGACAGCATAGGCGTGGAGGTCTATACCGAGGACGGGGTCAAGGATCCCGTTGGCATTGCCCGTCGTGCTATCGAACATGCTAAGGCAAACCATAACGACCTGATAATCGTCGATACCGCCGGCCGTCTGGCTGTCGACGAGGAGATGATGGCCGAGATTGAGTCGATAAAGAAGGCTATCAACCCCGGCGAAATTCTTTTCGTGGTGGATGCCATGACCGGTCAGGATGCCGTAAATACCGCCAAGACATTCAACGACCGTCTCGACTTCGGCGGCGTAGTGCTGACCAAGCTCGATGGCGATACTCGCGGTGGTGCCGCTCTGTCGATACGCAGCGTGGTAGACAAGCCTATCAAGTTTATAGGCACGGGCGAAGGTCTCGACGGCATCGACGTGTTCTATCCTGCACGTATGGCCGACCGTATCCTCGGCATGGGCGATATCGTATCGCTTGTAGAGCGTGCCCAGCAGCAGTTCGACGAGAAAGAAGCAGAGGAACTTGCCAAGAAGCTTAAACGCAACCAGTTTACCTTCAACGACTTCCTCAAGCAGATACAGCAGGTAAAACGTATGGGCAACATCAAGGATCTGGCTGCGATGATTCCCGGTATGGGCAAGGCTATCAAGGATATAGATATCGACAATGATGCTTTCAAAGGTATCGAGGCTATAATCTCGTCGATGACTCCTTATGAGCGCGAGCATCCCGAAGTGATCAAAGGCACTCGCGTGCAGCGTATCGCTAAAGGCTCGGGTAGTCAGATACAGGACGTGAGCCGTCTGCTCAAACAGTTCGACCAGATACGCAAGATGATGCACACCATGACCAACATGGGCCCCAATCCGGCTGCCATGATGCGCCAGATGAAGCAGATGAAACGTCGTCGCTGAGGTGCCGGTTCTGAACTATTGATTATAAACAACTCCCAAATATAAGCGCAATGCAGATTATCGACGGAAAGGCGACAGCCGCACAGATAAAGCAGGAAATAGCAGCCGAGGTGGCCGACCGCCTCGCTAAAGGTCTTCATCAACCTCATCTCGCCGCAATACTTGTAGGCCACGACGGCGGAAGCGAGACTTATGTGGCAAATAAGGTAAAGGCATGCGAGGTATGCGGTTTCAAGTCAACTCTTATCCGTCTGGAGGACAATGTGAGCCAGGAGGAATTGCTTCGCCATGTAGATGCTCTTAATAACGATCCTGATGTCGACGGCTTTATAGTACAGTTGCCGCTGCCGCGTCATATCGACGAGCAGGCTGTAATCGAGGCCATCGATCCGGCTAAGGATGTCGACGGTTTCCATCCTGTCAACGTAGGCCGTCAGTCGGTCGGTCTGCCGTGTTTCCACTCCGCTACACCGGCCGGTATCGTGGAACTGCTGCGCCGTTACAATATACCCACACGTGGCAAGAACGTCGTGATCGTAGGCCGCAGCAATATCGTAGGCAAACCCCTTGCTGCCATGCTGATGCAGAAAGGCGAGCAGGGCGATGCCACAGTGACGGTATGCCATAGCGCCACACCCGATCTCGCATCGGTCACTTCGAAAGCCGATATACTTGTGGCTGCGATGGGCCGCCCGGCTTTCATTACTGAGAATATGGTTGCTGACGGCGCCGTAGTGATAGACGTAGGCACTACCAGAGTGCCCGATGCAAGCCGCAAGTCAGGCTTCCGTCTCAGCGGCGATGTCGACTACGAGAACGTAGCGCCCAAGTGCAAGGCTATCACTCCCGTTCCCGGCGGTGTAGGCCCCATGACCATAGTGTCGCTGATGCTCAATACTCTCGAGGCAGCGCGTCGCCGCGACTGATCGCGCATGTCTTATCCGGTACTCCCTTTCTGTACGTATCTGGCCTCGCTTGTCTTTGGCACCGGTGAGGCTGATATGCTTTTTGTGGGGGATGCCATGCAGCATAAGGCTCAGATCGATGTCGCAAAGGCCATCGACGGATACGACTACTCGGCCTGCTTTGCCGAGATCGATTCTATAGTCAAGGCCGCCGATTACGCCGTTGTCAATCTCGAGACGCCCGTAGGCAAGCCGCCATATCGCGGTTATCCGTGCTTTAATGCGCCGGTAGAATTTGCCGACGCGCTTGCCGATGCCGGATTCGACATGATGCTCACGGCCAACAATCATACACTCGACAACGGGCCCAAGGGTCTTAAGGCGACTATCGATCATCTCGAAAGCCGCGGACTGGACCATATCGGCACATACCATAGCGATTCCGCCCGTCTGGAGGCTTTGCCAAAGATTGTGGATGTCAAGGATTTCAAGATCGGATTCCTGAACTATACATATGGCACCAACGGCATAGAGCCTCGTCAGGGAGTAGTCGTTGACTATATCGACAGGGAGCTTATAAAGAAAGATGTAGAGGCTACCCGTAGAGCCGGCGCCGAGCTCGTGGCGGTTTGCATCCATTGGGGCGACGAGTACAAGCTCCTGCCTAATGCCGCCCAGAAAGAGCTTGCCGATTATATGGAGTCGCTGGGTGTGGATATGATCATTGGCACTCATCCGCATGTGATACAGCCGATGGAGCTTCGTGCCAACAAATATTTCCCCGACAGGCAACTCTTCCTGATATATTCGCTGGGCAACTTTGTGTCGAACATGAAGACTGCCGATACTCGAGGCGGAGCCATGGCCCATCTAAAGATATACCGCGACGATAAAGGCAAGGCAAGGCTCAAGGAAGCTTCCTACAGGCTCCTGTTTACTGTGCCCGATAAATATAAGGTGTACGAGGCCGACAGCGTGAAGAACGACTGGCAGGGCAGGGCTAAGAATTTTACTTCGCGTGCGCGGAATATATTCGACAAGCACAACAAGGCGGTACCGGAATATAAGTGAGTCATGAGCCTGTTTCATTTCAGACAATTCGATATCGACGATCACGGTTGCGGTATGAAACTGTGCTCCGACAGTGTGTTGCTTGCCGCATGGTTCTTTCCTCATTTTCGTGAGGCGCGTAGAGTGGCCGATATAGGAGCCGGATCGGGTATATTGTCTTTGCTTGCGGCCTGTATTATTCCTCATGCACGTATCACGGCTATTGAGATAGACCGCAAAGCCTCGCTTGCATGCGAAGCGAATTTCGCGGCATCGCCGTGGGCCGACAGGCTCGAGTCGGTAAACTGCGATTTCAACGGATTTGTGGCCGGCAACCCGGCTCCGTTCGATGTCGTGATAAGCAATCCGCCTTATTTTGCTGTCGGCGAGCGCTCGGCCGACAAGTCCAGAGCGACAGCACGCCATCAGTCCTCGCTTGCCTACACGGATATACTCGCTCACAGTATGCTCTCGTCCGACGGGCATCTCGGGCTTGTCTCTCCGGCCGATATAGAGCAGGAGATTATCTATAATGCCGAACTAAACAGACTTAAAGTACGCCGTCTGTGCCGTGTGCGTACGAGTCCTTCGAAGTCGCCGATACGGCTTCTATGGGACATATCGCCCACCGACGGCCCTCTTTCCGATACCACTCTTTCCCTGCGCGATTCCGACGGCAGCTATTCCGGCGCCTACAGGGAACTTGTCGAACCTTTCTATATGAAATTATGAAACGTAGCGATCTTGTGCTGACTCTCGGACAGCGTCTTTTTCTACTCATGTGCATGTTTCTCATCTGCTATGGGCTTACCATGGTGTTGTCGTTTGTTCTCGGCAATGTGTTTGCCGCCCGACCGGCCGTCGCTCTGCGTATGAGTGCCATGGTGCAGGATGTGGTGGCTTTTATAGTGCCGGCTGTAGCGACCTCGGTAATAGTGTGCCGCAATCCGGCGGCGCTGCTGTGTCTCAGTACGCCGAGGCTTAAAATGATGGTGCTGGTAATGGCGATGCTGTTCGTGTCGGTTCCTGTGCAGGAAGCCGTGATATACTGGAACTACAATATTTCGCTCCCCGAGTCGATGTCGGGCTTTGAATCGATGTCGCGTTCGCTTGAGAATGCGGCTTTCGCGACGTTGAAGGTAATGCTTGGCGACACCGGCATAGGTTCGCTGATTCTTAATCTGCTGATAATAGGTGTTGCTGCCGGCTTCGCCGAGGAATTGCTGTTTCGCGGATGCTTCCAGAGGCTGCTTGTTACCGGCGGTGTGAATGTGCATGTGGCCATATGGCTCGTCGCTTTCGTGTTCAGTGCACTCCACATGCAGTTTTTCGGTTTTGTGCCACGTATGCTCCTGGGCGCTTATTTCGGATATTTGCTGCTTTGGAGCGGTTCGATATGGGTGCCCGTGATCGCCCACACGCTCAACAATATGATATATGTGTTTGCAATGTGGAATCAGGTGCGTCACGGCGGTATGGAAGCGCTCAGCAATGACCCTTCGCTATGGAACATCTGGGCCACACTCGGCAGTGCGGTCTTTACGGTCGGTGTGCTGTTTCTGATGTGGAAATTACGCGACTCAGGCAAGCATAGCGGCTACGCGGCGTAGTGCGGCTACGAATGCGTCGACCTCGGCATGGGTGTTGTACAAGGCGAATGATGCGCGTACTGTCCCTTCGATGCCGAAGAACTCCATGAGCGGCTGTGCGCAGTGGTGGCCGGTACGGACGGCTATGCCGAGTTGATCGAGCAGCACGCCCGTGTCGTAGTGGTGGGCGTCGCCTATCAGGAATGATATTACCGCCGATTTGTCGGGTGCGGTACCGTATATGCGCAAGCCCGGTATGCCGAGCATGGCGTCGGTGGCATGTTCGAGCAGTTCGTGCTCGTGAGCGGCGATCGCATCCATGCCTATGCTGTCGATATAGTCGATGGCTGTCCTGAATGCCGCCGCTCCAATAAAGTCGGGAGTGCCGGCTTCGAATTTGTAGGGCAGATCGGCCCAGGTGGTGCCTTTGAAGCTGACATGACCTATCATCTCTCCGCCACCCTGATAAGGCGGCATGGCCTGTAGCAGCTCGCTGCGGCCGTAGAGCACACCTATGCCCGTCGGACCGTACATCTTATGCGACGAGAAAGCATAGAAATCAGCTCCTGTTTCCTTGACATCGATATGCACATGGGGCGATGCCTGAGCGCCGTCGATGCAGACTACTGCTCCTTTGGAGTGTGCGTATGCTATGATATCGGCTATAGGGTTGATCGTGCCGAGCACATTGGATACGTGGCATACCGATACCAGACGTGTGCGGTCGGTAAAGAGATTCCGGAATGCGTCCATGTCGAGAGTGCCGTCGGCATGTATGGGCACGACCTTGATCACTATCCCCGACCGGCGCTGTAGCAGTTGCCATGGCACGATGTTGGAGTGGTGCTCCATGACGGTCAGTATTACCTCGTCGCCTTCGCTGAGCAACTGTCCGTAGCTCGAGGCCACAAGGTTGATGGCCTCGGTCGTACCACGTGTGAAGATTATCTCGTCGGTGGAGTCGGCGTTGATGAAATCTTTTATCCTCCGCCGTGTAGCCTCCATCGCCGCTGTAGCTTCCTGAGAGAGAGTATGCACTCCGCGGTGCACGTTGGCACGGCGGTCATAGTACCCGTCTTCTACAGCATCCACCACCACGCGCGGTGTCTGGCTTGTGGCGGCATTGTCGAGATAGACCAGGGGACGGCCGTTGACCTTGCGGCTCAGTATGGGGTATTGCTCGCGAAGAGCGTCTACATCATAGTCTTTCATGCGCCGGCGGTATTGGAGTGGCATGCGGTAGCGCATGTGCTGCATGAGGCTGAATCGCCGTTGAGCCGTTTCTCTACGAGCACATGCAGCCGCTGACGCAGCACTTCATAGCTGATGTTGTCGATCACATCGGCCATGAAAGCCTGTGTGAGCATGCGTCGGGCCTCGTCGCGCGGTATGCCGCGGCTCTGCATGTAGAACAATGCCTGCTCGTCGAGCTGGCCTGTGGTGGCGCCATGGCTTGCCTTTACCTCGTCGCAGTAGATCTCAAGCTGCGGCGATGCGTCCATACGGGCATCGGCCGACGCGAGTATGTTGCGGTTGGTCTGGGCGGCATCGGTGTGCATCGCCGACTGCTCCACGACCACACGTCCGCCGAATGAGCCGTGCGCTTTGTCGAATACTGCGTTCTTGAAAAGCTGTCGGCTGCTGCAGTGACAGCCTTTATGGCGCAGGACAGCCTTGTTCGACACTATCTGCTCTCCTGTAAGCACTGCCAGACCGCTGAGGCTGGTAAAGCATCCGTCTCCGTCGACGTCGATATTGTACTCGTTTGCTGTTACGCCGCCGTGGAGATAGGTGGTGTTGACAACGAGCTCTGAGTTATCGTCCTGGCTGGCGTTGAGCTGCCAGTGGCGGTGTGTCGAAGGCATCGATTCCTCAATGTCGTAGATTTCAACCTTGGCGTCTTTCGCAACCCTGACGTTTATTACTTCGCTGCTCAGATGCGGTGTGGCCGGGCTCTGGCTGTGATCACACAGGAGCACGCGCAGAGCGGAGGCGGCGCCGGCGTCGATGATGACACGCCGAGGTGTGAGCATGGGCGTGTCCGACTGGAAGAGATTGACTATCTGCACCGGCTTGTCGATACGGCACGATTCGTTCACTCTGATGTATATGCCGTCGGTAAGCAGAAGGGAGTTGAGCGAGTCGCTGCGTTCGCTTATCGCTTCAGCGTCGGCCATATATCGCTTGGGAATATTGCGGAGGCTGTATATCTCGAGCCCTTCAGGAAGCTTTTCGGCAGAACTTGTGAAGTGGACGACATCGCCCACGACAACCATCAGGTAGCAGTTGAGGTTTGGCACGCCGCAGTGGAACGCGGCGGCGACATCGGCTGTCATCTGCAGATGCTGCAGATTTATGCCATAGTCGGGGGCGTAGAGAGTGTCGAGCCGGCATTCGGCCGGTACGCTTTTGTCGGCTTTATATTTTTCAATTTCTCCGGGCAGGCTGCCGAGAGCTTTGGCGCGAAAGCGTGCGAGCAGCCCGGGGTCGTTGGCGAACAACCCTGAACTGGCCTGAATCAAAGCCGTATATTGCCCGAATGCTTTAGCTGCGTTCATAGTTTGTCGGCTTCTTGTTTGATCCAGTCATAACCGCGTTCCTCGAGCTCGAGCGCCAGTTCGGGGCCGCCGGTATGTACGATACGTCCTTTGTAGAGAATATGCACCACGTCGGGTTTGATGTAGTCGAGCAGACGCTGGTAGTGGGTAATGACTATAGTGGCGTTCTGTTCGGTCTTGAGCTTGTTGACGCCGCCGGCCACGATGCGTAGCGCGTCGATGTCGAGGCCCGAGTCGGTCTCGTCGAGTATCGACAGACGGGGCTCGAGCACAGCCATCTGGAATATCTCGTTACGTTTCTTCTCGCCGCCCGAAAAACCTTCGTTGACCGACCGTGATGCGAGCTTGTTGTCGAGCTCTACCACGGCGCGTTTCTGCCGCATCATCTTGAGGAAATCGGCTGCGCTCATGGGCTCCTGACCCAGATATTTGCGCTTGGCGTTCACGGCGGCACGCATGAAGTTTACCATGGTCACGCCGGGAATCTCCACCGGGTACTGAAAGGACAGGAACAGGCCCTCGTGCGAGCGGTCCTCAGGAGAAAGAGACAGGAGGTCGACGCCGTGGAATGTCGCCGAACCGGCAGTGACGGTAAAACGCGGATCACCGGCGAGCACGCCTGACAGTGTACTCTTGCCGGAGCCGTTGGGGCCCATTATGGCGTGAACTTCGCCGGGGCGTATTGTGAGATCGACGCCGCGAAGGATTTCTTTGCCTTCGATGCCGGCATGCAGATTGCGTACTTCTAATAGTTCCATATCTTTACAAGTGATCTTTATTATCCTACACTGCCTTCAAGCGTGATCTCGAGCAGTTTCTGGGCTTCGACGGCAAACTCCATCGGCAGCTTGTTCATTACCTCTTTGGCATAGCCGTTGACGATAAGCCCTACGGCTTCTTCCGTCGGTATGCCGCGCTGGTTGCAGTAGAATATCTGGTCTTCAGAAATTTTTGACGTCGTGGCCTCATGCTCCACCACAGCCGAGCTGTTGGCCACTTCGATTACGGGGAATGTATGAGCTCCGCATGTGGGGCTGAGCAGGAGCGAGTCGCACTGTGTATAGTTGCGCACGCCCTCGGCCTGGGGCGCCACTTTGACAAGGCCTCGGTAGCTGTTCTGGCTGTTGCCGGCCGAGATGCCTTTGCTTACAATCGTGCTGCGTGTGTTCGAGCCGATGTGTATCATCTTGGTGCCGGTGTCGGCCTGCTGCATCTTGTTTGTCACGGCGACGGAGTAGAACTCGCCCACAGCGCCTTGTCCGGCAAGAATGCACGAAGGATACTTCCATGTAATAGCCGAGCCTGTCTCAACCTGTGTCCACGACAGCTTTGAATAGTCGCCGCGGCATAGACCGCGTTTGGTCACGAAGTTGTACACACCGCCGCGGCCCTCGGCATCGCCGGCATACCAGTTCTGTACGGTAGAGTATTTAACCTCGGCCCTGTCCTCTACGATGATTTCGACGATTGCGGCATGCAGCTGGTTCTCGTCGCGCATAGGTGCCGTGCAGCCTTCGAGGTAACTTACGTATGCGTCGTCATCGGCTACAATGAGTGTGCGTTCGAACTGTCCTGTGCCCGAGGCGTTTATGCGGAAATAGGTCGAAAGCTCCATCGGGCAGCGCACACCTTTGGGGATGTAGACGAAAGAGCCGTCGGAGAATACAGCCGAGTTGAGCGCGGCATAGAAATTGTCGCGGTAGCTTACCACCTTGCCCAAGTATTTGCGCACAAGGTCGGGGTACTCCCTTACCGCTTCGGAGAACGAGCAGAATATGATGCCGAGTTCGGCCAGACGTTCGCGGTGGGTGGTCTGTACCGACACGGAGTCCATGACCGCGTCTACAGCCATGCCTGAGAGCTGTTTCTGTTCTTCGAGAGGTATGCCGAGGCGGTTGAAGGTGTCGATAAGCGCCGGGTCTACTTCATCGAGGCTCTTGGGGCGTTCGGAATTTTTTGGCGCGGCATAGTAGCTTATCGCCTGAAAGTCGATAGGCGGTATTTTCAGGTGCGCCCATGTCGGGGGCTCGAGCGTGAGCCAGTGGCGGTAGGCTTTCAGACGGAAGTCGAGCAGCCACTCCGGTTCGCCTTTTTTCTTCGAGATAAGACGCACGACATCTTCCGACAGTCCTGCCGGGATGATATCTGTGTCGATATCAGATGTAAATCCGTATTTGTATTCGCCCGATGTTGTCTGTGACAGAATATCGTCTGTCGTGTCGGGTTTCGTTGGAGTTTCGTTCATTTCTTGTCAGTTATACAATAGATATAACAAAAAATGTGCCAAATCAGGTTGTCAGGTACCCTAAAAGTTTTGGCGCCAGCTCAACCGTGAGTGCTCGCCATGGTTTGTCGGCGACTTCGAAGCGGCTTCTGTCCTGTGGGCAGACATTAAGATAGATGTTCAGGGCCAGGCTTGTGAACAGCAGCCATAGGAAGGCTCGCATAAGGGCTCCGGCCGTCCTGTCGAGTATCTTGAGCTTGACAGCCTTTAGTATGGAGCTTGCCAGCCGTGCTATGAGGTTGCAGCTCAGAAAAACGGCGATGAATATGACGGCATATACGCAGGCTCTGGCCACATCGGCATGTTCGGCGCCTTTGCCCACGAAATAGTCGGCTGCCTCGCCGCCCCATATGCGGCATACTATTATGCCGAGAATGATGCCTGCCACTGTGCCGATCTGGTGTACGAGGCCTCGTATCCAGCCGGTAATGAGTGCTATGATGATTATAGCAAGAAGTATTAGGTCTGTCGCTGTCATAACGACTGCAAAATTACTAATTTCTACCAATAATAACAACTGTGGCGAGGCTTATCGGCGCATGCGTGAGTAGGCTTCGAGCGATTTGTGGTACTCTTCTTCGCTGACGGGGCGGAGCAGGTCGAGATTGACATACCGGCGTCCGTCAGGCTCTTTGTCGGAAAACACAAGAGCCTTTGTTTCCGCAGCCTCGAGGGCGAGGGGAGCGCGTGCGCTGCCGTCTGCCGCCGTGGCGTCGACCTCAGGCGGAACATTGTCGAGACGCACGGCCACGACGTGGCAGCATGGAGGGTAGGCTATGTTGGCCCACATTACCTGTCTGTCGGGAGTCTCGCCACGGAGCAGACCCTCTACAACTATCGATGCTGTGGATGAGTGCCTCGGCACGAAGTCATGGTCGACTACGCGCGAGTCGCTGCTTTCGATGAAGTCGAGACCGTAGTCGGCATTGTAGAACGAACGGCTTACACCCTCGGTAAGTGATGCCGGCGTTATGCTGCCTGTGCTTATCTGTGCCGCCAGAAGGTCTGCGACATTCTGATGGCGCACGTAGCCTTTGCCGGCGTCGGGAGTGCCGCTGTAGGCATAGTTGGTGCGTATCATGACCCCTTCACGGGCATCGCGCAGGTCATAGCGCTTGTAATTGTAGTCGTCGGTCTCGAAGTATGCGCCGTTGCCGTCGGCATCGATAACGCCGAAGTTTGTCCTCACTCCCATAGGCCGGGGGAGCATGCGCAGCATTTCCTCGAAGTCATCGACCGTGCGGCATGACTGTAGTGCGCGAGCCATGACGAAGCCCTCTCTGTCGGCCCAGTTGGGATCGTTCTCCGGCAGATTGTATGCCACGGTGTTCATGATCGCGAAGCCGGCATCGTTCATACCCATCCATACTTCATCGAGTATCAGGCTGTCGCCGCCGTTGAACAGCCCCACATACCCTATCTTGCCCGGCTCATCGACGCGGTGTATGAAGTTGCTCTCGGCCGAGGTGTCGCGGTGTTTCCATAACAGAGGCCTTCCGGACGCCGTGGCCGAGCCCGAGACAATCATGGAGGTGCAGCACAAGGCCGACATAGCTCCGATGAGTGAGAATAATATGATTGCGGTAAGTCGGTGCATACGCATATAGTCGCTTGTAAAGGCTGATAATGATGCAAATTTAACAAAAATATGTAGATGAGAGAAAAGAAATTAAAAAATCGTGGTCAAAGAGGCCGGCAGGGTTGTGCCGACGCGTTTTTTTTGTTAACTTTGACAAAATTTTTTTACAATCTAATACCAAACCATAAATGATCGATCCAGTATTTTGGCTTGTGCCGGGTTCGGCAGTAGTTGCTCTGCTGCTTGCGTGGTACTTCTACCGTGAGATGCTGCGGCAGAGTGAAGGCACCGACACAATGAAACGTATAGCATCACATGTGCGCAAAGGCGCAATGTCTTATCTAAAACAGCAGTATAAGATCGTGGGCTGGGTAATCGCGGCTCTTGTTGTACTGTTCTCCGTAATGGCTTATGGCTTCCATCTCCAGAACCCCTGGGTTCCCGTGGCTTTCCTTACCGGCGGTTTTTTCTCCGGCCTTTCAGGCTTCCTCGGCATGAAGACAGCCACCTATGCTTCGGCCCGTACCGCCAATGCCGCCCGTAGCTCGCTCAACAGCGGCCTGCGTGTAGCTTTCCGTTCGGGTGCCGTAATGGGTCTCGTAGTTGTAGGTCTCGGCCTTATCGATATTTCTTTCTGGTATCTTCTCCTTGACTGGCTTGTAGACCTTCAGGGCACAGCCAAGCTCGCCATGATTACCACCACAATGCTTACTTTCGGCATGGGTGCTTCCACACAGGCACTATTCGCCCGTGTAGGCGGCGGTATCTATACCAAGGCAGCTGACGTAGGCGCCGACCTTGTAGGCAAGGTTGAAGCCGGCATTCCCGAGGACGACCCCCGTAACCCGGCCACCATCGCCGATAACGTGGGCGACAACGTAGGCGACGTCGCCGGTATGGGCGCCGACCTCTACGAATCGTATTGCGGCTCTATCCTCGCTACCTCGGCACTCGGCGCTGCAGCTTATCTGCTGTCGGGCGACGAAGTGATGCAGTACAAAGCCGTTGTGGCTCCCATGCTCATCGCTGCCGTCGGCATCCTGCTGTCGATACTCGGTATCTTCTGCGTACGCACAAAAGAAGACGCCAACATCAAGCAGCTGCTCGGGTCTCTGTCGCTGGGAACAAACCTCAGCTCTGTGCTCATCGTGGCCGCTACATTCCTTATCCTTTGGCTTCTCGGTCTCCAGAACTGGGCTCTCATAAGCTGCTCTGTTGTCGTTGGCCTTTTGGTTGGTGTCATTATCGGCCGTTCGACCGAATATTACACCTCGCAGTCCTATAAACCCACCAAGAAACTTGCCGAAAGCGGCACAACCGGTCCGGCTACCGTCATCATCTCGGGCGTTGGCCTCGGTATGGTGTCGACCGCCGTTCCCGTGATTGCAGTTGTGGCAGGTATCATCCTCAGCTACTGGTTTGCTTCGGGCTTCGACTTCAGCAATGTTGCCATGGGCCTGTACGGCATCGGTATCGCTGCCGTAGGTATGCTCTCGACCCTCGGTATCACTCTTGCCACCGACGCCTACGGACCTATCGCCGACAATGCCGGCGGTAATGCCGAAATGAGCGGACTCGGCGAAGACGTACGCCGCCGCACCGACGCCCTCGACTCTCTCGGCAATACTACAGCCGCTACAGGCAAGGGCTTCGCTATCGGCTCGGCTGCACTTACCGGTCTGGCCCTTCTGGCATCGTATATCGAAGAAATCCGTATCGGCCTCGAGCGTCTGGGCGAGACTTTCATCCAGATCGGCGACAAGACCGTACACATCCACGAGATGTCGTTCCTCGACTTCATGACATATTTCGAGGTCAACCTCATGAGCCCCAAGGTCCTTTCGGGCATGTTTATCGGTTCTATGATGGCCTTCCTGTTCTGCGGTCTCACAATGAATGCCGTAGGCCGTGCCGCACAGCACATGGTAGAGGAAGTGCGCCGTCAGTTCCGCGAGATCAAGGGTATCCTCGAGGGCAAGGCAGAACCCGATTATGCACGTTGCGTACAGATATCCACCAAGGGCGCACAGCATGAAATGGTATTCCCCTCGCTTCTCGCTATTGTAGTGCCTATCATAACAGGTCTTGTTTTCGGCGTTCCCGGTGTGCTCGGTCTGCTTGTGGGCGGTCTCAGCGCCGGCTTTGTGCTCGCTATTTTCATGGCTAACTCGGGCGGCGCCTGGGACAATGCCAAGAAATATATAGAAGAAGGCAACTTCGGCGGCAAAGGCAGCGAAGTACACAAGGCTACTGTCGTGGGCGACACCGTAGGCGATCCTTTCAAAGATACATCCGGTCCCTCGCTCAATATCCTTATCAAGCTTATGTCGATGGTTTCGATCGTTATGGCCGGCCTCACAGTAAGCTGGAGCCTGTTCTGATCGTATTGAACTGAAATTTATGTTGAATATATTAGAGGTCGTATTTTTTTTTTACGGCCTCTAAATTTAATGATGTGTTATATGGTAAGAATCAAACTGTTATTACTCGTATTGCTTGTCGGCGCCGGCTCAGCGCTCGCCAAGGATTATTCAGTCAAATCTCCGTCGGGGCGTATAGCGCTTACCGTGCATGCCGACACCGTGATCGGTTACGATGTCGTGCTCGACGGCACTGAGGTGGCTAAAGTGAGCAAGATAGAGCTTGATGTCAACGGTCACGCATGGCCAAAGTCTGCGAAGGGCTGCAAGGTAAGCCGCAAATCGCAGAAAGAGGCGCTGAGGCCTGTGGTACCTCTCAAACGTGCTGAAATAGATAACAATTACAACACACTGCGCCTTGACCTTAAAGGCGGCTATGGTGTAGAGTTTCTTGTTAATGACGAAGGTGTGGCACATCGTTTTGTTACATCCTTTGGCGATGACAATGTGACTGTAGCCGGCGAGGTCTATAATGTGACATTCCCTGACTCGACCATCGCACATCTCCAGCAGACAGGAGGCTTCATTACCAGCTATGAGGAATATTACTCTCACAAGCCAATGGAAGAATGGACTCCCGAAGAGAAAATGTCGACACTGCCTGTCCTTGCCGAGAGCGGAGACGGCGCACGTCTCGCACTGGTGTCGGAGAGCGATCTCAACGATTATCCGGCCATGTTCCTCAAGGGCGACGGAAAGGGCGGCTTCACTGCAGTGTTCCCTAAATTGCCGGCCAAGTACGGCCCCAACGGCGACCGTTCGCTCAGAATCCTTGAGGAGCATCCGTATATAGCATCGACAAAGGGCAAGCGCACATATCCCTGGCGCTTTATGGCTGTAGGTGCCCCGGCCGACATATTGAACCAGACCATGGCCTGCCGACTCGCATCTCCGTGCGAGATCGACGATACATCGTGGATACAGCCCGGCAAAGTCAGCTGGGAGTGGTGGAACGGCTGGGCTCCTTATGGCGATGATGTCGATTTCGAGACCGGACAAAACCTCGAGACCTATAAATACTTCATCGATTTCGCCAAGCACTATGGCATAGAGTATATCCTGCTCGACGAGGGCTGGGCAAAGAGCACCCTCGATCCGTTCACGCCCAATCCCGGCCTCGACCTGCATGCCCTTATCGATTACGGCAAGAAGCAGGGCGTAGGCGTGTTCGTATGGCTCACATGGCTGACGGTGGAGAACAATCTCGACAAGGATCTCTTCAAGACACTTGCCGGATGGGGTCTGAGCGGCGTGAAGATAGACTTCATGGATCGTTCGGACCAGTGGATGGTCAACTTCTATGAGAGGGTATGCCGCCGGGCTGCAGAGGATTCTCTGCTCGTCGACATGCACGGATCGTTCAAGCCGGCCGGCCTCGAGCACCGTTTCCCGAACCTTCTTTCCTACGAGGGTGTACGCGGTATGGAGCAGATGGGCGGCTGTCGTCCTGACAATACTCTTTACCTTCCCTTCATGCGAAACGCGGTGGGCGCGATGGACTATACTCCGGGTGCCATGATAAGCATGCAGCCCGAGTGCTATGTCTCGGAACGTCCGAACTCGGCTTCGATCGGCACACGTGCCTATCAGATGGCCCTCTATACTTTGTTTGAGAGCGGTGTACAGATGCTTGCCGACAACCCCACGATGTATTACCGCAACGACGACTGCACCCGGTTTATCTCGACCGTTCCCGTGACATGGGATGAGACAGTGGTGCTTGCCGCCGAGACAGGCAAATATATCGTAGAGGCTCGCCGTAAGGGAAATGACTGGAGGCTTGCCGCCATATGCAACGGGGAAAAGAGACACAGGCAGATTGATGTGCCTCTCGACTTCCTTTATGATAACATCAATTACGATATCGTGTCGTTTTCCGACGGCCCGAATGCCAATCGCCAGGCGATGGATTACCGTAAGAAACAAGGACAGACGAGCAGCAAGGACACCCTTTCGCTCCGTCTGTCGCGAAACGGCGGCTATACTGCCCGTCTGACGCCTGCCAGATGACAGGCGACCGGCCTACATGTTGGCCTTGATATAATCTTCGATACTGAACACAGGTGCCGTGTTTACCGTAGCTCCGGGCTTGGTAACCACGGCATTTATTGTGAGTGTCTCTTTGCCCTCGGCTACACGTTTCACGAAGCCGAGAATATCGTAGAGATTGTCGGTCATGGGCGACGTGGCGATTACGTGGTCGGCGCCGGCGAAGGAATAGAACTCACAGGGCACGGCCTGAGAGGCAAGCGACCGTGCGATCGTCGCCGAGCCGCAAAGGCTTACCGGACCGGCCGAGAGGCGGTCGTAAGGTACATTTCTGTCGGCATCGCCATGGAAGAGAAGCATGGGGCACGATTTATTCTGCCAGTACATCGACCCGCTGCTGAATATGGCTCCGGCGAAGCTTATCACACCGGCATAATTAAACTCCTGAGGGAATATGCCAGCCGCCTGTCCGTTGCGGAGACCGTACTCGGCCTGCAGGGCAGTGATGGCGCCGGCGCTCGATCCGGAAGCGATGATCTTGCCCGTGTCGACTCTGATCTGCTCTGCATTCTGGAGGATATAGCAGGTGGCGGTGTAGAAATCCGACACGGCATCGCTTATCGCTCCGGTAAGAGCCTGGGCAAAGCCGTCGGCACTTGTAAGCTTCTGCGGATCTTTGGCGAGTGTTGTGCGGTAGTCGGTCGAGATGGCCACTATGCCGTTGTCGGCAAGAGTGTTGAAGTATTCGGTGTAGTGGCTGTCGTTGCGTTTGCCGTGTGTGAATCCTCCGCCGAAAGCAAAGAGCACGGCAGGATGGGCGGCGCAAGTGTCGTCGGGCATATATACATCCATACGCAGGGTGTCGTTGCCGATAACGGCAAATTCATAACTGCGAGGTTCGACGGCATGGCTGCTGAGGACAATGCTGATCAGTCCTAAAAATGTCAGAAAGCGTTTCATATAAGATAGTTGTAACATTATATAAGACTAACGGTCTCTTTGACGAAAAGTTGTGTCGGCCATGTTATTTCGTCTTTTCCTGGCGAGGAATAGTGCCCGGGCGTACGGTAGGACCCGGATTCCAGCCAATGCCGTTGGGGCCGAGAGGCTTTACAATCTCGGGCCGGTTGGGCTTGGGCGGCTTTATGGTTTCAGGCGGCCGTACAGGTCTGTCGGGAAGTATTATAGATCCCGGGCCATTGCCGATAAGCGGCGGACGGGGATTGTAGATGGGGCCGTAGTTCCATGCCGGTGTGTTCCAGTAGTAATCTCCGAGGTATCCGCTCGGCGACCAGTATGGGTTGCTGTCGGTCATGTCATAGTCGACGCCGAAACCGAGGTCGGCGCAGGCGCTTGTGCCCAGCAGTGCGAGCCCGACTGCCATTATTGCGAGGAGATTCTTCATGTCGTTAAAATTTTTGTTTACTATAATAACAAATAAGCAAGAAAAAAGGCTCGGTTTATTGTTTTATTCGTAACTTTACAGCTAAAATGGAAACTACAGCAACAATAATACGAAATACAGGCTCGAGCTATATAGCACGCGATCGTGACGGAGTGGAAACCAAATGCCTCGTCAAAGGCAACTTCCGCATCAAAGGAATACGCACCACCAACCCGGTGGCGGTAGGAGATCATGTAGAGCTCAGCGCCCCCGGCCCCGACGGGGTGGCGTATATCACTGCTGTAGAGCCCCGGAGCAATTATATCATCCGCCGGGCAAGCAATCTGTCGAAAGCGGCACACATCATAGCGGCCAATATCGATTGTGCGGTGCTGGTGGCTACGCTCGCGCATCCTACCACTTCGTTTACGTTTATCGACCGTTTCCTGGCTACCGCCGAGGCTTACAGCGTGCCCTCGCTGCTTGTCTTCAATAAGATAGACCTCCTTAGCGATCCTGAGGATCAGGGTCTGCTCGAGGCTGTGGAATACCTCTACCGCAGTATCGGATACGACACAATGGGCATATCGGCGGCTACAGGACAGAATATCGACAGACTTGCGGAATATCTCCATGGCAAGGTGTCGCTCTTCTCCGGCAATTCGGGCGTAGGCAAGACCACGCTGATCAATGCCCTCATACCTGACCTTGACCTGCGCACAGCCGAGATATCGGCCGTGCACGACACCGGCATGCACACCACCACTTTCTCGGAAATGTATGATCTGCCCGGAGGCGGAGGCATCATCGATACTCCGGGTGTGCGCGGATTCGGCGTGTTCGATTTCAAGAAAGAGGAGGTAAGCCATTATTTCCCCGAGATATTCAGGTGCGGCGCCGATTGCCGTTTCGACAACTGCACACACACCCATGAGCCGGGATGTGCCGTGCGCAAGGCGGTGGAAGAACACTTTATCAGTGAGTCGCGATATAACTCATATCTGAGTATACTTGAGGAAGCTTCCGAGCCCGGGGCGGACAAGTACCGCAAGGCTTATTGACGGCCAAGCCCGGGGGACATCGGTGCCGTGTACTTTTGGAGCATCCCGGCCTGTTTTGCTGTAGTATTCTTTTTGGCTTATAAATTGGTTAGATTGTCTTATTTTTGGTTTTATTAGCACTTAACTTTATTAAATAGGTATATTAATAGCTAATTTTGTGCCGTTTTTTAAGCCAATCACACACACGATGAAAAAAATTACATTGCTTGCATTAGCAGTGGCATTATCAGGCGCTATTGATGTATATGGCGCGGATGTTCCGGTGCTTGATCTCGACGGGTGCCTGAGTATCGCACTTTCCGAAAGCCCTACTGTAAAAGTAGCCGACATGGAGGTTAAACGCGTCGATTACTCGAAGCGCGAGATATTGGGTCAGTTACTGCCTTCGATAGATTTTGGCGGCCAGTATAGCCGTACGCTTGCAAAACAGACCATGTATATGAACATGGACGGTTTCGGCGGCATGGGCGGTGGCGATAAGGAAGAAGGTGTTGAGACTCAGGCCTCCAAGAAGGGCGACAACGGTATCAAGGTAGGTCTTGACAACTCGTACTCGTTGGGCTTCCAGGCTTCGATGCCACTGATCGCTCCACAGTTGTGGCAGACTCTCAAACTCAGTGACCAGCAGATATTACGCAATGTCGAAGCCGCTCAGAAGAGCCGCCTCGAGCTTGTAAACCAGGTTAAGAACGCATATTATGCTCTCCTTCTTGCCGAAGATTCACGTAAAGTGATGCAGGAAAGCTATGATATGGCCAAGTTCACACACGACATGTACCGCAAGCAGTTCGAGCTCGGCGCCGCCAGCGACTACGATGTGTTGCGCACTTCGGTGGCGATGAAGAACATCGAGCCCCAGCTCATGCAGGCTGATATAGCCATCAAGCAGGCCCGTCTGCAGCTGCTCATACTCATGGGCATGGATTCAACCTTCGATTTCACTATCGCCGACAAGCTTTCGAATTACGAAGAAAGCATGTATGCCCGGGCGCTTGCCATCGATCCCGACTACAGCCGCAACATCGACCTCAGACTTATGGATATCGACACCGAGATATTGCGCAAGACTCTTAAAATAGAGAAACTCGCATACTCGCCCACACTTGCCCTGACGGCAAACTACAACTGGACATCGATGAACAACGGCACACCCTTCAAGGAGCTCCGCTGGAATCCGTATTCGTCGATCGGCGTGTCGATATCGGTGCCTATATTCTCGGGCGGACAGCGTTTCAACCGCGTCAAACAAGCCAAGATACAGGTGGAGGAGATGCGTTGGCAGCGCGAGAACCTCGAACGCAGCATCGACATGCAGGTAAAGGTCGCTGTCGACAATATCAAGATGAATGTCAAGCAGATATCTTCGTGCGCCGAGAGTGTCGGACAGGCCGAACGCGCCCACGACATACAGGTAAAGAGCTTTGATGTAGGTGCCACGAGCTATCTCAACCTGCGCGACAGCGAGCTGGCTCTGACACAGGCTCGTCTGTCGTACAATCAGGCGATATACAACTATCTGGTCGCTCACAGCGATCTAGAACTGCTTCTCGGAAACGCTCCAATTGATAAATACAGCAAAAAATGAAATATACAAGCCTTACCCTGAGCCTGTTGGCTGCCGCAACTCTGGTTTCGTGCGGCAAAAAAGATGACAAAGCGGCAGTTGTTGTCGAAGAGCGACCCATCGTCACTGTCGATGTGGCACATCGTATCGAGGTGCCTCAGACAAAAGTGTACACAGCGACCGTAGAGGCCGAGAATATCAACAACATAGCGCCGTCGACGCCAAACCGTATTAAAAAGATCAATGTAGAGGTCGGCGACCATGTGCGCCGCGGTCAGGAACTGGTCGTGCTCGACAATGCAAGCATCGATCAGCTGCGTATCAACCTCGAACAGACCGAGCGCGACTATAACCGCGCCGTGCAGCTGCTTGAGATAGGTTCCGGCACTCAGCAGTCGGTTGACCAGCTCAAGGCACAGCTCGACGCTGCCCGTGTGCAGTACAACAACCTGAAGGAGAACACCATACTGTGCTCGCCTATAACCGGTGTAGTGACAGCACGCAACTACGATCCGGGCGACATGACCGGCTCGCTGCCCGTACTGACCGTAGGCCAGCTCACGCCGGTAGTAAAGGTCATGATCAATGTGAGCGAGAACGACATGTCGAAGCTCAAGGTCGGCCAGCCTGTCGATGTAACATTCGACGCATTCCCCGGCGAGACATTCTCGGGCAAGGTGCAGCGCATCTATCCTACTGTCGATACCGCCACTCGTACTTTTCAGGTGGAAGTACGCATCGCTAACGCCAAGGAGACCATCAAGCCCGGCATGTTCGCACGTGTGTCGATCGATCTCGGCAGCAAGGAAAATGTCGTTGTCCCCGACCGCGCGCTTGTCAAGCAGACAGGCTCGGGCAACAAATATGTGTATGTGCTCAATGGCAACACGGTAAGCTACGAACGGGTTGAGGTAGGCCAGCGTCTCGACGACGCCTACGAGCTCCTTTCGGGTATCGAGGACGGCGACACTGTTGTGATTACCGGCCAGACACGTCTTGCCGACGGCATCGAGGTAGAGGTGCAAAAGTGATGCCGATAATAATTCATGTCTAACATCTCTAATTCAAAATAATATGAGTCTTTACGGCAATGCGGTACGGCGCCCGATCATGACCACCCTCTGCTTTGTGGCTGTGGTCATACTCGGTCTGTTCTCGCTCCGCAACCTCCCAATAGACCTTTACCCGGATGTCGAGACCAATACTCTCATGGTCATGACCACATATTCGGGTGCCAGCGCGCAGGATATAGAGCAGAACGTGACACGTCCGCTCGAAAACGTCCTCAACTCGGTAAGCAACCTCAAGCATATTACCTCGAAATCGCGAGAGAACATATCGGTAATCACTCTCGAATTCGAATACGGCGAGGACATTGATGTGCTCACAAACGATGTCCGCGACAAACTCGACCTTGTGTCGTCGATGATGCCCGACGATGCCGAGACCCCGATAATCTTCAAGTTCTCGTCGGACATGATTCCTATCATCATGTTGTCGGTCAACGCATCGGAGAGTATGCCCGGTCTCTACAAGATCCTCGACGACGCTGTGGCCAACCCTCTGGCCCGTGTGTCGGGTGTGGGTTCGGTGTCGATCTCGGGTGCTCCTAAGCGCGAGATACATATATATGTCGATCCTGTTCGCCTCGAAGCTTATAACCTTACCGTAGAGCAGATAGGTAGCATCATTGGCTCGGAAAACCGCAATATCCCCGGCGGCTCCTTCGATATAGGCTCCGACACTTATTCGCTCCGTGTACAGGGCGAGTTCAAGGCATCGGAGGAAATGGCCAATATAGTAGTGGGTACTTACGAGGGCAAGACAATATACCTCAGCGATGTCGCCCGTATCGATGACAGCCTCGAGGAGCGCACACAGGAAACATATAACAACGGCGAGCAGGGTGCCATGATCGTGGTGCAGAAGCAGAGCGGTGCCAACTCGGTAAACATATCCGACAAGGTGCTCTCCATGCTTCCCGATCTGCAGAAGCGACTGCCCTCGGATGTGAAGCTCGGCATTATCGTGGATACATCCGACAACATCCGTAACACCATCGACTCGCTGGTTGAGACAGTGCTCTATGCCTTGTTGTTCGTGATCATTGTGGTGTTCTTCTTCCTTGGACGCTGGCGCGCCACCCTCATCATCACTATCACTATTCCTATCTCGCTTATCGCATCGTTCATTTACCTGTATGCGACAGGCAATACCCTCAATATCGTATCGCTCTCGGCGCTTTCGATATCTATCGGTATGGTGGTCGACGATGCTATCGTGGTACTTGAAAACGTAACGACACATATCGAGCGAGGCTCAGACCCGAAACAGGCTGCCGTACACGGCACCAACGAGGTGGCGGTGTCGGTAATAGCGTCGACGCTGACCCTTATCGCCGTGTTCTTCCCCCTTACCCTTGTGACCGGTATGACAGGCGTCCTCTTCCGTCAGCTGGGCTGGATGGTAACTATCATGATGATAATCTCTACGATTTGCGCCCTGTCGCTTACCCCCATGCTCTGCTCGCAGCTGCTTCGCCGCAACAACCGGCACGGCAAACTCTATACCCTGCTTTTCACTCCGGTCAACAGAGGTCTCGATGCCTTCGACCGTGGTTATGGCCGTCTGCTTGCCTGGGTGGTAAGGCATAAGCTTGTTACCTTCCTGGTATGTATGGGTATATTTATCGGCTCTCTTCTGCTTGTGCGTCAGGTAGGTACAGAGTTCTTCCCGACGGCCGACGATGCCCGTCTGCGTGTGAGCCTCGAGCTGCCTATAGGCACACGTGTAGAGATTTCGAAGGAAAGCACCGCACGTCTTGTCGATCTGTGGCGCGAGAAATATCCCGAGATCAAGATGATCAACTACACCACCGGTTCGGCGTCGAGCGACAATACTTTCGCATCGATGAGCGACAACGGCCCCCACATCGTATCGATGAACATCCGTCTTGTCGATCCGGGCGAACGTGAGCGTGGAATTACCGAGATCGCGGCGTCGATGCGTAAGGACCTCCGCAACTTCCCCGAGTTCAAGAAGGCTCAGGTTTCGACCGGCGGCATGGGCATGGGCGGTCAGTCGACGATCGACTATGAGATCTACGGCTATGATTTCGCCGAGACCGATACCGTGGCCCGTGAGCTGCAGAAGATGCTGCGCTCGATTCCCGGCACTGCCGATGTGATCATATCGCGTGCGGATTATCAGCCGGAATATCAGGTCGATTTCGACCGCGAGAAACTGGCCCTCTACGGCCTCAATCTGTCTACCGCGGCCACATATCTCCGCAACCGTATCAACGGACAGCTGGCTTCTCAGTTCCGCGAGGACGGCGAGGAGTACGATATCAAGGTAATGTATGCTCCCGAGAGCCGTACGTCGCTCGAAGATATCGAGAATATACTTATCTACAACTCCGCCGGCAAGGGCGTGCGTGTGCGCGACGTAGGCAAAGTGGTGGAGCGCTTTACGCCTCCTACCATCGAGCGTAAGGACCGCGAGCGTATCGTCACGGTATCTACCGTCGTTCAGGACGTGCCTATGAGTGAGGTAGTGGAGGCTTCGATGAAGCAAATCGACGAAATGGACATACCTCAGGGCATCAACATCAGCCTCTCCGGCAGCTACGAGGATCAGCAGGATTCGTTCCGTGACCTTCTGACGCTGGCTGTGCTCATCGTAATCCTTGTCTACATCGTCATGGCGGCACAGTTCGAGAGCTACACATACCCCGGCATTATCATGACCTCGCTGCTCTTCGCCTTCTCGGGTGTGTTCATCATCCTGTGGCTCACAGGCCATACGCTCAATGTGATGTCGATGATCGGTGCCATCATGCTTATCGGTATTGTGGTAAAGAACGGTATCGTGCTGATCGACTACATATCGCTCAACCGCGAACGTGGCATGTCGATCCGTCGCGCCGTTATCAATGGCGGCGAGTCGCGTCTGCGTCCTGTGGTAATGACTACCCTTACCACTATCCTCGGTATGGTGCCTATGGCTGTAGGTACCGGCCAGGGTGCTGAGATGTGGCGACCCATGGGTACTGCCGTGATCGGCGGTCTTACTTTCTCGACTGTACTTACACTGCTCTTCGTGCCGGTTCTCTACTGTGTATTCGCTTCGCAGGGTGTCAAGAACCAGCGCCGCAAGCTGCGCAAGGCGTTAAAATGATAAATCTAAAGAAATGAAAGCAATCTTCATAGCCTACGATCAGGCACATTATGATCGAATAGTAGAGATGCTCGAGCGCAGCAACTGCCGCGGATTCACTTCGTGGGATCAGGTAAAGGGACGTGGCAGTGAAACCGGCGAGCCTCACTACGGCAGCCACGCATGGCCTTCGCTGGCCGGTGCGATAATGACGATTGTCGAGGACCACCGTGTGGCTACTGTGCTCGAAAAACTGCGTGAGTTCAACAACGAACGTCCGAAGCTCGGTCTCAGAGCATTTGTCTGGACCGTGGAAGACGGTATCTGATTTTAGCTCAGGTTATAATTATCGGCGCCTGCCCGGAAGAACCGGACGGGCGCCGTTTCGCTTTCATGGCTTGGGCGGAGTGTTGTCGCGTCCGCGCTTGACGAGCCGCGTCACATAGTCGGTTAGGTATACGGTAAAGAGAGGGAATATTACCATGCCGCACATAGGCAGTATGACGGCAATGATCTTCCCGGCCACCGTTACCGGCGATATCTCGCATCCTACGGTGGTCATGTTCATGGCCGACCACCACAGGGCGGTCCAGTAGGTGTGTACCTCGGGATTCAGACCCGACTCGCGCTGGTAGAATATGAGCGAGCAGAAGTACGTGACCAGGACGATGATCGACAGGTACGACAGGAACATACTCGACACCGGATTCGACGACAGATAGCCCAGCACTATCGACATGGCGAGAGCGCCGCGGGCAAGGGGTATGAAGCGCACGAAGTAGGCCGCGTCGTGGCTGAGATCGATATTGAGCCAGCTTATTATGTTGACATAAGGTATCGAAAGCAGCAGGAATATGATGCGGCGACGGGCATAGCTTATCTTGTCCTGCGCGAAGATGAGGCCGATGAAGAAATCGGCAACGAAGAAGAGGCATACCCAGAACTGGAAGTGCATATAACGATAGTCCTGAAGCAGATTCTGCGATTCGAAAGTGTCGATCGAGATCCATACTATCAGGACTATCGAAAGGACGATGACACCGAAGTTCATCAGTCCGGTAATATATTTTTTTGATTCGGTGGATGCCATAAGTGATGCTTTTCTTAAACAACAAATTATTGCTGTTTAAGTTTGCATCAGTACTTATGGTAAGGCTCTGACATGGCGTGTATGGGCTTTACGAGCCACACGCGGTAGCGTCCGCTTTTGTCCCAGTCGTTGCCGGCCGATCCGAAGTCGCAGAAGCGCACATATCTTGGCGCGCTGTTGGCCGGGTCCTCGAGGTCGGTGCCAAGCACTGCCGGCACCTCGAGAGTGATCCAGGCGAAGTCGGCCGGATCGGAGGCGAAGCGCGAGTCTACCACTCCGTTGGCGTCGGTCTGTATCCTGCAGCATTCATCCACAAAGCCGTCGGCATATCGGCTGTCACGGGCAAACACGATAGGGCCGCGTACGACTGCCTGCATCCCGTTGAGCTCTTCCACTCGTGTGTCGAGAGCGAAGTCGGTGTCGATTGTCAGCGATTTTGCTTTGCCGGGATTGATGTAGGCATAGCCACGGGCGACTTCCGGGCTGATGTCGTTGCCGTCGGCCTTGAACTGATATTTGCCCATGGCCCATGCCGGTATGCGCAGGGCGAGCACGGTCTTGCCCGGTTTGCTCTGGCTGAAGCTTATCTTGTTTGTGCCCGACTTCGGGAAATCGCTGTCGATGCTGATGCTTACTTTGTTCTTGCCTATGGTGTAATCGGCCTGCTGAGGCAGATACAGGTTTACAAATATCGTGTCGGCGACGGCGCGTGTGGCCATGTCGGGGATCAGAGCGAAGCCGCGCGGACCGTTGGCGTTGCAGCAGTTGATAGGCATGCCGCACTGTTCCTCGCCGCGTACACGGTGTCCCTCGAGAGGGCTGTACTTGGATATCTCGCCACCGTCGGCACGAAGCGAACCCATGAGGGCGTTGTACATGGTGCGCTCGAACTCGTCGGCATAGCGTGCGTCGCCTGTGTTCTCCCACAGCTTGCTCAGAAGCTGCATCCATGTGAAGGTAACACAGGTCTCCATGGTGTGGTAGGCCGGAGTGGTCTGGCGCATGTGCCAGTCGCCCCAGCACTCGAAAGCGGCGCCCGAGCCGGCTATGTTGATCTCGTTGCGGATGATATTGTCGGCCACACGGCGTGCCGCCTCGAGATAGAGGGGCTCGCCTGTCTCTTTGCCGAGTTCTATCAGGCCGACGTAGCACGACATCATCTCATATGCCTTGTGGCCGTTTTCGTATGACCACCAATGGGTGGGGAAGTCGAAGCGATGGGCTACGGGTACATCGGCGATAGCCTTTGTCACGAGCTGTGAGTTGCCCTCGCGCTCGATCGATGCCACTATCTTTTTGGCAAAGTCGAGGTACTTCTCCTTGCCGGAGAGCCGGTAGAGATATACCGTAGGCTCGAGTATCGAGCATGAGGCCATGCCTCGGTAGTTGCCGGTAGCCGATATTTCTTTCTTTGCGCTGTCGAGGTCGTCGATAAGGTCGTCGACGACCCTTTCTACAGCCGCAAGCGCGTTCTTGTCGCCGGTAAGACGATAGTAGTCGAGCAGTGACAGCGAGGTGTATTTACGGCCCCACACATCCCATTGCTGCAGGCGGTCTTCGAGGGTGTAATTGCCGATGTATCCGTCGGCCTGCTGCGTGCCCATCAGCTGTTTGGCTGCATCTGTGATCTTGTCGAGCAGCTGTTGGTCGGGCTGATAGCGGTACGAGGCGATGGCGCCAAGCATCCATTTGCCGATAAACTCGGTCTGCCAGCGAGTGCCTTCGGTATTGTGGCGGAAGGGTTCGACGAGTATGTCGGTATTCTGTGCCTTGACACGCTTTTCTATGCAGGCATCGATACGATCGCCTACATGACCGCCTATTTTGGATGATTTAACCGCAGGGGCGGAAGCTGATATGCTTGTAGCACATATCAGCATCGCCACGGCGGTGGTAAGGTTTTTGTTCATGTGGGATTGTTTATTTCAGCTCTTTCACTTCGGTATAAGTACCTGCACCGTACTCTTTCGAAGTCTCTTCGCCGGGAAGGGTCACTGTAGCGGTAGCACCTTCGGGTACAGTGAAGTTCCAGGTCCAGGTGTCGCCTTCATACTTCCAGTCGCTCGAGATGGGGCCGGCGGCCGAGTTGTATGTCGCTTTGAGCGAGCCGATGCGTTTGTCGGGCTGGGGAGCCATGATGATGTGCTTGAAGCCGGGATTGGCAGGATCGGAAGCGATGCCGGCCATTGTCTCCCACATCCATTCGGCTACGCAGCCGTAAGCGTAGTGGTTGAAGCTGTTCATGCCCTGCGGACCCATGCCGTGCTCTATCATGTAGCTGTTCCAGCGCTCCCAGATAGTTGTGGCGCCGTTGTCGATAGAGTAGAGCCAGCTGGGGCTCTCGCGCTGCAGAAGGAGCTCGTAGGCGATGTCGGTCATGCCGTTTTCGGTAAGGGTGGGCATGAGGATCGATGTGCCGAGGAAGCCTGTCTGGAGGCGGTTGCCGTGATCTTCAAAGTTCTTGCGCAGATTGGCGATCATCTTGTCTTTGGCCTCGCCTTCGACGGTCTTGTTCTTGAGGGCGAAGAGAGCCGGTGTCTGCATGGTGTTGAGGATAGCGGTCTTGAACTCGCCGTTCTCGTTGAAGAACTTGGTCTTGATGTAGTCACGGGCTTCTGTTGCCATGTTTTCGTACTTCTGGGCGTCGCGGCCTGTTGCGCGTGCCATGTCAGCCATCATCTGAGCGTCGATGAGCCAGTAGTTGGCGCAGAGGTAGTTCCAGTAGTCGATAGCTTCGGGCAGAGGTCCGTTGGGGCCGAAGGCACCGCCGCCACAGCTTTCGAGAGGTTCGTAGCTGAGCCAGTCGGCCCACTGGTAGTTGTTGTTTTCTGCTGCGAGAGCTGTGTGGTCGTATTTTGTGTCGTAGATGTGGTTTACGAATTTCTCCATGGCGTCCCAGTTCTCGTCGATGATTTCGGTATCGTCGAACTGCTTCCATACCACCCAGGGAACGATGACGCCTGCATCGGCCCAGCCGAGACGCATCATGTCATTGTCGAAAGCGCCATACTGAGCCAGAGGAGCTACGCCGGGGAAGCCGCCCTGAGCCGACTGTGTATCGCGCATGTCGCGCATCCATTTGTGGAAGAAGTCGCGTGTGTTGGCGAAGAATGTGCCTGTCTCGGCGAATACCTGTGTGTCGGCGGTCCAGCCGAGGCGTTCGTTACGCTGCGGACAGTCGGTAGGCACAGAGAGATAGTTCGAACGCAGCCCCCATGTTATGTTGGAGATGAGCTTGTTTACCATGTCATTGCCTGTTGTCATGGTGCCGGTCTCCATACCCTGTGCGATAGAGGTAACGGGAACAGATTTGATCGATTTGATCTTCACGGGGCCGCCGTCGGCTTTGAGAGTGGCGTAGCGGTAGCCGTAGAATGTGTGGCGCGGAGAATAGGTAACATAGCCATTATCCTTGCCGAAGGTGTATTTGTTGAAGAATGCAATGTCGGGAGTGCGGAGGCTGAGGCGGTGTACGCTGCCTTCGGGTCCGTCCATGCCGCGGCTCTTGGCTCCGTTGCCGTCGTTGAGGAGTTCGGCAGGGAGGAAGGTAAGGGTTGTGCCTTCGTCAGCGGAGAATACATATTCGGGAACGGCCGATGCGTTCTGGCCGAAATCGATAACAAGGTTCTGGCCGGGCTCGAGTGTTATTTCCTGACCGGGTGTATACTCTTTGTCTACAACTACTTTGCCGTATTCCTGGTCGTTGGCGCCTTCGATCTCGGTCCATGAGTATATTACCTTGGGGTCGAGCGCGATGTCGTGGCGTTTGTAGATTTCGGCACCCTGCGAGGGAAGGATCTCGCCTGTAAATTCGGCGAATACTTCGGGAGTCGACAGTTTGTCGAGAGTCTCATAGCCGGGAAGTTCACGGGCATCGTATTCCTCGCCGTCGAAGATGGCTGCATGGCGTACGGGACCGGCTACACCGGCTAACCAGTCGGTGGTGTTTGTTCCGAGGAGCTGTGTCGTGCCGTCGTCGTAGGTAAGCTGGAGCACGCCGCGGAAGGCCGGTTTCTTACCGATCATGCCCTGGTTTCCGCCGGGGGTAATGATTTTGTCGGCCCACCAGCCGGGAGTAACTTCAGCAGCAAGTACGTTCTCACTGCCTGCTGCCTTGTTCATTGCGTCGGTTACATCGTAGGTAAACGAACGTTTTGTCTTTGCATAGTGTGTGAAGCCGGGTTTGAGCACTTCGTCGCCGATGAGTTTGCCGTTGACGAAGAGGTCGAATGTTCCCAGACCGGTAGTCATCCACTTGGCGTCGACGATTTTCTTGTCGTTTTTCACTGTGGATACAAACCATGAAGCACCGTCGGCCGCGCGTTCGGCAGCGCCACCGATTATTTCATTGTTTACGGGTGCGTCAGTAGCCGCGATCCATTCGGATACTTCCCAGGCTGAATTGTCGAGAGCTTCGGCACGTTTGCCTGCTTCGGTTTTAGCATCGGGTGTACAGCCGCTTGACATCATGGTAACAGCGGCAACCAATGCTATCGCAAGTTTTTTCATGTGATATATAATTAGATAATGTTATTGACGAGTCTTTTTACCTTTCTTCTTGCTGAGATCGAGCACGCGGATATTGCGGAATTTAATGCCTGATCCATGTCCGCAGAAGCTTATGTATCCTTCTTTGTTGAAGAGGCCGGGGTGGTTGTTGTGATCGACCGTATAGGGGTTGGTCGAGCCTCCGTCGGGAGCTACGTTATGGCCCTTGCAAGCCTCGCGGATGTTGCATTTGTTGATCACCTTGCCGTCGACTGTCACAGTGATGCTGTCGCCGATAGCCTTGATTTCTTCGGTGTGCCACTGCTTGATCGGGCCGAACTCGATGTGCTCGGAGGGTACAACGCCGTAGACCGAACCGTGGTTCTGGTAGGGGCGCAGTCCTTTGTAGCCGTAAGGATGACCCTGATAGATGGGATCGTCGTGGTCGAGGATCTGAATCTCCATGCCGTCGTAGGCGGCGTCGACACCGGTCACGTCGCGGCCTGTGCGTATGCCTATGCCGTTGTTGACGCCGGGCACGTCGAAGTAGAACTCAAAACGGAAGATGAAGTCGCTGTAGTTGTCCTTTGTGTAAAGGTTGCCTTCGCCGCCCCATTGAGCCGATACGAAGATATTGCCGTCGACAGGCACGTAGGCCGATGTGTTGCCGTGCCATTTGTCGAGGTTGCGGCCGTCGAAGAGCACTTCGAATCCCTGCGCCTTCTCTTCGGGAGAGAGGACGAATACGGGGGTGTCGGGCATGCGGTTGTAGTATACGTTGCGGATGGCATCGGCGCTACCGTCGATTGAGACTGCACCGCGTGCTTTTGCCGGAGAGGCAATGACTGTGTTGGCTGCCAGGGTGGTACCGTTGACGTCGACGTTGATACGGTCGTTGACCATGGTAATGTGTACTGTGTTCCAGCCTTTTCCTGCAGCGATCGATTTGCCGGCGTATGTGATGCCTTTGCCGGGCTCGAGAGTGACAAGAGGCATTGAGCGGAGGTTTACGGTAGCTGCGTCGGTGCCGTTCCAGTCGAAATAGAGCTCGAAGTTCTCGGCATCCTTGTCGATAGCTGAGCCTGCAGCGGCAGTGCTGAATCCGCCTTCATTGTTCATCGATGCCATTACACCTTTGATGTCGTTGATGGCATAACCGGCGTCGGCGTCTCCGGCATCCTTGTGGCGCTGGAGTATTGCAGTCGCTTTTTCAAGCATCTCCTTTACCTCGGGGCCCTGCTGGAGCGAAGGATCCTTGGTAATGATGTTGCGTACGGTGTTGGCGGCGGCGAACGATGTAGCCTCTTTGTCGAGAGCTTTGGCGGCGAGCATGGCAGAGGGGAATGTGCGGCTCGACGACAGTTCGTTGATAAAGCGGTTGGCTACAGCGTCGGATGGATTGAGGTCAAGGCCTCGGTCGTAATAGTAATAGAGTGTGGCGGGATCGAATGAGCCGGAAGCCACAACGTCGATGTAGCGGTTGAGCACGCGGTCGTTGTCGGTGCTGCCTGAGGCTGCGATTTCGTACAGTATATCAGTCATTGCAGGGCTGTTGACCGAGAGGAGTGCTTCGAAGGCTGCTTTGTTGCCGTCGGCCTTATAGGCATTGTAAAGCTGTGCGATGGCTTCGGGAACGGCAGTCTGGGCCAGCATGGGGTAGTAGAGCGACTTGTCGGAAGCACCGGACATACGGGCCGATACTGTCTTGTACTGATCTTCAGGCGACAGTGTCGCTATTGCTTCGCATGCTGCATACTGGAGAGCCTGGCGGTCTGAGGGAGCAGCGGCCTCGAGGCGCTTGCACAGATCTGCGAAATTGTCGGGACGGGCGACACCTGCGATAGCTTTGAGGGCTGTGTTGCGGATGTTTGCGTCAGACGATTTTGTGAGATCGGCAATTTTGCCGTAAGCAGGGTAGAGGCGACGGGTCGATGCAAGCACGAGTGCCTGCTCTACGACTTTGGGATCGGACGAGTCAAGTGCCGATACCACACCGTTCTTGATATTGCCGTTGAACGACAGAAGGGCGTCGGTGGCGGCCTGTGCCATCTCGGCGTCGTCGAGCAGTGAGATGAGAGTCTCGAGCGATACTTCGCCGCCAAGTTTAGCGAGAGCTTTGACTGAGGCAAGCGCAAGAGGCTTGTAGTCCGACTTCACATTGCTTGCGATGAGCTTGTCGGCCACTTTGTAGTCGTTGTCGGCCAGCCATACTGTGATATCGGTCTTGGCCTGGGGTGTAAACGATTTGAATTTGTCAATTACCTGGCCGGAGAGTTGTCCTTTTGCATTATCGGGCGCAGCCGCGAGAGCTGTCGTGCGGTATTGTATGCTTTTGTCGTTAAGAGCCGAGACAGCTGTCTTTACTGCATTTTTAGGCTCTGCATTCATGTAGATCTGCAGACCTGCGCAGCGGATAGCTTCGGGCATCTTGGCCGACATCATGGCTTTTGCAGCCTTGGCGTCTTCAAGTTTCTTTACGAGTTTGACATAGCTGTCGGTGGCATTGCCTGTAAAGCCTTCTGCTTTTGCAGCCTTGGCAAGCATGGGCAGGGAAGCCTTGCTGCCGCATACTGCGAGAGCCTTGCCGGCCTGTTTGCAACCGCCGGCAGCCCATTTCATAAGGGTGGGCTCTACGCCTTGCAGTTTGCGGAATGCGGCAAGTTTTGCAAGCGAGCAGTCCGATTTGGGAGCATTGTTGATCATTGCTGCGATCTGACTGTCGACACCAGGCATGTGGGCGAGGCCGGCGAGGGCAAACTCACGCAGATAGGCGTCGTTGAGCCACGATGTGTATGCGTCGAAATCGGCCTGTGTGCATATCTTGTTGAGCTGAGTGAGCAGGAAAGCGCGGTTGGTGTTGTCGGTGCATGCGGCGATGGCCTTGACCATGCCGTCGTGTACGGACTGGCGGTTGGGGTTCTCGGGCATTGTCACGCGGCTCACGATAGCGTCGATGGCATATTCGAAAGGTGCGTTCTGATTGGTCGCTGCCGGTTTGAGCATGCCGGCGAGCAGTTCGATGCCTTTCTGGCCGGTAGCCGCCATTTCGTCGATTACCTTTTCGTAGGTATCACGGGAATTGGCAGGCAGTTGGGCGAGGCCGTCGGCGATGATTGTCTCGACAGTTCTGTTTCTGTTGTCGACCTGAGCGAAACTGTCGAGGCTGACACTCAGTATGAGTCCCAGCGATATGATGAAAGAAAAAATTCGGTTAGTCATGTGTTTTAGAGGTTTAGATAGACCAACCGGCGCGCATTGGCTGGTCGATCAAGGCGTTAGCGGCGTCATCACCGATAAATGTTTGTGTCTTGAGGTCGAAGTTGAGTTCGCGTCGGCCGAGGCGCAGAGCTATGGAGCCTAAGTTGACAAGCGTACAGCTGTTGTGGCCGTTGAGCTCGTTGAGCGCGAATTTCTGACGTGTGTTGATACAGTCGATGAAGTCGGTGCGCTGAGGTTCGGGTTCGGGCAGCTCGGCGATCTTGTTCATCACGTCGGGTATCGTGCACTCGAAGCCTCTGTATACCTTGCCGTTGGGGCCTTCGATGTAAGGTACTTTGCCCTTGCTCTCGAAACCTTCGCCTTCGAGCACTATGCGGCATCCGTCGGCATAGGTGTAGACGATCTTCCTCCATATGCCTACAGCGTCGGGGTGCTGCTGGGGAGCGTCTACTTCAATCTTGACGGGCAGTTCCTTGTCTTTGCCCAGGAAGTACTGCACAGGGTCGAGGTAGTGCTGGCCCATGTCGGTAAGGCCGCCGCCGTCGTAGTCCCAGTAGCCGCGGAATGTCTGATGTACGCGGTGGGGATGGTAGGGTTTGTAAGGAGCCGGGCCGAGCCACATGTCGTAGTCGAGTTCGGCAGGAACGGTCTGGGGTACAAGGTTCTCCTTTCCTACCCAGAAGAATTTCCATCCGAAACCGGTTGAGCCCGATACTGTTACGGTAAGAGGCCAGCCGAGCATGCCGCTGGCTACGAGTTTCTTGAGCGGACGTACTTCTGTTCCGAGACCATAGAATGTGTCGGTAAAGCGGAACCATGTGTTGAGGCGGAAAATACGTTTGTACCGCTCAACGGCTTCGATCACGCGCTTGCCTTCGCCGATAGTACGTGTCATAGGCTTTTCGCACCATATGTCTTTGCCGGCCTTGGCTGCCTCGATCGACATCAGGGCATGCCAGTGGGGCGGTGTCGCGATGTGCACTACGTCTACGTTGGGGTCGTTGATCAGGTCGAGGAAGTTGCCGTAGGTGCTTACATTTTCGCCGAAACGTTCCTTGGCCATTCCGGCGGCCTGTGTGAGATGGTTTTTGTCGACATCGCACATGGCTACGAGTCGGCATGTCTTGTCGCTGCTGAAGTGGAAGGACGTGCGTCCGATACCGCCAACACCGATGATGCCTTTTGTCAGCTGATCGCTGGGGGCTATGCGGCCGTTACCGCCGAGCACTGAGCGCGGTACGATGGTAAACAGACCGACTGCACCGAGGGTTTTAAAGAAATTGCGTCTGCTTTCCTGCATGGTCTATAGGTATTAGGATTAGGAGGTCTATGAAATTTATTGATTTGTATCTTGTGTTGATTAAGGCTCCGTCGGCTCTGATTCAGGCCCGGGAGGTGCCGGGCTTTCTTCCTTGCGGAAGATATCGTTTTTGTCGACAGGTCTCCGATCTTCGAACCACTGGAACTTGGGCAGATAGTACTGGCTCTTTCGTGCAAGGAAGAGTGGTGTGGCCCTGCCCGTCGACTGAGGCCACATCTTGACTGATTCGGTGGCGCGTCCTTTGAAGAATGCTGTCAGATAACTGCTTTCTACTGTCATTAGCTTGTTTATGGTGGAGTCGTTTTCTTCGGGATAGAGTATTACTTCCACGTTGCCGTTGATATCGAGCCTGCGCAGTTGCCCTGCTTCGAATTTCGCTATCATTTCTTTGCCGCTCAACTGCTGGTAATGATCGCCCTCGATGTGCTGTGCTGCAAAAGCCTGGTCGGGAAGGACGGCACGCTCTATGGTGCTGTCGTTGAGTATCATTTCGATTATATTGCCGAATATCTGCTGGTCTTTGCTCCATACTACAGGATTGACGAACATGCGCAGCGTGGAGTCGCGCTCGGTAAAACGCAGCGAGTCGCAGACGCCCTGCATATCGGAGCGGTAGAAGCGTACGGCCGGGTGCACTACGGCTACATGCGAGGTGTCGACGACTGCCATGGCCAGTTTGCCGGCGACGGTGTCGGCAGGCGTCTGTATGGTATCGTAGAGTGCCGCCGTGCGGATAAATTTGCCGTGCAAGTAGAGCGTGTCCTCTCCGTTGAAATGCTTTATCATGGCCCGGCCGGTAATGAATGCGGTGTCGGCCAGCTCATTGTAGAAGCCGTAATCGCCGTGTACTTCGGCGTCGTGTATGCTGTCGGTAAGCACCATGCCGCCCCAGGCCTGTCCGTAACCGGCTGTGCGGTCATAGTATATGGTGTCGGCGGTAAGGGTGTGGTGCTGCGATGTCACTATTGTGGACCTGTCGTAGAGTGTTGTGCGGTTGCTGTCGGTGTCGTACACTCCGAGCCGGGTGTAGATGATGCCGCGCTGGTTTATTACCTCGCTGGGCGAGAACAGCTGGGCGATGTGTGTGTCGGTGTTATAATATAAGGTGTCGGAGAAGATATCGAGAGTGTCATCCTGATTCCTCGAGTTCAGATGTACGTCGGTATAGAAGTTGGCCTCTTTGGTGGATGGCACGTACTCTCCGTAGATCGACGTAAGGGTGTTGGACGGGTCTGTCAGAGTGCCTCCCACTTCATAGTAGCCCAGGTCGATGGCGAGGTCGTAGATGAAGATGTCGGTCTGCAGCATGACGTCGCGGTTGATGAGCCGTACTTTTTTGCCGGGGTCGGCATAGAGGGTGGCGATTTCGGTGTCGCCTTCATAGTCGAGCTCGTCGGCATAGACAAAGAGGGTGTCGCCTTGCTCCATGCTGATATTGCCGAAGGCCTGAAGTGATTCGGAGTTCTCGAAGAAGTGGGCGCTGTCACATTTCATGATCATAGGCCCCTTCGTGAAAATGACATTGCCGACGACTGTCATGAACGAGTCGCCGGTCTCTTTGTGCAGTTTGTCTGCCTGTTCGAGAAAAACTCTGTTGCCGACAGTGCGGTCGGCGGTAGGTATCTGTGGCCGTATAACAGGCGGTGTCGGACGTCCGTGGGGTGCCACAGCGACGATGACCGGCAGTGCCAGTAGCAGAAACGCTATAAAGAAAGTATTACGGCTCATTCAGATCACTTGATCCAACCTTTGTGCTGGAAATCACAGCCTCGCCAACCGTCTTCGATACGTACGTAAGTGTCTTTGATCTTCTTCTCAAGCCATTCGTTGACGATCTCTTCGCTGCGAGCGTTCTCATACATGCTTTTGATAGTCTGGTAGTCGTCGCCGAGGTTGGCCTGATGCGCGTCGAGACGAGAGGTCAGTTTTACGATAGCCACTATCTCGCGGTCGCTCTTGGGGCTGCGCATTACGAAGGGCTTCGAAATCTCGCCGGGCTGCATGTCGGCAACGACCTTGGCTATCTCCTGTGGCAGCTGCGACATTTCGAACCGGGTGGTGCCGTTTTCGCTGTTGACCATCACACCCTTGCTCATTCGGGTGTCTTTGTCCTGCGAGACGTAATATACGGCATCGTCGAATGTAAACGCTTTGTTGTCAACGATGTCGGTGCGTACCGAGTCGAGGCGAGCGATGGCGTCGTCCTTATCTTTCTGCGACACTTTGGGGCGGAGCAGTATGTGGCGCGTGTTTATACGGTCGCCACGTTTCTCGATAAGCTGTATGATGTGGTAGCCATATTCGGTCTCGACTATTTTCGATACCTTCTTGGGGTCGTTGAGGTTGAACGCCACGGCTGCATACTCGGGCACAAGCTGTCCGCGGCCCATGAAGCCGATTTCGCCGCCGCGTATACCTTCGGGAGCCTCGGAGTAGAGGATGGCGAGGGTTGAAAACTCGCTTTCGCCTTTGTTGACACGGTCGGCGTACTCACGCAGACGTGATTTCACGTCGTCGATTTCCTGCTGGGGTATGACTGGGTTGAGCGTGAGTATCTGCACCTCGACCTGAAGAGGCATGAAGGGTATGCTGTCTTTGGGCAGTTCGTTGAAATATCTGCGGACGTCGCCCGGAGTTACCTTGAGGTCTTTGGTAAGATTGCTGCGTACCTGCTGCACACGGGCGCGGTTGCGCATATTGGTGGCGTAGTACTCGCGGATATCGGGGAAAGCCTTGCGGAAGTACTGTTCCACTTTCTCGCGGCTGCCGAGGTTGGTAATGAGGAAGTTCATCTGGGCGTCGACCTGCATCTGTACCATCGATTCCTGTATCACAACAGTGTCTATATCAGCCTGATGCAAGAAAAGACGCTCTACGGCCATCTGCTCGGGTATGGTGCAGTAGGGGTCGCCCGACACAGGCAGACGGTCGTTCTGCATGTCGAGGTAGGCCTGCTCGATTTCTGATTTGTATATTGGCTCATCGCCTATCATCCAGGCCACTTCATCGATAACGTTGTTGCCTGACTGTGCGAAAAGGCTTGATGCGGCGCACAATGCGATACCGCAAAGGAGTAATTTCGTATTCATTTGTAAGCACTTCAATATATGCAAGTGCAAAGTTAAAAGAATTTTGCGACTTATAGATGCTCTTTAATAATTTTTACCACATTAAAAACGAATTAAACATTAACGTAAGTCAAAAATTGCGTAATTTTGCGGTCATAAAACAAATAAGACTTATTATGCAGAAACTTGCGATGACAGCAGGAGCACTTTTGCTTGCAGCGGGAGCCACAGCCGCTGAGAAATTTACCAGCCCTGACGGAACCTTCAGCATAGAGGCCCTTGGCGCGCTCGGGCGTGTCAGCGACCCGTGTGTGTCGCCCGACGGCAAAACGGTGCTCTTCGGTATAGCTTACGAGAATCTCGCCGAGAACAGTTCAAATAACGATCTCTACAAATTGTCGCTCACTCACAAAAACGCTGTGCCGGTAAAGATTACCGATACTCCCAAGAGCGAAAATTCGGCAGTGTGGATCGATGGCGGACGCCGCATAGCTTTCATGTACCCCGACTCTGACGGCAAACCTCAGATGTGGACCATGGCGCCCGACGGCAGCGACCGTGTGCAGGCCTCGGCCCACGAAGGCGGTATCGGCGGTTTCCTCCTCTCGCCCGACCAGACCAAGGTGGTGCTGATAGGAAATGTAAAATACGCACGAAAGGCCGACGAATTATACCCCGATCTACCCAAGGCGACAGGCCGTGTCATCGACGACCTGATGTACAAGCACTGGGATGAATGGGTAACTGAAATACCTCATCCTTTTGTCGGCGAATTTAAGGACGGCAAGGTGTCGGACGTAAAGGATATCATGGCCGACGAGCCTTTCGAGGCTCCCATGAAGCCTTTCGGCGGCATTGAGTCTTTCGCCTGGAGCAAGGACAGCAAGAGCCTTGTGTATGTGTCGCGCAAAAAGACAGGACTCGAGTATGCCGTCTCCACCAACTCCGACCTCTACCTCTACGAGCTCGCAAGCGGCTCTACCCGTAACCTTACCGAAGGCATGATGGGCTACGACACGGCTCCTGTGTTCTCGCCCGACGGTAACTATCTGGCATGGCTCAGCATGGAGCATGACGGATATGAAAGCGACAAAAACCGTATCATGGTCATGGAGATGGCGACGGGCAACAAGACCGACCTGACTGCCGACTGGGACTATACCGTAGATGAGATAGCATGGAATCCCGACAGCCGCTCGATCTATTTCCTCGCCTACCGCGATGGCGTCAAGCCGATGTTCAATATCATGCTCGACGGTACGGTCAGTGTCGTTGCTCAGGGAGAGTATGACTATCAGGGCCTTGCTCCGGCAGGAAATGGCTCCGTGGTAACTATGCGCCATTCCATGCTTCGCCCTAACGAGCTCGTGCTTGTAACCCAGGGCAAGAAAAAGAACGAGCTTAAACAGCTGACAGGCGTCAACGACGATATCTTCGCTCAGATTACCATGCCTACAGTGGAGCGCCGTATGGTCGAAACCACCGACGGCAAGCAGATGCTCGTGTGGGTGCTCAAGCCCCAGAATTTCGATGCCTCTAAAAAATATCCTGCCATTCTGTATTGCCAGGGCGGCCCGCAGTCTGCTGTAAGTCAGTTCTGGAGCTATCGCTGGAACCTCGCCCTCATGGCCGCCAACGGATATGTTGTCATCGCGCCTAACCGCCGTGGTCTTCCCGGCTTCGGCACCGAGTGGAACGCCCAGATATCCAAGGATTATCCCGGCCAGAACATGCGCGACTATCTGTCGGCTGTCGACGATGTCAAGAAAGAGCCCTGGATCGACGCCAAACATATAGGCTGTACAGGCGCAAGCTACGGCGGCTTCTCTGTTTACTTTCTCGCCGGCAATCACGAAGGCCGTTTTGCAGCCTTCCTTGCCCATGCAGGTATCTTCAACATCGAGCAGCAGTATGTCGAGACCGAAGAGATGTGGTTTGCCAACTGGGATATGGGCGGTGCCTTCTGGGAGAAGGATAATGCCGTGGCTCAGCGCACATTCGCCAACTCGCCGCACCGTTTCGTCGACCGCTGGGATACTCCTATCATGATATCTCACGGCGAATACGACTACCGCATCCTCGCCAGCCAGGGTATGTCGGCCTTCAATGCCGCCAAGCTGCGTGGCATACCGGCCGAAATGGTTATATATCCCGACGAAAACCACTGGATTCTAAAGCCTCAGAATGCCGTACTGTGGCAGCGCCTGTTCTTCCGCTGGTTCGACAAGTGGCTTAAATAATTCGATATTACCGGCGTATCCTGCCGGTAAAATGACTGTTGAAAGGACGTGAGCAAGACCGAACTGAAAAAGGAACTCAAAGGCTTTAGCGCCGAACAGCTCTCCGAGATAATTCTCAATATCTACGGGGTGTCGAAGGAGGCCAAGGCTTATCTTGAGTTCTTTATCAATCCTGACCCGGAAGCATTCCTCAAAGAGAAATTTGAAGCAATCTTCAAGGAACTCAAACGTGTCAGGCGAGGCACCCTGTCGAAAGGTCGTATCAGTGTGATACGAGGCTTTATAAGACAGGGACAGGCCTACGGTCTCACGCCGGAGTATATCGACAAGCTCATGATGGGCTCTATATCGCTGCTCGTCAGTACGGAAGCCTATCTCTATTACCCGGCGTCGCTTTTCAACGGTACTTACAAACTCGTTGCGGATTATATCGTCTGGGCTAACAAATGCGGAATGCTGTCGACTGCCCTCAAAAGACTCGACGCTCTTGTGCGTGACACACATACAGGAACCGAACATTTCCGTAAGAACGTGAGCCGGACCATAGACGCGACTGTCAGAACACTTAATGCTGTCGGAAAATGAAATTGTCGGAACTACAGACCGGCGAGACCGGTATTGTCCTCAAGATACATGGTCACGGCGCTTTCCGCAAGCGCGCGATCGAGATGGGCTTTGTAAAGGGTCATGCAGTGAAAGTATTGCTTCACGCTCCGCTCAAAGACCCCATCAATTATTCCATATTGGGCTACGAGATATCGCTGCGCCGTTCCGAGGCCGATCTTATCGAGGTAGTGCCGATCGATGACGCCGAAGCGGCCGTGATAGGCCGTGAAGTGCTCATGTCGCCGCCGCCCGAGATAGCCGAGACCGAGGCCCACCGTCTTTTCGACCGACAGCGTCATATCATCAACGTAGCCCTTATAGGCAACCCCAACTGCGGCAAGACGAGCATATTCAATGCCGCCTCGGGGGCTCGCGAGCATGTCGGCAATTACTCGGGCGTGACAGTCGACGCCAAGTACCGTACCTTCGAGCTCGACGGATATTCTATCAATATCGTCGACCTGCCCGGCACATATTCGCTTACCTGTTATTCGCCCGAAGAGCTCTATGTGCGCCAGTATCTGCGCGAGAACACTCCCGATATGATACTCAATGTCGTGGACTCGTCGAACCTTGAGCGCAACCTCTTCCTTACCACCGAGCTGATCGACATGGACTATCCTATGGTAATAGCCCTCAACATGTACGACGAGTTGCGCTCGAGCGGAGCAAGCCTCGACTACGACGGGCTCGGCAAGATGATAGGTGTGCCTATGATGCCGGTGGTGTCGAAAACCGGCGAGGGCATACGCGAGCTCTTCGAACGTGTGATAGCTGTCTACGAGGGCCGCGACACGACAGTGCGCCACATCCACGTCAATCTCGGTGCCGACATCGAGGGCGCCGTGCGTAAGCTTGTCGACGCTATCAAGGCCTCGCCTGTGATGCTCAAGCATTTCTCGCCGCGTTATCTGGCCATCAAGCTTCTGGAAGGCGACCATGAGATAGAGGATGAGATTCCCGTTGTCAACAGCGCGGCCGACAAGTCCAAGACACGACACGGACTGAAAGCGCGTCTCTTCGGCGGCAAAGATCACGAAGCCGGCTGGAGGCAGCATCTGCGTGTCGGTGCCGACGACCCGATAATACTCTTACGTGACAAACTTCGTGCCAAAATCGAGAGCCTTCACGACCAGGACATATCGTCGATAGTAGCCGCCGAGAAATATGGCTTCGTCGCCGGCGCCCTGGCCGAGACATATACGCCCGGTCACAGGCAGAAAGGCCGTGCGTCGGCTGTGCTCGACAAGCTCGCCACCAACCGCTGGCTCGGATTCCCTATTTTCATCGCTATAATGGTGCTGATATTCTGGGCCACATTCGCCATCGGTCAGTATCCTATGGAATGGATAGAGGATTCGGTGGCATGGCTTTCCGACTTCGTTCACGGTATCATGCCGGCCGGTCCGCTCAAGGATCTTATCGCCGACGGCATCATAGGCGGTGTCGGCGGCGTGATAGTGTTCCTGCCCAATATATTGATACTCTTCTTCTGCATATCCTTTATGGAGGACTCGGGCTATATGGCGCGCGCAGCATTTATCATGGACAAGGTAATGCACCGCATAGGCCTTCACGGCAAGTCCTTCATACCGCTTGTCATGGGCTTCGGCTGTAATGTGCCGGCCATACTGGCATCGCGAAGCATCGAGAGCAAATCGAGCCGCATAATCACGATACTTATCAATCCGTTTATGTCGTGCTCGGCCCGGCTGCCTATTTATGTGCTCCTCTGCGGCACATTCTTTAGCGGCAACGGCGGCCTTGTGATGGCCTGCCTTTACTTCGGCGGCATTATGGTGGCTGTGATCACGGCCCGTATGCTCCGACGTTTCCTTTTCAAAAAGGACGAGACGCCCTTTGTCATGGAGTTGCCTCCCTACCGCCTCCCCACAGTCAAAGCCTCGCTCAACCATACGTGGAGCAAAGGACAGCAGTATCTCAAGAAGATGGGCGGCATAATATTGTTTGCGAGTGTGCTCGTATGGGCACTCAACTATTTCCCCCTCCATGACGGTGTACCCTCGACCGACATACATTCGACCACCGGAAGCATCGATCCGTCCAAGGATTCATATCTCGAGATGACAGGCAAGGTGGTCAATCCTGTCATGGAGCCTCTCGGTTTCAACTGGCGCGCCACCGTGGCCGCTATGGCCGGAGTGCCGGCCAAGGAAATTGTGGTGTCGACTCTCGGAGTGCTCTATACGAACGACGAAGAGGTGTCGGACACGAGGCTCGGGGCTCGTCTGCAGGCTGACTCGCCTATCACGGGCAAGCCCGACTTTACCCCGGCGGTGGCCTTGTCGTTTATGGTGTTCATATTGCTCTACTGTCCCTGCATAGCCACGATAACGACTATCGCACGCGAGACAGGCTCGTGGCGCTACGCCGCTTTTTCGGTAGTGTACAGCACCGCCATAGCATGGATTCTTGCTTTCGCGGTATACAGAATAGCTCTGCTTTTATGAATCTGTGACGCGTCCGATTTGTATTTACGAGATATATTTACTATGTTTGTGCGACATTTCTTTGTATGACCAACAATAACGATAAACAGGAACTTCTCGACCGGCGCTATCTGCGCATGGCGACAATATGGGCTGAGAACTCATATTGCCAGCGCCGCAAGGTCGGTGCCATCCTGGTAAAAGACAAAATGATAATCTCGGACGGTTACAACGGCACGCCTTCGGGATTTGAAAACGTGTGTGAGGATGCTGACGGTGTTACCAAGCCTTATGTCCTCCATGCCGAGGCAAACGCTATTACAAAGGTGGCGCGCAGCAACAACTCGTCGTCGGGCTCTACTCTCTACGTTACCGCGTCGCCATGCCTCGAGTGTGCCAAGCTTATAATACAGGCCGGCATACGTCGGGTTGTTTTCAATGATTTGTACCGTCTGTGCGACGGTATCGAGCTCCTTCGCCGTGCCGGAGTGGAGTGTGTCCATATTAAAGATTTGAATGAGTGATGAATAAGCGTAGATATATGCTTCTCCTGCCGGTCGTGGCAGCTGTGTTCCTTATCGCAGGCCTGTGGATGGGCAGAGCTCTTGACTGCCGTCATCCCGACAGCAGCGCGCGTCAGAAGCTCAATGAGATATTCGACGTGATAGAGTCGAGATATGTCGATGAAGTTGATTTCGACAGCCTTGTGGAGCTTACAATCCCCGAGGTGCTGCAGAATCTCGATCCGCACTCGTCGTATATTCCGGCAAGCAAGCGTGTCGCTGTCAACCGCGACCTCGAGGGCTCTTTCTACGGCATAGGCATACAGTTCCAGATGCTCAACGACACTCTCTATGTGCTCGAAGTGATAAACGGCGGTGGCGCCGACGAGGCTGGCATGTTGCCCGGCGACAGAGTGATAGAGGTCGATGGCGAGAACATCGCCGGAGTCGAAGCCGACGAGGAACATCTCTTCAGCATACTGCGTGGAGAGAAGGATACACATGTCTGTCTCGGCGTGAAGAGGCATAACGCACCCGGCCTTGTCTACTTCGATATTGTGCGCGCCGAGGTGCCCGTGTCGCCTATCGATGCGTCGTATATGCTCAATGATTCTGTCGGCTATATACGTCTCGGCAAGTTCTCTGAGAATACATATCCCGAGTTCCTTACCACGCTCGGCCAGTTGCGCTACGAAGGCGCCCGAAGCTATGTGGTGGATCTCCGAGGCAACGGCGGCGGATATATGAATCCGGCCGTGCTGGTGGCAAACGAGTTCCTCGAGCCTAACCGTCTGATAGTGATGACCAAGGGCCGCACGTCGCGCGACCAGAGTGTGCTTGTCTCCGACGGTCTTGGCGGATTTACCAATGAAAAGCTTGTGCTGCTTATCGATGAATTTTCGGCAAGCTCGAGCGAGATTTTTACCGGTGCCATACAGGACAACGACCGCGGACTCGTGATAGGCCGGCGCTCGTTCGGCAAGGGCCTTGTGCAGAGTCCGTTCGAGTTGCCCGACTCGAGCGAGTTCCGCCTCACGGTGCAGCGTTACTACACCCCTTCGGGACGTTGCATACAGAAGACCTACAAGCCGGGCCATACAGGCGAGTACGAGACCGAGATATTCGACCGCTACAACCGTGGCGAAATCTTTACCGCCGACAGTGTCAAGGTCGACAGCACGCTCATATTCAAGACCGTGTCGGGCCGTCCCGTATATGGCGGCGGTGGCATAATTCCCGATATCTTCGTACCCTCCGACACCTCCGGCGTGACATCGTATTACATAAAGGTGGCTAACTCCGGATTGCTCCGCAAGTTTGCCTACGAGTACGCCGATCTCAACCGCGACAGCCTCAACGAGAGCCGCAATGTGGATGAAATGCTGCGCAAGCTGCCTGCCGACAATGTATTGCTGCAGTCTTTCGTCAATTACGCTAACAATAAGGGCGGCATTGCTCCGCGGTGGTATTATATCAACATTTCTGCCAAGTTGATTGTTAATCAGATAAAAGCGCTGATAGCTCGCGATATAGTCGGTATGGACGGCTATTTCCAGGTCATCAACGCTACAGATCCTGTGGTCAGCGAAGCCTTGCGCCAGCTCGAAACGGGCGGTGCCGACTTCCCTCTGACCGATAAAACGACAATCAGCAACGAAAATGAATAAAGAAGACATAAGACGTCAGGTGCGTGCGCGCAAGCAGATGCTCGACGACAACGAGAGGCTTGCCGCGGCACGCCGCGTATTCGATACGGTGCGGTCGATGGCCGCTTACACCGTGGCCCGGAGAGTGTTGTTATACCATTCTCTTCCCGACGAACTGTCGACACATCTCTTTTTCGAATCCTCGCCTTCCGACAAGATCTATTATCTGCCGCGTGTCAACGGCCTCGATCTTGAGATCCTGCCCTATGACCGCTCGCGTATGCACCTTGGCGCGTTCCGTATTGAGGAGCCGGACGGCGACGATACGGTCGACATCAGCGATATCGACCTTGTGATAGTGCCTGCTGTGGCTTTCGACCGGCAGGGCAACAGGGTAGGCCGCGGCAAGGGCTATTATGACCGTCTGCTGAGCCGTTCGCGTGCTACCACGATTGGCATATGCTACGACTTTCAGCTCTTCGACGAGTTCGATACCGACGATTTCGACATCCCGGTCGATTACGTTGTCGCCGACGGCCATGCCGTGATACGGAGAAGGCATTAAAAAAAACAGGCTGTCGTCGCGACAGCCTTATTTTTTTAACCTTAAATCTAATACCATGAAAAAACACAGTGCAAAATCAGTATTTATGTAAGTCTAACATCCGGCATGGGAATATAGTTCAGAGGACAGGGTCTTTTTAACATGTGTTAACACTGCATTCTCGTCAAAAATTACTAATTTAGTGCACCTAAATAACCAATCATTTGTACGGCGGTGTTTGTCTGCCGGGGCAAAGCCAATATATAAAGTGTGTAAAGTTATGAGAAACAAGATATTAGTCATCGACGATGAAGAAGCAGTATGCGAAATACTGAAGTTCAATCTCGAAAAGGAGGGCTACGAGGTAGATTGTGCCTACAGCGCCGAAGAAGCCCTCGAGATGGATCTTGAAGACTATTCTCTATTCATGGTAGATATAATGATGGGCGGCCTGTCTGGATTCGATTTCGCCAAACGGATCCGTAATGTCAGCGCCACCGAGTCGAAGCCGATATTGTTCTGTTCTGCCTTGTCCGACGAAGACTACGTGGTAAAAGGACTCAACATAGGTGCTGACGACTATGTGACAAAGCCCTTCGTAATAGGCGAAGTTCTTGCTCGTGTGCGTGCCATCCTGCGCCGCACGGGTCAGTCGCAGCAGCGCTCGGCTGCCGATATCGAGGCTCAGCAGTCGATATATGAGAGCGATGTCGTCTTCAAGGGCCTGCGCATCGACCGGAACGACAAGGAGGTATATATCGACAACGAGCTCGTGTCACTTACCCGTACCGAATACGATATCCTTCTCTTCTTCCTCACTCATAATAACCGTATATACTCTCGCGAAGAACTGATCAAGAATGTGTGGGGCGATGATGTGGTGGTAACAGGCCGTACTGTCGACACCAACATAACACGTCTCCGCAAGAAGTTGGGCGATTACGAAAAGTATATCGTCACTCGCCAGGGCTTTGGTTATGGCTTCAAAGAGAAGAATTAGTTATCAGTGGCAGCTGTTCATTCCCCTTGTGCTTACCCTTTGGGTAATTATCGTGGGAATGACATTCTGGCAGTTCTACAACGAGCGCGAATATCGTAAGTCACAGATCAACGAGCAGTTGTCGCTCGTCTCGTCGCGCATCCTTTATGCCAACGAGACAGACGTCGACGCGCGTCCGTTCATGAAGTTTGCCGTCGATTATTATCGCGACAATCCCCTCTACGACCTCCTCCGCATTACCGTCTACAAGGACGGCCGCATGATACACTGCTATGGCGCCCCTATCGCGCTCAGCGACTCGGAGCGCGCCCTCGAGCGAGGCGTTACCGAGACGCCCGGTGTGGATTCTACTGCCGGCACTCCCGACGCAGGCAAATATTTCTACTACAGCGTACGCAAGAGCAAGGACGGACGTGTGACGGTCTACACCGTCTTGCCTTTCGACAATGACATCCTGGCTGCGTCCTTGCCGTCGACACGTATTTTCTGGATTATGTTTGCGATAGCCCTTGTGGCTACTATCGTGGCTTACTACTCGACCCGTTATTTCGGACGTAACATTACCAACCTCCGCAAGATCGCCGAGCGAGCCTCTACCGACCCCAACTTCATGCCTGCCATGGAATATCCCCACGACGAACTCGGCGATATATCCAGGCAGATCACGACCATGTACAACCAGCGCTCGCAGGCTATGCAGCGCCAGAAAAAGGAGCATGCCGTCGCCCTCCACGCCATAGAGGAAAAGGCAAGGGCAAAACGACAGCTCACTAACAATATCAATCACGAGCTGCGCACGCCTATCGGTGTGATCAAGGGATATATCGACACTATACTCGAGAATCCTACGATGGACGAGAACTCACGTACACACTTCCTGACGAAAGCGTCGGAGCACGTTGACCGTCTGGTCAATCTTATTGCCGACGTGTCGGCCATTACGAGGCTTGAGGAAGGCGGAGAGCTGATATCGACCGAGGAACTTGATTTCCACGATATAGCATATACGATATCAAACGATATCGAGGAGTCGGGCGATCTCGGCAAGATGGAGTTCCGCTACGACATACCGCTCGACTGCAAGGTTATGGGCAACTACAACCTGCTGTTAGGCATGATTCTCAACCTGGCCAAGAACGCCGGCGCTTATTCCAAGGGCACGTTCTGTGAGCTTGTGCTTACAGGCCAGGACGAGAAATTCTATCACTTCGAATTTCGCGACAACGGCACGGGCGTGGGCGAGGAACATCTGCCGCACCTCTTCGACCGTTTCTACCGCATCGATTCGGGTCGCACCCGAAAAGCCGGAGGCACCGGCCTCGGACTGCCTATCGTACAGAACACCGTGCTGGCACATGGCGGCACTATCGAGGTTACGAACGGCGTCCTCGGCGGCCTGTGCTTCAAATTCACACTTCCCAAGGTGCGCAACCGCAAGTAAAATGCGGCGGCGCGACAACCGGGACTCACACATAGTTGTTTATTGGATAATGGTTTATTGGATATTATGGAACAGAAATATCTCTCTGACAATGAAGTAAAACATCTTCTCGGAGGCTATCGCGAAATAATGGGTGCCTTCGAAGGAGAACTCGAGGCCGATGATGTCGACGGTGTGAAGGATGCTGTCCGGCGGCATGCCGCTTCCGGATCTGTTCCACGCGACCGTTTCGGTTTCCATCCCCTGCTGTCGGCGCTCGACACGGCCTTGTGCATATGCCGCAGCCTCAACGCCGACCGCAATATGTGCCTCGCTGTCATATTGTCGGCGCTATCCGTAAGTAGCGATGACGAAAAAGACCTCGCCGGCCGCTGGGGCGATGACATTGCAAAGCTCGTAAGAGGTCTCGACAAGGTAAGGACACTCTACAGCCGCAGCGTGTCGGTCGAAAGCGAGAACTTCCGAAAGCTGCTCCTTACATTTGCCGAGGATATACGTGTGATTATCATTATGATAGTCGACCGTCTGAGGCTTATGAGGGCCATCAACCATCATCCGGCCGAAAAACTCGTGCATGATACAGCCAACGAGGTCAACTACCTCTATGCCCCTCTCGCTCATCGCCTCGGCCTATATGCCATCAAGTCGGAGCTTGAGGACATGTCGCTGAAATACAGCAACAGGGAGGTATACACCCAGATAGCGCATGAACTGAATCAGACAAAGGTCAAACGCGACGCTTATATCGAAGACTTTATCCGCCCGATAAAGGAAAAACTCGAGGCCGAGGGCCTTAAATTTTCCATCAAGGGTCGTACCAAATCGATTTATTCGATCTGGAACAAGATGAAGAAGCAGCACAACACTGTGGAGGACATATATGACCTCTTCGCTATCCGCATTATAATCGATTGTCCGCCTGAGAGGGAAAAGCCTGAATGCTGGCTGGCATATTCGGTCGTTACAGACATGTACCGCCCCAATCCCATGAGGCTCAAGGACTGGCTCAGCATACCCAAGAGCAACGGATACGAGTCGCTGCATATAACGGTGTACGGTCCCGAAGAGCGCTGGGTCGAGGTGCAGATAAGGACGCGGCGAATGGATACGATCGCCGAGAAAGGTCTTGCAGCCCACTGGCGTTATAAGGGAATCAAGAGCGAAGGCGGCCTCGACGTGTGGATGAATAACGTGCGCGATATTCTCGAGGCTGGTCAGCACAGCCCCATGGATCTGATGCGCAACTTCAAGATGGATGTCTACTCACACGAGGTGTTTGTCTTCACTCCTCGCGGCGATCTGTACAAACTGCCGCAGGGCGCCACGCTACTCGATTTCGCTTTCAACATCCATACTCGTATCGGCGTGCAGTGCGTAGGCGGCAAGGTCAACGGACGTAACCGCAAGCTCAACTACAAGCTCGAGAGTGGCGATACGGTAGAGATACAGACCTCGCCTCAGCAGGAGCCGAGCCGCGACTGGCTCAATATCGTTGTTACGACCAAGGCCAGAAACAAAATCAGGGCCGTGCTCAAGGAGAACGAGAACAAGTCGGCCGAGATAGGCAAGGAGCTGCTGCAGCGCCGCTTCAAAAACCGTAAGCTCGACTACGACGAGTCGCTGATATCGAAGACTGTGACGAAGCTCGGCTACAAGAACGCCATCGACTTTTTCAGCGCCATAGGCAGCGACCAGCTCGATGTCAACGACGTGGCCGATTCCTACATCGAAATCATCGAGCGCTCGTCGCGCCCCGAGGATCTTGCGGTCCGAGTGTCGGCGAGCAATTATGTGCTCCAGACCCCGGCCGAGGAGGATGTCAAGGACGATTCGGGCAGCGATGTGATCGTGATAGGCGACAATATCAAAGGTATAAACTATAAGCTTGCGCGTTGCTGCAATCCCATATACGGCGACGACGTGTTTGGATTCATATCGGCCGAGGGTGTGATAAAGATACACCGGTGCGACTGCCCCAATGCCGCCAACATACGACAGCGCTATGGCTACCGTGTGATACGTACTCGATGGAGCGGCAAGGCCGGAGCCGAGTTTATGGCGACACTCCGTGTGGTCGGAAAAGACGATATCGGCATTGTCACAAACATTACCTCTATTATTAATAAAGAAAAATCCGTATCTTTGCGCGGCATTTCGATAGATTCGAACGACGGCCTCTTTGCCGGCGTGCTTACTGTAGGTGTAGCCGACACTGCCGCTCTAAACCAACTGATTAGGAAAATTAAAACTGTGAAAGGAGTTAAAGATGTTCAACGCAATAAATAAAACACTGCTCGCATTGTCGCTGTCGGCTCTTATGCTGTGCTCATGCGGTGACAAAGCCAAGGAAGGTGCCTCGCAGCTCTACGCTGAAAGCAAGGCCGCGCTCGAAGCCCGTAACTATCAGGGCGCTATCACGCTGCTCGACACACTCAATACTCGTTATCCCGATCAGACCGAAATACGCCGTGCCGCTCTAAGGCTGCGCGCGTCGGCTATGGAAGGCATGGCGACCGACAGTATAAGCGCCGGCGATGCCGCTCTGGCCCAGGCTACTATCAATCTTGACGCTCTTCGCCCCAACTTCCGTCACGTCGACAGTTCTGTCGGGCTCGACGGCTATTTCCTCCCTAACGGTGTGTCGGACAAAGTGATGACTGCGACGGGCATACAGGCTCGTGTGACCGACAAGGGCTATTTCTACATCGTGGCCAACGTACAGGGCCGTGCAATAGGTCTCAGGGCGATAGAGCTTACCGACGGCAGCGAGCGCGTTTCGTCATCCGACATTTCCTCGTCGCGTATCGTGAAAGTGGAAGGCTCTGAATCGGCAAGTTTCAACCCTGAGGATCTTGTAGGCGTCGGAGCTTGGCTCGAGAGTCATCCCAAGGCAAACAAGGTAATACTTGTCGGCTCAAAAGGAAATGTGAGCGTGAAGATGGACAGTAAGTTGCGTAAGGAGATCGTGGACTGCTACCTGTTCAGCGAGGCCCTGCAGGCGCAGCGCTCGGCTTCGATAAAAAGAGAGAAATACGAGCGTATGCTTGCCACCGCTCGCGACCAGCTCGCAAATCTGCCTCTGGAGAACGAAGAAAACAAATAAGGCATGGAGAAGCTTGTTAAGCCGTGCAAGGTGGCCCTGCCGCGTATATATGATCCGCGCGGCAACCTTACCTTTGTGCAGGAGGGCGACGGACTGTTGCCTTTCGATGTCCGTCGTGTGTACTGGACATACGACGTGCCGGCCGGCGAAGAGCGTGGCGGTCACTCGCACCATGTCAGCGAGGAGTTACTCGTGGCCATTTCGGGCAGCTTCAATGTCAATCTGTTTGACGGCAAGGAATGGCAGACATTTACTATGAACCGTCCTTTCGAGGCTTTGTATATCCCGGCCGGATACTGGCGCACGCTCGACAATTTCGCTTCCGGATCGGTGTGCATGGTCATGACTTCCACATTATATTCCGAGGATGATTACGTGCGCGAATTTGACCAATTCATGAAGCTCTGCACCAATGAATAACCTGCGTTATCCCTTCCTTGACCTCGGGCATGTGAATGCGTCGTACAATTCCGCTCTTAAGGAGGCGGCCTGCAGGGTTATAGACTCGGGCCGCTATGTGGGTGGCGCTGAAAATGAAGCTTTCGAGCGTGAGCTGGCGGCGTCTGTCGGTACAGACTATGCTGTAGGTCTGAGCAATGGTCTTGATGCTCTGCGCCTTATTTTGCGTGGCTACATGGAGCTTGGTCGCATAAGTCCCGGCGACGAGGTAATAGTGCCGGGCAACACTTATGTCGCTACAGTGCTGGCTATTACCGATACAGGGCTGAATCCTGTCTTTGTCGATGCCGACCCTCGCACGCTCAATATCGACACCTCGCTTATCGAAGCTGCCGTGACACCACGGACAAGGGCTATAATGACCGTACACCTTTACGGCCGCCCGGCCTATGACAATGTAATGAAGGAAGTGGCGCAGCGTCACGGTCTGCTGATAGTCGAGGATAATGCGCAGGCCATAGGCGCGGATGTAGATGGCGTCATGACCGGTGCTCTTGGCGATGCCGCGGCTTTCAGTTTCTATCCTACCAAAAATGTGGGAGCGCTCGGCGATGCCGGTGCTGTGACTACCTCCGACAAGGAGCTTGCCGATGCTGTAAGGGCTTTGGGCAATTATGGCTCCGACCGACGCTACCATAATATATATGAAGGCTATAACTGCCGTCTCGATCCTATTCAGGCTGCGTTTCTGCGTGTAAAGCTTGCCGGTCTTGCACAGGAAACAGAACGCCGGCGTCGCCTGGCGCGTATATATGATGACGCCATAACGAATCCCTTGGTGGTAAAACCATTGGTGGACAGCCCGGACCATTCTGTATGGCACCAGTATGTGATAAGGACGGCCGATCGCGACAAATTCTGCGACTATCTCACAGCCAACGGCGTGGGCTGGGATGTGCACTATGCCACGCCACCCCATATGCAGCCCTGCTACAGCCGCTATCGCTCGGTGGTGCTCCCAGTTACCGACCGCATTGCCGCCGAGATCGTGAGCCTGCCCGTATCTTCGTGCTCAAGCGAGCGCGACGCCGGTGAGATCGCCTCAATCATAAATGCTTATCGACATGACTGAAATATCTGAATGTCCTTCTCTTAAAGTGATGTATCACACCTTCGGCTGCAAGCTTAATTTTGCAGAGACCGCGTCGGTGGCCGAGCAGTTCGCCGCCCGTGGGCATGTGAAGGTAGAGGAGGGCGGTGTCCCGGATATTATTGTTATAAACTCGTGCAGCGTCACGGCCGAGGCCGACCGCAAATGCCGCAGCACAATACGTTCGTTCAACCGTCGCTATCCGGCCGCATCGATAGTGGTAACCGGCTGTTATGCGCAGCTCAAGCCCGACGAGGTGGCCGACCTGCCGGGTGTCAGGGCTGTGGTGGGCGTGAACGACAAACTTAACATACCACGTATGGCCGAACAGGCATGGCTTGGAGCGGCCTGCCGGCCTCACTTCCCCGAGGCGAAGGATCTGCGTGAATTTATGCCCTCCTGTTCGCGTGGCGACCGCACGCGCTTCTTCCTCAAGGTGCAGGACGGATGCGACTATTGGTGCACCTACTGCACCATACCCAAGGCTCGCGGACGTTCGCGTTCGGGCACCATCGACAGCATAGTGGCGCAGGCCGATAATGTCGTGGCTCAGGGCGGCAAAGAGATTGTGATTACCGGCGTCAATATCGGCGATTTCGGTCATGGCCGCGACGACAGTTTCTATGACCTCTGCCGTGCCCTCGACGATGTGGAGGGCATAGAGCGCTACCGTATCTCGTCGATAGAGCCAAATCTGCTTACCGATGAGATTATCGACTTTGTCGCCTCGTCAAAGCACTTCATGCCGCATTTCCATGTGCCTCTGCAGTGTGGCTCCGATGCCGTGCTGTCGCTTATGCGTCGGCGCTACGACACCTCACTGTTTGCGCACAAGGTCGACCGCATACGCAGCGCCGTGCCCGATGCCTTTATAGGCGTTGACCTTATCGTGGGGGCCAGGGGCGAGACCGCCGCACGTTTCGCCGAGTCGAAAGCCTTTGTCGAAAGCCTGGATATCAGCCATCTGCATGTATTCCCTTACTCTGAACGACCCGGCACCCGTGCTCTCGAACTCGCCGACCCTGTGGATCAGGGCGAGAAACACCGCCGTGCCGAGGTCATGATAGAGCTCAGCGCACGTAAGCACCGCGACTTCGCAAGCCGCTATATAGGTGCCGTGCGCCCCGTCCTGCTCGAGCATTCCGTGCCCGGCCATCCGCTGGGCGGCTTTACCGACAACTATCTGCGTGTGCGTGCGGATGTCGATGCCGCCCTCGACAATAAAGTGGTAGACATGCGTCTTGTGCGTCTCCTCGACGACGGCGAGACCTTTGACGCTGAACTCATATAATAATTATGGAGAAGAGCTTTTCGGCACGACTGCTTATCGGGTTGTTCCGCGTTTTAGCCTGCCTGCCTCTGCGCGTTCTCTACCTGCTCTCCGATATGGCATTTGTAATGGTCTATTACATTGCCCGTTATCGGCGTCGGGTGGTCGACGACAATCTGTCGCAATGCTTCCCCGCCATGACAGCGGAGGAGCGCAACGGCATACGCCGGCGCTTCTACCGTAATTTCTGCGACACCTTCGTGGAGGCCGTCAAGCTCCTGCATATCAGCGACAGCGAGATGTGCCGGCGCATGAAGTTTGTAAATACCGATCTGATCGACAATATGCTCGCGCAGGGCAAGAGCGTAGCAATATACTTCTCTCATTGCGGCAACTGGGAATGGGCGCCCTCGATAACCCTCCACACCGCGATGCACAAAGGGGTAGAGTATTGTCAGGTGTACCGCCCTCTGCGCAATCATGCTTTCGACTCGCTCATGCTTGCCATCCGCTCGCGCTTCGGCTCCCTTTCGTTCCCGAAGTCTACGGTCTTGCGTGATATCGTCATGCTAAGGCGCGACGGCATACAGTCGGTAACAGGTTTCATGAGCGACCAGAAGCCGAGCCACAACGACCCCACTGTCGTGACCATGTTCCTCAATCGTCCCACTGCTTTCATCAGCGGCACGGAGACGCTTGCCCGTCGCCTCGAGCTGGCCGTGCTCTATTGGGATATGGAGAAACTCGGTCGCGGACACTACCGTATAACCACGCGCCTGCTCGACGACGGCTCGCATGCCGGCGAGAAAGGTACTCTTACTAAAAAATATGCAGCCATGCTCCAGGACACGATAGAGCGTGACCCTGCCATATGGCTGTGGACTCATAAACGATGGAAAATACCTGTGACGCTGCAATAAAGCCGGTAGCGGTTATAATACTCAACTGGCAGGGGCGTGAGCTGTTGCGCCGCTTCCTGCCCTCTGTGGTAGAGAACACCGACACCCGGATATCGCGAGTCGTCGTCGCCGACAACGGCAGCACCGACGGTTCGCTCGAGCTGCTCGAGGAGCAGTTCCCTTCGGTAGAGATTCTTAAGTTCGACCGCAACTATGGCTTTGCCGAGGGCTACAACCGTGCCGTCGCCGCGATTGAATGCTCTTATGCCGTGCTTCTCAACAGTGATGCCGCTGTGACGCCCGGATGGGATCGCGCCCTCTTCGACTATATGGAGGCACACGGTGATGTCGGCGCGTGCCAGCCCAAGCTTATGTCGTACGACAAGCCCTCGACCTTCGAGTACGCCGGTGCAGCCGGTGGATATCTCGACAAGAACGGCTACCCGTACTGCCGCGGCCGCATATTCGGGCTGTGCGAGACCGATAGCGGACAGTACGACAGCGTGGCCGACATACACTGGGCCACAGGTGCCGCCCTGATGGTACGTCGCGACGTATACATCGCATGCGGCGGGCTCGACCCTAAGTTTTTCGCGCACATGGAGGAGATTGACCTCTGCTGGCGCATCCGTCTGGCCGGATGGCGGATTGTCGCCGTGCCTTCGGCTATTGTCTACCACCTCGGCGGCGGCTCGCTCCCTGCCGTGAACCCGAAGAAGACATATCTCAACTTCCGCAACAATCTGCTGATGCTGCACAAGAACCTGCCCGACAGCGTCCGCGGCGGCATACTCCTGCGCCGTCGACTCCTCGACACCATCGCGTGGCTCAAATATGTCCTTACCCTCGATTTCGCTAATGCCAGGGCTATTTTTCGCGCTCATCGCGACTTCGCTTCCATGAGGAAGGACTACACCCGGCATCCGACCGTCAATCTGCTTGGTAAAGACCGCAACAGCCGGCGCAATATACTGATCGAATATTACCTGAAGCGTTGCTGCAAGTACTCGCAACTGAGATAATGCGCGGCTTGATTAATGCTCTTTTAGTTTAATTAGTGAAAATTAACACAAAATCGGGCCGCGTACCGAAAAAAGTCGAAAGAGATTTGGCTGAACCTAAAAAAGAGGCTAAAATATTTTGCAAGTTAAAAACAACTTGCTAATTTTGCGATAATCTTTATAGGATAAAAGAGAACTTTGATACTTAAACAATACCACGAAAAGACATACCCCCTTATAATGTTAGACAAGGTCATGAACAGACCGTGAAAGACAAAAGGAGAGTCGCATAAAACAAACAATCATTAACTAAATTAATTATTTTCAGTACACTTAATCAAATTATGGAAGCTCAAACGCCCAAAAAGAACGCTCCCGGCATCAAAAATGCCGCTTGGGTCATCGTGATCTGCGCTATTGTCGCTATCTGCCTCTTCATCTTCTGGTTTGGCAACCCGATGCACTTCAACGAAGATGGTCACCCCTCTAACCTCTGGGGTACCGTATACAAAGGCGGTTTCATCGTGCCCGTACTTCAGACCCTCTTCCTCACTGTTATCGTTCTCGCTGTAGAGCGTTACATCGCTCTTTCTGCCGCTAAAGGCAAAGGCAGCATCGCTAAATTCGTTGCTGAAGTGAAAAAATGCCTCGAGAAAAACGATATCAACGGTGCTCGTGCTCTCTGCGCAAAGCAGAAAGGTTCGGTAGCTGCTGTTGTTGACTCTGCTCTCGTTCGTTACGCTGAAATGGACCAGAACACTGTCCTTACTAAAGAGCAGAAGATCGCTACTCTTCAGAAACAGGTAGAAGAAGCTACAGCTCTCGAAATGCCTACCCTCCAGCAGAACCTCCCCATCATCGCTACTATGACCACTCTCGGTACTCTCGTTGGTCTTCTCGGTACTGTGCTCGGTATGATCAAGTCGTTCCAGGCCCTCTCGGCTTCCGGCGCTCCTGACTCCACCGAACTTTCTACCGGTATTTCGGAGGCTCTTATCAATACCGCCTTCGGTATCGCAACCGGTGCTTTCGCTGTAATTTTCTACAACTACTATACCAACAAGATCGATAACCTCACTTACGCTATCGACGAGATTGGTTTCTCAATCGTGCAGACATTTGCAGCTACTCACTGATCCCCGTTTACCCCTCACGTTCAAAATCATTAGCTAAAAGGTAAATATGGGAAAAGTAAAAATTAAAAAGAAAAGTACTCTCATCGATATGACCGCGATGAGTGACGTGACTGTTCTTTTGCTTACTTTCTTCATGTTGACTTCTACCTTCCTGCAGAAAGAACCCACCATCGTCTACACCCCTTCTTCAGTAAGTGAAGAGAAGGTGCCGATGAACAACCTGGTGACCGTCCTCGTTTCTTGCGCCGACAAGTCCGACAAGCTCGAGGATCCTACTGTGACCGAAGGTAAAATCTTCATCTCGTTTACCGGTGATGCAGACTCGACTCTGTCAAGCGAAAATATTCGCGGCATGATGCTCGACGAAGCTGTCGCCATCTACAACGAGCAGCACAAGAACAATCGCATCGCTCTCAACGATCAGCAGAAAGCCGAATTCCGCACCACTAACATGATCGGTGTGCCTTTCGCTGCTCTGCCTCAGGTGCTTTCGATGTCGGTATCCGAACGCGACAAGTTCCTCGGTGATCTGACCAACCCTATGGTCGGTATTCCTATCGATGACAACAAAAATCGCGAGGGTCGTCTCAACGACTTCCAGGTATGGCTCAAAGCTATATATAATGTAGCTCAGCGTATCAACAACGAGCAGGCCGAAGGCCTCTCGGCTGAAGAAAGAGGAACACTCTCTAACCTATACACCGCTCTTATGCGTAAAGGTCAGGGCGTGGCTATCAAGGCCGACAAGGATACCCCCTTCACGACTGTCCAGCAGGTTTTCGACAACCTTCAGACTATGAAGCTCAACAAGTTCAGCCTCATGACAGCCCTCAAATCTGAAAATGAACCCACTCAATAATAGTAAAGTCAAATGGCACAAATAGATACATCCGGCGGCGGCAAAAAGAAAAAAGGCGCCCAGAAGAAGATCGCTATCCATGTGGACTTTACTCCCATGGTGGACATGAACATGCTTCTGATCACATTCTTCATGCTCTGTACTACGATGATCAAATCGCAGACTCTTCAGATCGTCCTTCCTACCAACGAAGACGTGAAGAAAGAGAACCAGAATCAGGCCAAGCAGTCAGAAGCTATCACTTTGATCCTCGATACCGAGTACAATGGTGCGACTCCCGCTGTCGACGAAGAGACCGGCAAGACCATACATAATATCTACTACTATGAAGGTATTGCCGACACCACTTTCTCGACTCCCAAATACCTCCAGAAAGAGCAATTCGTAGGTAACGTCAACCATGAGGCTCAGGGTATCCGCAAAATCCTGCTCAACAAGAACCAGCAGGTTATGGAAGAGTACAACAAACTCAAAGAGCAGTGGAAGAACAAGGAAATTACCAAGGAAGAGTTCCAGCAGAAAGCCAAAGCTAACGCATCCGACTCTCTCAAGACCCGTCCTGTTGTGGTAATCAAACCCGGTCCTAACACTACATACGAAGGTCTTATCAATGCTATCGACGAGATGAACATCAACCAGATTTCTCGTTATAGCATCGAGCTCCCCACTCACACCGACTCAGTGCTGCTGCGTCACTTCGAGCAGGAGAAAGGCCTGAATATTATTCGTCCCACAATCCGCGCTGCCAAAACCGCTGCGGCTCCCGCCGGCGATGAGGCTTCTGCTTCTAACCAGTAATACTTAAGATTATGGCAAAAGATGTAGATCTTACCTCAAGAGAGTGGCGCGACTTAGTGTTCGAAGGCAAAAACAAAGATTTCGGCGCCTACAAGCTCCGTGAATCTTCGTCGTCACGCCACACAAAAGCTGTCGTATGGGTATTGATCTCGGTTGCGATTATACTCGTCCTCCTCATCCTTTCGGTTTCAGGCGTATTCGCCAAACCTGAAGAAGATGTGATTGTTACTGCTACTACTCAGGAAATCACTACTATGGAGGTTGAGGAAGAGATAATCGAGGAGGAGGAGAAATTCGAAATCCCCGAGCCCGAACCCGTCGTAGCTCCCGAAGAAGTTGCTAACCAGCAACGTGTGACCGACCTCCTTATCGTCGAAGATGATAAGATCGAAGAGGACAAGCAGGTCAAGAACCAGGAAGAAGTGCTCGAGAATGAAGCTCAGGCCGGTGCCCTCGATATTACCGACGGTACCAACGACCTCAACAAGATGACTATCAAGGAAGAAGTCATCGCCGCTCCGGTAGTTGAGGAAGAGCAGCCTCTCAACATTGCAATGGTAGAGCAGAAACCCGAATTCAACGGTGGCGAAGCTGCCATGTACAAATGGCTTAGCGACAATATCGTATTCCCCACGATCGCAGCTGAAGAAGGCGTGCAGGGTCGTGTGGTTGTAGAGTTCGTCGTTGGTAAGGATGGTTCTATCTCCAATGTGCGCGTAGTTCGTCCGCGCCACCCGGCTCTCGATAAAGAGGCTGTGCGCGTGGTTAAGGCTATGCCGGCATGGATCCCCGGCCGTAACAACGGTCAGCCTGTAAAGGTTACTTACACTCTCCCGGTTAACTTCAAGCTCAACTGATAACCGACCTATATTACATAAAGCCCGACGCATCGACTTGCGCCGGGCTTTAATATTTGTATATATTCGAAAAAGGAGCTATTTTTGTCCTTGTGAAACTGCTTCAGATAAATGTAACAGCCAACTGGGGCTCGCATGGCCGCATAGCCGAGGGCATAGCCGAGGGTGCGCGAGAGCGCGGCTGGCAGACGGCGCTCGCATATGGCCGTCATGCCAACACTTCGGCTCAGGAGCTCTATCGTATCGGCGGCAAAGCCGGGATCTATACTCATGTCGGGCTCACGCGCCTCTTCGACCTCCACGGCCTCGGTTCGGTGTCGGCAACGAAACGCCTGATATCCTTTATCGAGGATTATCGGCCCGACATAATCCACCTTCACAATATCCACGGCTACTACCTCAACTACCCCCTCCTCTTCGGCTTCCTCAGGAAGTGGGGCGCCCCCGTGGTGTGGACGCTCCACGATTGCTGGCCATTTACCGGCCATTGCGCATATTTCGATTATGCCGGCTGCGACCGCTGGCAGTCCGGCTGCCACGACTGTCCCGAAAAGCACGCCTATCCGGCATCTCTTGTCGCCGACAACAGTCGCCTGAACTATCGTCTCAAGAAGAAATACTTCAGCTCCATCGCCGACCGCCTCACTCTCGTGCCCGTGTCGCGATGGCTCGCCTCTATCGCCCGGCAATCCTATCTGGGCAGCTGTCGTATCGCCACCATCCATAACGGCATCGATACGGAGGCCTTCGCGCCAAAAGCCGACAAGCCCACATCCCCACGCATCGTCCTCGGCGTCGCCAACAGCTGGGACGAGCGTAAAGGTCTCGGCGAATTTATCCGCCTGTCGCGCATCATGCCCGACGGCTACCGCATCGTACTCGTCGGTCTGCCCGAATCGCAGATTCGTAAACTTCCGCCCGGTATCGAAGGCCGCCCCCGTACTCAGAGTGTCGACGAACTCGCGCGCCTCTATTCGCAGGCCACAGTCCTCGTGAACCCTACGCTCGAAGATAATCTGCCGACAATCAACCTCGAGGCCCAGGCTTGCGGCACTCCCGTTGTGACCTATCGCACAGGCGGAGCTCCCGAGACAGTCGACGCCACAAGCGGCATCGTTGTGGAAAAAGGCGATGTCGACGGACTCATGCGCGCTATACACACCGTCGCCGCATCCGACACCCTCTATCAGCCCGATCAATGCCGCCGCCACGTGCTCGACAACTTCTCTCGCCCCCTCTCCAACTCCGCCTACCTCAACCTCTACACCTCCCTGCTCGCCACAAACCGATGACACTTTCCTCCCATGTATTTTGGCGCTAAAAATTTTTTGCTTGCAGATTGAGGAAATTTTTGTAATTTTGCGCGTCAATAAGTCTATTCGATTAAATTTCTAAGGTAAACATTACCCTCAAAGTCAAGTATATATATGTGCGGAATTGTAGGCTACATCGGCAGCAATGCTGCTTACGATGTTATGATTCAAGGTCTTAAGCGTCTCGAATATCGCGGCTACGACAGTGCCGGCGTCGCCCTTGGCGACTGCGACGGCAATCTTAAAGTGTACAAATCGCAGGGCAAGGTGGCAAACCTCGAGCAGACTGCCGCCGCCGGCGACACTACAGGCGATATCGGCATAGCCCACACCCGTTGGGCCACACACGGCGAGCCTAACGACACCAACGCCCATCCTCATCTGAGTCAGAGCGGCAACATAGCCCTTGTGCACAACGGCACTATCGAGAACTATGCCGTCCTGAAGAAAGCCCTCGGAGAGCACGGCTTTACATTCAGGTCGGAGACCGACACCGAGGTACTCGTTCAGTTGATAGAATATGTCCGCATGAGCAACGCCTGCTCGCTTGCCGAGGCTGTGCGCGAGGCTCTTCTGCAGGTTGAGGGTGCATATGCCATTGCCGTGATAGAGAAAGACAACAACGATACCCTGATCGTGGCTCGCAAAAGTTCGCCGCTGGTAATAGGTGTCGGCGACGGCGAGACATTCATCGCTTCCGACGCCACTCCTATTGTCGGCTACACCGATAGCGTGATATATCTCAAAGACAACGAGATGGCCGAGATACACCGCGACGGCAACATCAACATTACCGCTATCGAGTCGAACACTCCCGGACACATCGACATACAGAAACTTAAACTGTCGCTCGCACAGCTCGAGAAGGGTGGCTACGACACCTTCATGCACAAGGAGATATGCGAGCAGCCGCATACCCTGCGCGATTGTCTGCGCGGACGCATTACCAAAGATTCTTCGCGCATAGTGCTTTCGGGTGTGGAGATGCACAAG
>JAGAUV010000042.1 GCA_017620635.1 Muribaculaceae bacterium | reverse complement strand
TATCGCCTCCCAGCTGCCCTGCACAAGCAGCACGTCGCCGGGCCGGATCACAAGCCGGGCGAGGTCGGTGGAGAGATAGCTGTCCTTGCGGCGCACAGCTATCACATTCACTCCAAAGCGCTTGCGGAACGATATGTCGGCAATAGTCTTGTTGAGTATCGGAGAATTGGGAATAAGCACTATTTCAGCCAGCCCAATGTCGTAGAAATCCATCTTGTCGCCCGTCTCTATATCGAGGCCATAGTGCCGGGCAAAGTCCTCTACCTCCGCGAGATGGCCGCGGAGATACACATAATCCCCGGCTCCGATCTCCGTATCGGGTGTCGGCGCATATTGCTTGACCCTCTTAATGAGTCGACGGTTGCCGTCGCCGCCGCGCACCTCGAGCACATCGATACCGAAACGGCGGCGCAGGTCGAGAGCGGCTATTGTCTTGCCGCATATATCCGAACTTTCAGGCACCGACAGGCGGTAGAGGTCGGTCTGCAGGCCATATTCTTCCACAAGCTCGGCAAGCGACTTGTTCTTGTCGCGCTTCTTGCCGGTATCAGTCTTTTTCGGCGACAGAAACCACTTGCTCAGAGGAATGAGCAGCAAGGTGCCGGCCACTACGCATATCAGGCCGCCGGGCAGGAAGGTAAAGAACGACAGCGGCGCGTTGCCGGCCTCCTCCCACACCTCGGCTATCACAAGGTTAGGCGGCGTACCGATCAGCGTCATCATGCCGCCCATACTCGACGCGAAGGCCAGGGGCATCAGCAGTCGGCTTACCGACGTGCCGCTCGACGAGGCCATGCTAACCACTATAGGCAGCATCAGGGCGACAGTACCCGTATTGCTCACAAAAGCGCCTATCAGTGCCGTGCCGCCCATCACGAGCAGGAACAGCCGCAAAGGGCTGCCGCCGCCGAATGCGAGCAGTTTGGCGCCTATGATCTTTGCAAGTCCGGTATCGAAGATAGCGCCGCCGACGATGAACAGGCCTATCATCATCACGACTATAGGATTGGCAAAGCCCGAAAGAGCCTCGCCCGTATCGAGGACGCCGCCGACAGCAAGCACAAGCAGTGCTATCAGGGCTACTATATCCGATCGAAGACGGCCCCAGACAAAAAATACAGCCGCCACGACCAATGTTATTAGCGTAAGTATCATTCCTTCCTGCAATTTAAACTGCTAAACTAAACTACAAAAATACGAATAAGTCGAGTGCCAAGCAAATTTATTTGCTTGACCGAGCGAGAGTATTTAAGGCGAAAGCCAAAAATACGAATAAGTCGAGTGCCAAGCAAATTTATTTGCTTGGCCGGCAACAAACGGAGCGCCTTCTCACGAGGGCGCTCCGCTGCGTTTTAATTACTTAAAACAATTACATAACTAACATAAAACACATTTTCCTTTTACTTGACAGTCAAAACTCCCGGCCGGAACATTTCCGGCTTAGAAAGCTTTTCTGAAAAATTTTCTGAAGGTTACATCAAGTACTAACAATCTATACTAACCCTGAAAAATAATCGTGTATCTTTCTTTCGCTCGCAAAGTTACGCACAAAAGTTCATTTAACACCGTATATATAGATGCAATACAAACTCTTTTTGCACGCCAAATTCATACACCTCTGCTAATCAGACGTATATATCGGTCAATTTTTCAGCGAATATAAATTTTGATATAAATTCAATATGACATATAATGCTTCATATTCGAGCAAAACATTAAGCACATCGTTAATTTTCGGAGCAAAATTAATAAAATTATGTGAATTTACCAAATTTTTGTAAGTTTTATTTTGGCGTGCGAATCGGCATGCGCCCGGCAAATGTTCTACCTAATAGAAATTTTTTGTATCTTTGCCAAGCGACCCCCGTCGGCCGACGGGGGTCGCGTCAGCTGAAATCTAACATTTTATCATACTGCACATGAAAAAATTAGCCTTAATTCTGTCGACAGTGGCATTCTCGATGTCTCTGTCTGCAGCAGAACAAGTCAAGTCGCCCGACGGCCGCGTCGTCGTGAACTTCTACCTCAGCGACGGCGGTGTGCCTACCTACAGCGCCACTTTCGCCGGCGAGCAGATCATCAAACCCTCTCACATGGGCTTCATCCTGGCCGACTCGACCAAGCTCGACCGCAACTTCGAGATCAAGAATACCGTCCGCAGCACCGAGGACGAGACATGGACTCCCGTATGGGGCGAGAACGCAACTATACGCAACCACTACAACAGCCTTACCGTCGACATGGCGCAGCCGCGGCACGGCATTAAGATGAATGTCGAGTTCCGCGTCTACGACGACGGCTTCGCATACCGTTATATATTCCCCGAGCAGACTCGCAAGTATCTCGTCATCGACGCCGAGAAGAGCCAGTTTGTGATGGGTAGCGACAACACCGCATGGTGGCTCCCCGGCGACTACGACACCCAGGAGTACGAATACGTCAAGTCAAAAATCAGCGAGATTCCGGCGCACGAAGGCGACAACTTCATGCCCAACGCCTCATCGACACGTCTCAACCCCTTCGGCGTGCAGACTTCGCTGATGCTCAAGACGCCCTCGGGCAAATACCTCAACATCCACGAGGCCAAGCTGATCGACTACCCGGCGATGCACCTCTTCGTCGACGCACCGGCGCTTACTTTCACTTCTGCGCTCACTCCCGGTGTCGACGGTCACATGGCCACAATCGCCACTCCTTTCGAGACTCCCTGGCGCGTGGTCATGACAGGCGACAAAGCAACCGACATCCTCGCCACAAACATAATCTACAACCTCAACGACCCCTGCGCCATCGAGGATACCTCATGGATACACCCGACCAAGTTCATGGGCATATGGTGGGGCATGATCACGGGTGCCAACTCATGGTCGTACACCGATGCATCCGACTTCGACCTCGCCACATTCGACTATAGCAAGGCCAAGCCCAACGGACGCCACCTCGCAAACAACGAGGACGTGCGCCGCTACATCGACTTCGCCGCCGAGAACGGCATGGACCAGCTGCTTATCGAAGGTTGGAATATCGGTTGGGAAGACTGGTTCGGCAAAGAGAAGGACTATGTGTTCGACTTCCAGACTCCCTACCCCGACTTCGACATAAAGGCGCTCAACGACTACGCACACAGCAAAGGCATAAAGCTCATGATGCACCACGAGACCTCGGGATCGCCGGCAAACTACGAGCGCTTCATGGACGATGCCTACGACCTGATGAACAAATACGGCTACGACGCCGTAAAGAGTGGATATGTAGGCAACATCCTTCCTAAAGGCAGCCACCACTACGACCAGCGCATGGTGCGCCACTACCTCGACGCTGTCAAACGTGCCGCCGACAAGCACATTATGGTCGACGCTCACGAAGCCGTACGCCCCACAGGTCTCGCCCGTACCTACCCCAACCTCGTTGC
>JAGAUV010000041.1 GCA_017620635.1 Muribaculaceae bacterium | reverse complement strand
TTAAATAAACAATCGCCGGGCAGTCGCCGGGTATAATTTTGTAATTAAACATTAGGCGCAGGTAGATTGTTTGGAAAAGGAGAACATACTTCTACTTACAAGCAATCTTGAAAAGTTTAATCACAAATAGTATAAGGCTGGCATTCGTGATGCTGTTGTCGGCGATCGGACCTTCATCGTTCGGCTCTACTATGGGTAATGACAATGAGTGCGATGACTGTCAGCCTCGCTTCGCGCTTAAAACGAATATGCTCTATGACGCTATAGTCACACCTGACTTGGGTGTGGAGATGTCGCTGGCACGCAAATTTTCATTAAGCGTAGAAGGCGTGTATGCCTGGTGGAGCAAGGACTCGGCACACCGATACTGGCGCATACGCGGAGCTTGGGCGGAGATGAGATATTGGTTTGGCTCCAAATCTGAGATCAGGGCTCTTACCGGGCATCATATCAGTGTCTATGGCTCGGCGTTCGACTATGATTTCGAGTTCGGCAATCGTGGCTGGCAGTCGCCCAAGGGCACCTATGGTGTCGGAGTGGGGTATGGACACTCATTCCGTCTCAACGGCCGTCTCAACCTTGACCTGGCGTTCAAGGCCGGATATTCTACAGGCAAGCTGATAAAGTACAAGCCGCAATGTGGCCGGTATGTGTGTACCGACAGATCGACGAGCCACTATTTCGGTGTGACCGGTCTGGAGATCACTCTTGTATGGTTCCCCGGCAAGAACACGAAGAACAAACCTGACTTTGTACCCTATGACGAGGATTAGAATATGTCGCATAATATCAATGCTTCTGTTCTTGGCAGGAGTCTGCTCATGTACCCATAAGGAGATAGTATGTCCTGGTGGGGAGATGAAGCAGATTACTGTGTGGTTCGACTGGGCTAAAGCCCCTGCCGCTTCGCCGGAGGGTATGACGCTGTATTTCTATCCGACATTCCATGGCGGCAAGATATGGCGTTATGATATAGCCGGAGCAGAGGGAGGTAAAGTAGAGCTACCGACAGGCAGCTACTTCATGGTGTCGTGCAACAACGATCTTCCCGACATAAGGCTTGTCGGAACAGAGTCGATAGATTCGCTTGCGGCCACAGTGAGCAAAACGTCTGCCGACGGGCTGTTCGCCTCGACAGGGATGCTTTATGGCGCCAATGTGAGTGAGCTGGAGATAAGTCCATGCGGTGTCGCCTACCGCAGCGACAGCGGCGTTATGAAAGAGTGCGGCAAGAGTATAGTGAAATGCTATCCCGACTCGCTTGCTACGGAATATATCGTAGAGGTAAGGCAGATAGAAGGCGCGGAACGCCTGCGGTCGGCTTCGGTACATCTCAACGGCGTGTCGCCCGGTATGTATCTCTATTCAGGGCAGGCTGTAGACCGGCCGGGAAGACTGTCGTTCGGTCTTGAGCTGTCCTCCGACACCCCACGTCTGTGCGGTAGCGGATGTGCATTCCGGCAGGGGGACTCATTCCCTACAGCCCTCGATATGGTAATAATCCGTAATGACGGCAAGTCTTTTTCGCATCGCTTCGACGGGACGCAAATTACTGTGAACCATATAGGAGCCCATCGTGTTCTTATAGTAATAGACAGCATCAAAGTGCCCGAGACAGAGTCGCCCGGCGAGGATGTAGGAGGTATCGACGCCGACGTCGACGGCTGGCACGCTATCGAAGTAGATATCAATATAACGATTCCATTTGCTGCCTGATCATAAACTACAAGTAGGTATAAATATATAGGCATTCAATAAAACTTGATTATGAGAAACTCCAAAACCTTTTTCAGCATTATACTGTCGGTCATGACAGTATCGGGCATATCTATGTCGTCATGTTCCGACACAGATGATATTCCGGTTCCTGATGCGGACAATGGTAACGAAATACGCTTTACCGCAACAACAGAGTACTCCAGAGCAGGCGATATAACGACCAACAATCTGACATCATTCAATGTGTATGCCTACACTAATTCGGCCGATACATCGAGCCTGTTTATGGATAACGTGACAGTTACCAAGACCGGTGTCAATACCTGGACTTACTCCCCCGTGCAATATTGGCCTGCCGACAAGACCGTCGATTTCTATGCTTTCGCTCCAGCGACATGGGTCGGCGCCAAAGGCCCTCTCGCCCCTGTGACTTACGATGCCCTTGCCGGGACTGAGGATATTGTCTATGCAGTCTGCCCTGATATGACAGGCGTGTCGCAGCAGCCCAACGCACAGGTAATATTCAATTTCCGCCACGCTCTGTCCAAGCTGACATTCAAACTGAGCTCGTCGGATACGGCACTGGTAGTCAAGGTGTCGAACATAGGCATGTCGAACATTATGTCGAAGGGCAACTTCAACTTCCCACAGGCATCGACCGCCGGCACTCCGACGTCGGAGACCGTAGGCAAATGGACCGACCAGAACTCCCCGTATGCTTATGTGCTTCACTGGTCGCAGGATCTGAGCGATATATTTGAGCTTACCACAACGCCGACCGTGATCGCACAAAAAGGTCTTGGCCGGGGAGGAGTGCTGTATGTCATGCCTCAGAACCTTACCTATCGCAGCAACGGCTCGGGCAACGACACATATCTTGCCTTGCAGTGCACTGTATATGATGCCAAGACAGGAACAAAACTATGGCCTAATGCCAATACGCCCGAAGAGAACCTTGTGGCAGGAAGCACATTCGGCGACGGCCTTCTCAAATTCCCTCTCTCTACCAGCAAATTCTCGGCATGGGATCCCGGATGTCATTATATCTATAATCTGGTCATCAACTCGAACGAAGATATGGGTACCATCGAGTTCGGCTCACCGACTGTCGAATCCTTTATCGAGGTGGAAACTAACTACAATTGACACGCACTCATAGTTATTTTGCAATAGTCGCGCTCGGAATGCGCGACACATCATGGTCCGTGGCCGCAGCAAATCATGGCGCAGCCATGGACCTGTTGTCATTGGTTGCCGAGATATACGCAGGCTTGCGTGAAATAAGATATATTTATTGCATGAGCGAATTATTTTAGTTAATTTTGTCATCGCAAAACCTAAAAAAACGAGCATACATGGACGTTAAAGAGTCAATGCGCAATATACTGGCGGCAGAGGGCAAGGCCATAGAGAATATACCGGTAAGCGATGCCTATGAGGCTGCAGTAGAAGCTATTGTAGAGCGCGTGCATCGTCGCGGCGGCAAACTTGTCACATCAGGAATGGGCAAGGCCGGACAGATAGCCATGAATATCGCCACCACATTCTCGTCGACCGGCACCCCGGCAGTGAATCTGCATCCGTCGGAGGCGCAGCATGGCGATCTGGGAATACTTCAGCCCAACGATATCGTGCTTCTTATCTCCAACAGCGGAAAGACTCGTGAGATAATCGAGCTTGTAGACCTGCTTCACGGCTTATATGCCGATATACCTACCATCGTCATAACAGGCGCTCCCGACAGTCCGCTTGCCAAGCTTGCCGATATAGCCTTGTTTACCGGCAATTCTCCTGAAGTATGTCCGCTCGGTCTGACTCCCACAACCTCTACCACAGTTATGACCGTTATCGGCGATGTGCTTGTGGTCAATACAATGGAGCGCATCAAATTTACCGCTGCCGACTATGCCAAGCGTCATCATGGCGGTTATCTCGGAGCGGCAGCAAGAGCCAGAAAATTATGAAAAAGATAATCTGTATAGGCGAATGTTCGCTGAATGTCATTCTTGACCATGACGGCCGCCCCCTCGGCACCATGGCCGGCGGACGCATCGCCAATGCTGCATCGATACTTGCCCGTGACCGCTTCAATGTGTTGATGGCGTCGGAGGCTTCGGCCGATCCCGTAGGCGATATCGTAGTGAACTATCTGTCGGAGTCGGGCGTGGATGTTAAATCTGTCGACCGTTTTACCGAAGGCCGTACAGCTATTAATGTGTTTGTCAGTGCCGGAGAGAATGCCGACAACGCCATGCCTACGATCACGCGCTATGAATCTTATCCAGAAGAGGCATTCGATATCATCTGGCCGCGTATCGATCCGGGCGATATCGTTCTCTACGGTGGATTCTATGCCCTTGACAGACGGATGCGCGAGAGGATGAGCAAACTGCTCGAGCATGCGGTAGAGCGCGAGGCCGTGATGGTGTACCTTCCCGGTTTTCTGCCCCAGCAGGAGCCGCGCATTACCAGGGTAATGCCCCAGATATTAGAGAATCTGGAAATGGCACACGTAGTGGTGACACGCAACAAGGATCTCAATCTTATTTTCGGCATCAAGCATCCAGACGAGTGCTATCACGATCATATCGATTTCTATTGCCGTTCGCTGATCAATATCGACAATGAATGCGCCACTATAACATACTACTCAGGCAAGGAGATGACGTCGAGCGCCATCTCGCCCGGTACCAACTCTACCTTGCTCTGGAATGCAGGAGCTGTCGCCGGTATTGTCGGTGCTATTGCCGAGAGGGAGCTCAAGCCCGAGGCTCTTGATGCTCCGGGCGAGGATATACGCAAGGCAGTGCTCAGAGCCGCAGTGCTGAGCGCCGACAACGCAGCGCGTAACCTTACCGAACCCTGGCAGAAGATATCCTGACAGATAAGAATTTACAAACGATTTCTCTGATTACATAATTATAATATGTCAACGAAGAGTAATTCTCCACTTAACCCATTCGATGTTCCGCGCGACATGCGTGTAGCCATAGTCCGCACGATATGGAACAGTCACATTACCGAGGCTTTGCTCAACGGAGCACTCGAGACGCTCAAGTCGGCCGGCATAGACGATGACATGATCGATACTTTCGAGGTGCCCGGAGCTGTAGAGCTGACCTTTGCTTCAGCCAAGCTTGTGGATACCGGTAATTACGACGCCATAATAATCCTCGGCTGCGTGATACGCGGAGGCACACCTCATTTCGACTATGTATGCCAAAGCGTGACCCAGGGCAACGCCTATCTCAATAGTGAGTGCGACATACCTATCATATTCGGTGTGCTTACCGTAGACAACGAGCAGGATGCATTGGACCGCGCAGGTGGCCGTCTCGGCAACAAGGGTTCGGAATGTGCCCAGGCTGCCCTGATGATGTACGACTTTGTAGACAAGGTAAACAATAACTGACAGCCGTGCGTTTTAATATAAACCGTGCATGATATCATGCCGGTCAACAATTAAAACGAATCACAATGGCACAGAAAGAAAAAGGCGGATCAGAGCTCTTCCTCTGGATCTTGACAGGATTTATCGTAGCGGCAATCACAATCGGTGTACTTATATATATCGGCTGGTTTGACAACAATACGAATGTGGACAATGTGAATGTCAGTAATGTAGAACAGCAATATCAGATCGAACAAGCGAATTAGAAAACTATCGCAGGCCCGGGAATATCCGGGCGGAGAGACAATAAGAATATGAAGACGGCATTTTTTGTTGTAATATCGGTTATCGTATTGACATTGGCGGCTGTATCGTGCAGAGGCAGCAAAGACGACTATCCCGCGCTCGACAAGGCCGAGGAGGCATATGCCGTCGGTCTCTACAGCGAGGCCCAGAGTATTGCCGACAGCCTTATGCTCAAGTCGCCTGACAAGCTCGGTGTAAACGAATTATGCCGCATATCTCTTCTTTTCGCACGCCTCGGCGATAATAACGGAAACATAGACTCCAATACGGCAATGGCAGCACGTGCATTGTCGGCTGCCTTCGATCTTGACAGCGATTCGACCGTAAGCTATCTTGGCGGCATCGCGCTCGACGACCGTGCGCGTATGGCAATAGTTGCAGCCCTTACTACGGCTGGATGCGAAACCGACAGCTTTATTGTAGAACCTGATTTATATTATTGATGGATAGCGAGGACTGGCGCAGCAAGCTTGGCGCTTTGATGGGCTCTATGCCGGCGACAGATGAGCCGGAGGAGGAAACAGCAACAGAGGCAGAGCCGGAATTAAAGGAGAAGGCCAGGCTTGATATAATACTTGAACGCAAAGGCCGGGCCGGGAAGACGGCTACCATAATATCAGGCTTTACAGTGCCTGACGAGGCTGTTGGTGCTCTGGCATCGGATCTCAAGCGCTGTCTCGGCACGGGCGGTTCGGCACGTGGCGGCGAGATACTGATACAAGGCGACCGCCGTAGGGATGTGCTCGCATTCCTTACCGGCAAGGGGTATAAAGCCCGAATTATCTGATTACTTACTTATAGAGGAAGCGCCTGATCGAACGTTTGGGCGTCTTTTCGAACTCTTCAGGCATTATCTCTATTTCCTGTACACGCTCGTACGGGGCCACAATTGCATTCAGGCCGGCAAGGTTTGTCTGCATGGCTTCGCGCAGCTGCTCTTCGGTAAGACCGTCGCGAGCGACCTGCTCTGCGTCGGGATGACATAGAGCGACGAGATGGCCGTTGCGTTCTATTACAAGGCACTCGTTGACATAGGGCATGTTGCTGAGTTTCGACTCTATTTCCTCGGGATAGATGTTCTGTCCGTTGGCTGTAAGAATCATGGTCTTATAGCGTCCGCGAATGTTGATGGTGCGGTTGTCGGGCTCGCTGATCCATCCCATGTCGCCAGTATGCAACCATCCGTCGCTGTCGATAGCGGCCTCGGTGGCGTCGGGATTCTTGTAGTATCCTTTCATCACATTGAGACCTCTCACGATGATCTCGCCCTGTGGATGACCGTCGTGCAGGGGCAGGGTAGAGTCGGGAATTATACGGGCTTCCATTATGCCGCTCAGTGTACGTCCGGCCGAGCCTTGCACGAAACGCCGCCATGGCGAATAGCTGATCAGAGGGCCACACTCGGTCATGCCGAAGCCTACCGTCATGGGGAACTTTATGCGGATCAGGAAATCTTCGACCTCGCTGTTGAGAGGCGCACCGCCCACGATCACTTCCTCGAATGATCCGCCGAAGGCTTCGACGAGTTTGTTGCGTATGATGCTGTAGACCGCTTTTTCTACGTAAGGCAGAGCGAGTACCCAGCGTATCGGCTTCTTTGTGATCATCGGTACGACCACCTTGCGGTATATCTTCTCAAGTATCAGGGGCACACAGATAATGAGTGAAGGCCTGACCTGACGCAAAGCCTTGAGGAGCAGCATGGGGGTGGGCGTCTTGCCGAGAAGTGTGACGTGCGAGCCTACGGCAAGAGGTACGAGCATGTCGAAAGCACAGCCGTAGGCATGAGCCAGGGGCAGGAACGACAGTGCGCGTGAGTTCTGATAGTGAAGTTTGGATCTGATGCCGAAAACGACGTTGCCGCGCAGGTTGTCGAGTGTCAGCATCACACCTTTCGAGAATCCGGTGGTGCCTGATGTGTAGTTTATCACGCAGACGGAATCGCCGCTGAAGTGGCGGTACTTGATATCGTCGGGCGCGAAGCCGTCGGGGTAGCGTTTGCGGAAATTTCTGGTCAGGTTGGTAACGATGGATTTGTGCGATAGGGCCGGCTTTGATGAACCTGCGCTTATCGGAGCCCTCTCGGCTATGACGGTGCGAGTGTCAAGCGATACGACGGCTCTTATCTGAGGCATTTCCTCGAAGTCGAGCGTCGGGAAAATGCCGTCGGAGGTAAAGAGCATCACAGCATCGGAGTGGTTGATGATGTGCTGGGCGTCGGCCGGGTTGAAGTCGTTGAGCACGGGCACGATGATAGCACCGTAAGTTACCGTGGCCATGAATGTTATAACCCAGTTGGGCGTGTTCTTGCCCAGAAGGGCTATCTTGTCGCCGGGTACGATACCGGCTTTCTCGAAGAACAGGTGCAGACGTGCGATACGCCTGGCCATGTCGCCGTAACTTATCGTCTTTCCGCTGATGTAATCGGTAAGGGCCGGCAGCGGAAAGTTGTCGGCGAAGCTGTGTCGGTAGATCTGTAAAAGATCGTCGTATGGGGGCCGGCAGTACTGTTCTTCGAATCTGTATGTCATTTCTTATCTTTATGCTGGTCAAGCTCCCTTGCGATATCGTCTGATATCCTATCGAGATCGCCGTTTCCGTCGATTGCGTGGTAGCGTCCTTGACTGAGGTAATATTCCTTCAGAGGAGCTGTCTGACGATGGTACACGTCGAGACGTTTGCGTATGGTGTCGATATTGTCGTCGCTTCGGCCGCTGTCCTTGCCACGTTCGAGCATGCGTCGAACGAGCTCGTCTTCGTCGACTTCGAGGCCGACAACAGCGTGTACGTCGGTGCCGTATTCGGAAAGCATTTTCGACAGTGCCTCGGCCTGTGCGATGGTACGGGGGAAACCGTCGAATATCACGCCTTTTGCGGCAGTCTCGGGATGTTCTTTAAATATGTCGGCCAATACCTCGACCATGAGTTCGTCGGGGATGAGAAGGCCTTTTGAGATATATGAATCAGCCACTTTGCCCAGATGGGTGCCGCGGCTTATGTGGTCGCGCAGGAGTTCGCCGGTGGAAATGTGATGAAGACCGTAGCGCTTGATAAGACGCTCGCTCTGAGTGCCTTTGCCGCTACCGGGAGCGCCAAATATAACTATGTTCATAGGTGTGATGTTAGTAATGTGTAATAAAATTACTCCTCTTTAAGAATGTATATATCGTTGAGGTTACGGGCTTTGTCGTTAATGTCGAGACCGTATCCGATGATAAATTTCGTAGGAATCTCGAAGCCGACGTAATCGGGCTTGATGTTTCGCGCGAGGGCGTCGGGCTTGAAGAGGAGAGTCGCGACTTTAATGTCGGCCGGGTTCTTCTGTCTGAGGTCGTTTACGAGCCTGTAGATAGTATTGCCGGTGTCGATAATGTCTTCCACAATGATGACAGTGCGGCCTTCGATGTTCTCGTGCAGGCCTATTACCTCTTTGACGGCACCGGTTGTAGATGTGCCTTCGTAGCTCTTGAGCCTGATGAAAGTGATTTCGGCGTCCGGGTCGTCGACAGCGCGGAAGAGGTCGCTCGCAAAAGGAAATGCCCCGTTGAGCACACACACAAACAGAGGCATTTTACCGGCGCAGTCACACGTTATCTCTTTACCCAGCACTTCCACGCGGGCTTGAATATCTTGTTTTGAGATATAAGGCTCAAAAGTGAGTCCTTCATAAGTCACTTGTTTCATCGTATAGCGGATATAATAGTACGCCCGTAGGGAATCGAACCCTAATCTAAGGAACCGGAATCCTTTATTCTATCCATTGAAATACGGGCGCGAAAATTGCGCTTATCGAGTGCAAAAGTAATTATTTTTTTGTAGTTTTGCAAAAGAATTTAACAATATGAACGTAAAAATAGAAGCCGGGTGGCGAGAGGCTCTTGTATCAGAATGGGATAAGCCTTATTTCGCGTCACTGACAAAATATGTGCGTCAGCGCTATGGCGAGACGCAGGTTTATCCAGCTCCGTCGCGTATATTCGCGGCCTTCGACGCCACGCCGTTCGACAGTGTCAAGGTGGTTATACTTGGCCAGGATCCATATCACGGACCCGGCCAGGCCCACGGTCTTTGTTTCTCCGTGCCCGACGGTGTGGCCCTGCCTCCGTCGCTGGTAAATATATACAAGGAGATGTCGTCGGATCTGGGTATCGCTATCCCGGCCGGTAAGAGCGGCAATCTCTCTTATCTTGCCGAGCAGGGAGTGCTGCTGCTCAACTCGACTCTTACGGTAGAGGCGCATCAGGCCGGCTCGCATCAGGGCAAGGGCTGGGAAGAGTTTACCGATGCGGCCATAAGGGCACTTAATGACCGGAGGGAAGGCGTCGTGTTTATGCTGTGGGGCTCGTATGCCATACGCAAGGGCGCGTTTATTGACCGCAACAGACATCTTGTGCTTGAGTCGCCGCATCCGTCGCCATTGTCTGCTCATAGAGGTTTCTTTGGCAACCGCCATTTCAGCCGGGCCAACGAGTATCTGAAGCTTCACGGTAAAAGTCCAATACAATGGCTATGAGCTGGCTTGCGGTAATAGTATTGCTGTTTCCGATGCTTGTCGCCGGCCAGGACCGTGCGAACACGATGACCGGCATCTTCGACGAGGATATACGCTCGCTGCAGGTGCGGCTTGACGGAGATGATTTCGCTCCGGCGATAGCTATCCTCGACAGCGACGACCGTATACGTATCGATTTTGACCATCTGGCCGAGGACCGTGAATATTTCCGTTATTCACTGACCCACTGCAATGCGTCGTGGGTGCCGAGCGGTCTGGTCGACAGCGAGTTTCTCGACGGATTCAACGAGGGTGTCATAGATCAGTACGATTTCTCTCGTGCAACGACAGTGCACTATGTGCATTATTCGCTTACGATACCAAACGAGCAGGTCAATCCAAAGCTCTCGGGCAATTATCTGCTAAAGATCTACAGGGAGAGTGATCCCGGCGAGATACTGCTGCAGTGCCGCTTTATGCTGAGCGAGCAGACAACGCCCGTGCGTGTCGGGGCATCGTCGCAGACCGATGTCGATTACAACAAGTCGCATCAGCAACTGTCGATAGTTATAGACACAGAGCGCAGTCAGGTGGAGGATCCGTTCAATGACCTTATCGTGATAGCTAATCAGAACGGGCGACTCGACAACGAGGTGGCTATGCGCCAGCCTTTGCGGATGCAGGGATCGTCGGTAATATACGAACATCTGCCGGCTCTTATCTTTGATGCCGGCAACGAATACCGTCGCTTTGAGGCCGTGAGCGAGACATATCCAGGCATGGGGGTGGCGGATATAGAGTATTATGATCCGTATTATCATTACAGGCTGTCGACCGACACTCCGAGGTCGGATGAAGAGTATGTATATGACCAGACCCAGCATGGACGTTATTTCGTGCGTGAGTACAACTCGGGCAACAGCGACGTGGAGGCCGATTATGGCGTGGTGCACTTTTCGCTCGACTACCCGGAGACTCCCGGCGCAATGATCTTTATAGACGGGGATATGACACAAAGACGTTTCGACAGTAATGCGAGGATGACATACAACCCGGCGACAGGGCTCTACGAGCGCGCCATGCTGCTTAAACAGGGAGCGTACAACTATCAGTATCTGATAGTGCCGCCGGGAGCCAGACGCGGCTTTACGTCGGGCATAGAAGGAGATAAGTATCAGACAGTAAACGAATATACAGTGCGTGTGTACCACCGTCGCCGTGGCGAGAGATACGACAGGCTTATCGGCTTCGGCGGCTGCCGTACGGAGATTTAGTTATGTTGGAGATAAAAGATACATTGGTAAGTCTTGACCTTGCGGAACGCTATTTCTTATGCGATCTCGATGCCTGCAAGGGGCAGTGTTGCCTCGACGGCGATGCCGGAGCTCCGCTCGAAGTGGGCGAGGCAGACAGGATAAGGGCTATACTGCCGGAAATATGGGATGATCTGCTGCCTGCAGGGCGGCGTGAGATAGAAGAAAACGGCGTGAGCTATATTGATGAGGAAGGCGACGAAGTGACGGCACTTGTCGACGGCGGCCTGTGCGCGTTTGCTGCCATTGCACCCGACGGTTCCTGGCGTTGCGCTATAGAAAATGCCTACAGGGCAGGCCGGATAGATTTTATGAAGCCTGTGTCGTGCCATCTCTATCCTGTAAGACTCAAAAAATATGACGGTTTTACGGCCGTGAATCTGCACCGGTGGCGCATATGCAAGGCCGCCGAGGTACTTGGCCGTGTGAAGGGTGTGAGGGCATATCAGTTCCTCGAGGGGCCGCTGCGCCGTCGATTTGGCGACGAGTGGTACGAGGAACTGAAACTTACCTGTGAGGAGTACAACAAGGCATATCCCGACGGAATGCCCCGTTGAGTTATCTGATGTAAGGATTTGAAGTCTTTTCGGCCTCTATGGTGGTGGCCGGCCCGTGTCCCGGCAGTACCATGGTCTTGCCCGGCAGCGGTAGCAGCTTGGCCTTTATTCCGTCGATCAGCAGACGATGGTTTCCGCCTTCGAGATCGGTACGGCCGATAGATCCTTTGAACAGCACATCGCCCACGATAGCGACAGCACCTTCCGCGCAATACAGCACGATACTGCCGGGAGAATGCCCGGGGACGTGCAGTACTTCGAAACTATAGTTGCCGACGGTAATGACGTCGCCTTCGTTGAGCGGAACGTCGATCCCGACGCTGTCCTCGCTGTCGAGCACCATGCCGAACTCAGCGGCCTGACGGGCCAGATTCCTGCCCAATGAAGCGTCGGGAAGACCGGCCGCGACAGTAACGCCATATCTGTCGCGCACATAATTGTCGCCAAAGCAATGGTCGAGATGAAGGTGTGTGTTGACGATCTGTTTGACCTTGAGCTGATTGGTGCTTATGAAGTCATCGAATATCTTACGCTCTCTGTCGGAGATCATGCCGGGGTCGACGACCATGGCCTCCCGGGTGTCGGTATCGTATGCTATAAATGTGCTTACTCCAAATGGGTTGAAAGCAAACTGTTTGATCTTGAGCATGGTTATAAGGGTACGTAAATGATTTGTTTTGTTTCAAAAAAATCTTCTCTGAAGTAATCGGCTACAGGTACTTCGACAACTTCCCTTCCTGTGGCCTTGATCTCGTCGTCGAGATTTCCTCCTTTGAGACATACAAGGCCGGGAGGTGTCTGCAGGCGATTATGCCGGATATTACGGGAACATGCTTTCACGAGTGCGTCGAGAGGCATGACGGCGCGTGATACAACATAGTCGAATGTCTGATGGCATTCTCCCGAGTCCCCGTGCTGGAATGTGACGTTCGTAAGTCCTGTCTGAGCTGCAATATCTGATGCTACACGAATCTTTTTGCCGATGCGGTCGATCATGTGGAAACGGCATTGAGGATAATATATGGCAAGCGGAATGCCGGGGAAGCCTCCGCCGGTGCCAAGGTCCATTATTGTGGTGCCTTCAGGCAGATTGCCTAAAAACTTGGCTATAGCGAGAGAATGGAGCACATGACGGGTGTACAGATTGCCGGTGTCGGCTCGCGATATGACGTTTATCTTGGCGTTCCAGTCGGTGTACAGTGCTTCCAGCCGGATGTATGCCTCAATCTGTCCCGGTGTCAGTTCGGGGAAATATCGTGTTATTATGTCGACGGTGTCGTGTTGTGCTTCCATGTCAGTGCAACAATAAATAGGATGTAAATGTTTCTTCTAAAGACAAAATTACAAAAAAAAGTTGCATCGAAGTTGGTTAGTTTGAAATAAAAGCGCTTTCTTTGCGTGACATAACTGATAATAGAACACATTACTATGATAGAAATAGGAAAATATAATGAGCTTGAGATAAGACGAATGGTCGAATTTGGCGCTTATCTGGCTGAAAAGGAAGGGGATACTGAAGTTCTCTTGCCGCGCCGGTATCTCACTGACGATATGCGGCCGGGGGATGCGCTTAAAGTATTTGTCTACCGTGATTCGGAGGACAGGCCTGTAGCGACGACCGAAAAGCCCTATGCCACGGTAGGGGAGTTCGCGTATCTCACAGTGACTGCGGTCAATGATGTCGGCGCGTTTATGGACTGGGGGCTTGTCGCCAAGGAACTGCTTGTGCCTTACAGCGAGCAGCGTGCGCCCATGCGCAGGGGCGGCGTATACCTGGTGTATATTTATCTTGACAAAGCGACCGGGCGTGTCGCTGCCTCGACGCGGACAGAGAAGTTTCTCGGCAATGTGTACCCTGATTATAAGCCCGGAGCGGAGGTCGAGGCTCTTGTGACAGAGCACTGCGAAATAGGCTACAGGTGCATAGTGGACAATCTGCACCGCGGCATCATATATTCGAATGAGATATACAAGCCGATAGAGGTGGAGCAGCATATAAAGGCTTGGGTAAAGCGAGTCAGGGAGGACGGCAAGATAGATCTTACCATCAATGACCGTGCGGACCGTCGCACAGGTGCTCTTGCCGAACGTATCATGTCATATATCGGACAGAGCGGTGCAATGCCTCTGAGCGACAAGATGCCGCCGGCTCATATCGAGATGCTCTTCCAATGCTCAAAGAAGGATTTCAAAAAGGCTGTCGGACATCTCTATCGTGAACGCAGGATAGCTATTGCCGCCGACGGCACTATCGTGAAGCTTGGCTGACGGGCGGATAAGCCGCCGTACGGCCTGTCAGACAGGTATTACAAGCATCGGTATGTCGGTGCGGAACAGCATCTTGTGCGCCAGCCCCGGATTGAAGAGGCGGCTGAAGGCATTTCTATGTCTGTTTGGCACGACTATGAGGTCGAAGTTGTTTTTGTTCTGCAGTGCCTCGAATTCTTTCTCGCCGTCGGTCTGGTTGATCGGTACTGCCACGAAGTGGTAGTGTGCGAAGTTTGTGCTGCAGTAGTCGCTGAGCCTGCGTAGGGCCTTGTCGGCTGCCGAGGGGCTGAATCGGCGACGGACAGGCATATGTACTATTGTCACGCTTGCGGCCGATGAGCCGAAGAGGCGGTACAGCGCATCCATTGCGAGTATGTCGTCCTGGTCGAGATTGCCCATGAACAGAATGTTGCGAGGGTTGAGCGACTGTTCGATCTCGAGCGGCTCGGGTACGGTAAGGACCGTAAAGCGTCCTTCGTCGAGCACCTCTGCGGTAACACTTCCGATCAGTTCCTTATCTTTCTTGTCGGCGCCACGTGTGCCCATTACTATCAGAGAGGGCGTCTTGAGCTTGGCGTACTCTATAATGGCATCTTCAGGAACGCCTTCCGATACGTTCTGGCCTGCGGAAACGACAGGTATATGGCCTTTCTTCATAGCTGTGCGGAAGCGCTCGTAGAAGTTATTGAGCAGACGGCGGGCGTTTACGGCTATCTGTTCGCGAGCGCCGGCTTCGCCGATATCATAGCTTAAGCTGTCGGTAAACTGGACATTGCCGGCTATGTAGGGGTCGATATAGCTGTAGATAAATTCTATGTGAGCCTTTAGCGACGATGCGATGTTAGCGGCCACACAGGCTGCCTTGAATGAGTTCTCGCTCAGGTCGACCGGAACGAGGATTGTATGGTCCTTCGTATCGCTACCGTTGTGTACAAACAGCTCTTTGTTCTCTATTATCCGCAAGGCAAGAGGCAGATCATTCTCAGGTATGCGTACGCGCACGCCGGACGAAAAACCGGGCACTTCAAGATTTACGTTGTTCAGCTCAACGGCAATGCCTTCGTTCTCGAGCATAGTCCGCAGTGCGATAGCTTTTTCGTAAGTGTGTATTGCTACAGTTATATACCTCGACATAATAATGAGAGAATTGTAAAAAAGGATGCTTCATACCTCATTGATCAAGAGGTAATCGGCATCCTTATATTGTTAGCAGTGGCTATTCTTTATTCGGCTTCCTGAGCCTGAAGAATTTCGACAGCCATGTCGTAGATTGTGCTGTCGTCGAGTACCACGATACCTCCGTCGGGACCGGGTTCGATATGGACGCCGCAGTTTTTACCGAAGTCGTAGTTGCTGCCGCCGAAGTAGTTGCGTACAGTCTGAACTGTTGTATTGAGACGGTCGGCGATCTGGTGCATCGATCCGTCAGGCAGGCGGTCTTTGAGTCGACGAAGTTCGTTGAAGGTGATTGTCTTTGTCATATCTGTGGTCGCTTTTGGAAGGTTAATATTTATGGTTGTTATTGTCGTTGTTATACGATGTGCTAAATTAATATCATTTTTTGAGTTGAGCAAACAAAAGTGTAAAAAATAAATATGTTTTAAAACATATTGTTTGTCGTCTCATGAAATATCGCTATAACATGGCAGATGCATCAGATTCTTTCTACATCACTTGCACGGAGCCATGCTTTGGTGGCGTTGTTTATCTTTACGTTGTACCACATAGGCGATACGGGGTCGTCGGGCGTTGGTACGCTGTCGACAATCTCTACCGAAGTGCCTTCGTGTATGGTCACTACCTTGTCCTGAGCTGTTTTGGCAGCACGGGGAGTAGAGGATAGCTGAGAGGTGGGGGCTATGACTACGGCGGTTTCGTGCGACGATGCCGCCGATGTAGCGTCGGAAGCCACGACAAGAGTGTAGGCGAACAACACAAGGAGCACTATGCCGCCGAAGAAGCCGGTCTTGCGCATTGTAACGTTCGTGGAAAAGATGTAGAGGGCCACCGCGCCCATGAGTATGATGAACATCACGAAAGCAGTCCATGCCCAACTGTTGGCAGTCATTGAGCCTATGATGGAGTGGTGCAGCTTGGCAAGGAAGGCGGTATCGTCTTCGGGACGGTCCTGGATGTGACTTTTTACAAACTCGAGATTCGTGCGCGCATCCTCGTTTGTCGGGTCGAGCCTGAGGGCACGTTCGTAGTTTACGACAGCCTTGCCGGGTTTGTCGGCCCGATAGTAAGCGTTGCCGAGGTTGTATAATATGTTGCTCGACCGTCCTTCCTGAGCTATCGATTTATTATATAGCTCGATAGCAAGTCGGTAGTCCTCGGCGTTGTATGCCGAGTCGGCCTGTTGGCCTATGCTCATGGCGTGGATACTTGCGCCACAGAGGAGCATGATGATGAATGACAATATATTTTTCATCGTTTAGCCACGTTTTCGATGTTGTTAATAGCGTTGGTCGCATCGTTGTATATTTCTGCGACATCGGCGTCGGTATTAGGCGTGAAGCGCGCCATCTCGCAGCGGTCGAGCACGTCGACCACGTCTTTGATCTGCTGCTCGTCGAGCCCATAGTCGGCGAGTTTCGACGAGATATTGTCGCGAGTGAGCTGTGACGAGGGTATCGACAGTTTGTCGGACAGATATCCCCATATGGCGCCGGAGAGAGCTTCGTAGAATTTGCTGTTCTCGTGGCGGTTCATATAGTCACGCGCTGTCTTGAGTCGTTTGGTCGCTACACGCGAAGCTTTCGCCAGCCGTCGGCCGGTAACGTCGGCCTGCAGGCGGATCTGACGGCGGTATACCACGATAAGTCCGACAAGAATGAGTGCGACTATCAGGTATGCCATCCAGTAATATGCCTTGCGGAAGGTATAGTTGATCTCGTAGACCTGATCGGTTATGTCGACAGGTTTGATATGGAGAATGTCTTCGATCTTCTTCTCGATATTGTTCTGCTGTGCTACCGGAGCTGAAGAGGTGCCTTTGAGTACACGTATCGGTGTGTCGGGCACATCGATGGTCTTGTAGGACTTGCTGTCGAGGTCGAAATAGACGAAGGGGGTTCCTTCGATCGTGAAGTTGCCTACTTCCTGCGGCACAAATGTGATATCGGTGCTGAATGTGCCGCTCATGTTGCTGCCGCCGACTACGTGTGCTTGTATATCGGATTTGGGCGTGTATGCGTCGATGCCTGCAGGGAACTGAATGACGGGTTCGCTGAGGAATTTGATATTGCCGGTACCTTTTATTGTATATGTGTATACAGCCGCCTCGTTGGTCCGCAGTAATTCGGGGTCAAGCGAGGTCTCTACATCGAAGTGGCCTACAGCGCCGGTAAAGCCGGCCGGCTTGGGCTCGGGCAGGGGATTAACCTGAAGTGTTGCCGCATTGGACGAGGTCGTGACCTGGCGCTCTACAGGGCGCTGGGTGCGGAAGAAGCCCATGTTGATGGTCTCATACTGTACGATCGTAACATCGTATTTGCCTGAGTTGACACTCAGTTTGCCTGGACGCTGAGGATATAGCAAGAGGCGTTTGAGCACGGCGGTATGATAGTTCTGGCCATTGTAGTGCTCCATCTCGACCTGCAGATTTACAGGCAGCTCTTCGGTAAGGAAACCTTCGAAGGCCGGCTGGGTGGTAACCATAAACGACGATATGTCGAATTTGGTGTATACTTTGATAGTCGCCACTACCGGCTCCTGCTCGTAGACATTTGATTTCGAGAATGAAACACGTACAATCAGGTCGTCGGCGGATATGCGGCCGGGAGTCTGTGTGGTCGGGTCGTCGGCCTGTACATTGCCTTGTGCGCCTCCGCCGGCCGCACCCTGCATCGGTTGGGCGTTGCTGTCGGGCGGCAGGATCTTGAATGAACTTGCCGCTGAAGTGAGTGTGCGTCCTTCGCAACTTACAGATACGGCAGGCACCTGCACATCGCCGGCCTTGTCGGCACGGTAAGTGAATGTGTAATCGATCGACGACGACGATGTCATATGCCCGTTGATGATCTCGGTACTTTGCATTGTCGATGTCGAAGGGCCGTAAAGCAGCCTGCAACCTTCAAGCTCGGGCGCGGCCGGAGGGTTTGCTTTGCCGTTCGACAGACGGAAGGTAATGGCAAAGTTACGGCCTTCGACAACATTGCGCGGCGGTATGAGCTGGAAGTCGGCCGCTGCATTTGCCGGTATTACAGTCAGGAGTAGTATTAAGTATAGAATGAAACGTTGCATGTCGTTTAGAATAAATGCTACCAGGGTTTGTCGGTCTGAGAACGACCGCCGGCCGGTTCTTCCTCTTCTTTAACTTTCTTACGGGTCTGATTCTCTTTGTTCTGCATTGACTGGAGAATCTGCTGGGCCGATTGAGTCATCGGTTGCTGCTGTTGTTGCT
>JAGAUV010000040.1 GCA_017620635.1 Muribaculaceae bacterium | reverse complement strand
GACGTAGCCATATCGGAAAATACTCATGCGCTGTACATTCCTGCTTTTCATCATCGGAATAGGCAATGACTCGATTTTGAGAAGGCCGTCTATGAATACGGCGGCGAATGCAATCATCAACAGGACGAGCATGTTCTCGAAACGCCTTTCTCCGAGATGTGTGTCCTCCATGTTGAACCCGGCAGACTTCATTGCTCGGAAGGCGGTCTCCAAGGTCCATCGTTTACGGTATAGAGCCTCGGTGTAGTCACATTCCAATGGAGATGCGAGGATGATGAGCGATTCCTCTCCGTTGCGGCCTGTCCGGCGGGTGGCATAAATCCGTACCCTTGTGTTCTTGCGCGTCAGCCACACATCCCTCAGCACGACTGACTCACCGGGTCTCAGCGATGAGAGCACCTCGCGGAGCTTACGTCCCTTTTTCTGGCCTTCCTTTCTCAGATACAGATTCTCACGCAGCCTAAGGCAGTGGCGTATATTGTTTATCTGCAACCATTTGATAAAGTTGGAGTTGCCGAACTCGCGGTCGGCCAGCAGGCACTCTATCCTCTCACGCCCAATCAGCGAGACCACCCTCTCCATTATCTCGATTTCTTCGACGAAACTGGTGATGTCGTGTCCCGGAAGGAAAGTGAAGCATATCGGAAGCGAAATCCCGTTGAAACAGATTCCAACGGCAAGAACATAGTACTTGAATTTGCCAAGCCGCCACGATGTGCCGTCCATGCTCAGTATGAACCGGCCGTTTGCCGGCAGGGCGGCGAGTATGCCGCGTGCCGCCTCTTGCTGCCTTATCAGTCCGCGCAGCAAAAATCGTTCAATACGCCTTACCACCGAGGCCACACTGGCACGGGAGGCATATTCGGAAGCAAGTTTGAGGATGTTGACCGACCACGATATTATCATGGCCTGAAGAATCGAGATGAGACATTTTTTCAGCGAAAGGTTCATTCCGCTCTGACAAACCGGTCTCAGAATTGTTAATAGAGTATCCATAAGGCGTGAGATTTCCTGGATTTTTATACACTCTATTAACAAGGAAGTCCGCGCCTTTCCTATATCTTTTTGATTTATTGACAGTTGAAAAAGCAATCCGTTCAATAAAATTTAACGTGACATTGTCTCTGAATTTACGTATATGCCTATGTATGCGCACATTGGGCTGAATGAGCAAAATTGTCATGTGCTATGGTAATAAGGCTAATTTGGACAAATAATTGTGACTATTAGCGATTGTATTAGCCGATGGAGTCGATTTTCATTATGTCGTCCTCGAATGTGTCGCGGTTTATGGCGCGGGCCTTGAGGCGGTTACGGTATGAGTAGATGGTGTTGAGCGAGTAATTGAGGATTTGGGCTATTCGCGCGCTTTCTTCGATGCCGAGGCGCATGAAGGCGAGGATGCGCAGGTCGGTGTTGAGCATCTCGCCGGCGGCAAGGGTAATCTGCGCGTCGGGGCGCAGCAGGGCGTTGACCTGGCTCACGAAGCCGGGGTAGATGTGCAGGAAGGCGTTGTCGAAAACCTCGTAGAAGTCGCGGCTCTGCTCCTCGACAAATTTGCCGGAACGGGTCATGCGGTATAGTTCGTCGGCCTGTCCGGCGGCGAGCTTGCGCGTGGCGATTTTGCAGAACTGGTTGAGCTTGTCCATATATATCGAGCAAAGCTGCAAGAACTGGCTGATATATACTTCCTTGGCGGTGTTTGCGGTGCGCAGGTTCTCTTGCAGCGCGGCCATGCGGTGCATCTCGTGGCGAAGGACGAGCAGCACCGTTATAAGCACAAGCATCAGCACCGACATTGCACCTATAATATAATAGATAGTACGCCTGTTTGCTGCGAGGTTGGCACTGTGTGCCCTCTCGATGATAGGCAGCGAACGCGAGGTCTCTATCATTCGCAGGGGCGCGCCACACTCTACCGCATTTTCGAGGGCCGACGACAGGTATGTGTGCGCCCTTGCTATGTCGCCTGCGGCGTAGACGGTGGTGCCGAGTTCCTGTAGCGAGGCTACCTCGCGCGTAGCCGACATTACGTCGGCATTTGCCGACACTGCCAGATAGTAGGTGTATGCCTCGGTGTCGGAGTCGTTTTTCGCTATTGACGATAGGTGGTGCGCGGCGCGTGCCCGCAATTTGTCGTGGGGGTGTGAGCTTTCGAGTACTTCGCCCAAGAGGACGCGCGCAAGTTCGGTGCGGCCATTCAGAAAGTGGTACTCGGCTTCGTTGAAGCGGTATTCGGGGCTGTCCTTGGGCAATGTGAGCAAAAGTCGGGCCTGCATGTCGAGGGCCGCCTGTTCGTGAGGGCGCGACACGTCGGGGTACGACCTGAAGAAGGCCGCTATGTAGCTGTGCATCTGCCGCCCTGCGTCGTAGTATGATGCTAATAACGAGTCGGGTATGGTGCTGACATCAATTGAATCGAAGGTCGATACTGCGGTTTCGAAGAAGCCTCCTAATGGTAGCAGTGATGCCAGCTCCCATTTGTAAGGCAGATTTTGCGGTGATGGTAGCTGTGTGCCTCGTCGGAAATAAGTCAGGGCCGAGTCGTTGTCGAAGCCGGTGTAGGCACGGCCGATTTGCATGAGCAGTTCCTGACGGTCGCGGTCGGCATTGTAGAGCACGGTGAGGCTGTCGATATAGTGCTGCCGCTTAGAACAGTACAGTTGCCGTTTTGACAAGGACTGGTCGAGGTCGCGCAATGCGGCATCGACCTTGTCGCTGTCGATTGCAGTCGACGGCAAGGCCATGAGCAGGAGCATCAGCAGCAATATCGGGCGCATGGTGTCAGATTTCGAAGCGTGTAGAAATCTCGTCGTTTGATATGAGCGACAGCACGGGTAGCCCGTCGGGGGTATAGTCGGGTTCGCTACAGCGGAACAGGTCGGCTATGATGGCATCCATGTCGACCTGCGACAGCGGCTGGTGCGACTTCACGGCCCCGGCACGCGCCATTGCGAGTGCCAGGGGTGCCTTGAATGCCGCCGGGTCGGAGTCGCCTTCCTGGGCGAGGCGGTCGAGTACTGTCAGGATAGCCTCGACAGGGCTTACACCCGACAGCGGGGCCGGGATGGCCGTCACGCTCCAACGCAGCTTGCCGTTGTCGCTCAGTGCGAAGCCGAGGTCGGTGAAGTGCTGCATGTTGGCCAGGAGTGTGGCATTCTGTGCCGGCGATAGTTCGAAGTCTTCGGCGAAGAGCACTTGCTGCGAAGGTATGTCGCCCTGGGCAAGCTGGGCCATATATCTCTCGAATAGTATGCGGACGTGCGCCCTGTGCTGCGCTATGAGCATGATGCCGTTTGGCGACGCGGCCACTATGTAGCGGCCCTGTAGCTGGAAGCATGTGGCGGCTTCCTTCTCTATTTCGTCGGGGGCGAAGATGCTGTCGTCTGTTTCCTCGGGCACCTCGACAGTGGCAAAGGCGTCGTCGCGGCGGCGGTTGAAACTCTCGTAGAGTTTCTCCCAGTCGTCGGGCACGCGGTCGCCGTGGTCGGCATCGAAACGGCGTGAGCCATATCTGGGTGTCGATG
>JAGAUV010000039.1 GCA_017620635.1 Muribaculaceae bacterium | reverse complement strand
CAAATTCGGCTATTTTAGACCATAAAACACCAGCCATACAAACAAATTCTAATTGCTTATATGGCTGGTAATCAGTATGTTGCGTGTAAATTTGAGTCTTAATACTCGTCCTCGTTGAAGAGGAAGTCCTCTTTCGAGGGGTAGTCGGGCCAGATGTCTTCGATTGATTCGTAGGTGTCGCCCTCGTCTTCGATCTCCTGGAGGTTTTCGATTACTTCCATCGGGGCGCCGCTACGCATTGCGTAGTCTATGAGTTCGTCTTTTGTTGCGGGCCAGGGTGCGTCTTCGAGCTTCGAGGCCAGTTCAAGTGTCCAGTACATATCTGTGTTGTTGTTTGTCGAGTTTAAAAGTGCGCAAAGATAGTAAATTTCTATATTTTAACTGCATTATTTGCGGCTTATTTCGTTCCGCAATCGGCTTTCTGTGTTAAATATTCTTAACGCAAAAACGGCGAGCTTGCATTTCATCCTGCAATCTCGCCGAAACTTATCGATTTATGAAATATTGGCCGTTGTCTATACCCTATCGGTCGCCCATGACTTTTCAGTCATAGTCCATGCCCATGTAGTGCTGGTATGGGTGGTCGCAGGCCGGGCATACTTTCGGTGGCTCCTTGCCTGTGTACTCATAACCGCATACAAGACATTTCCATACGATAGGTTTGTCGCGTTTCCATACAGTGCCGGCATCTACCTGCTCCTTGTAGTGAAGGAATCTCTCATGGTGGCGTTCCTCGATAGTGGCGATAGCGCGGAAGTGCTCTGCAATCTCGGCAAAGCCCTCCTTGTCGGCTGTCTTTGCAAAAGCCAGATACATGTCGCGGCCTTCGGCGATTTCTTCGGCAGCGGCAATGCCGAGGTTCTCGCTCGTTGTGCCTATCACTCCTGCGTCTACATTAAGGTCTACAGGCAGAGTGCCTCCTTCGAGGAACTTGAAATATACCTTGGCGTGACGGAGCTCGTTGTTGGCTGTCTCCGTAAACACTTCTGCTATGGGATGATACTCTTCCTTTGTTGCCAGTGTGGCATAGAACATGTAGCGGCTGTATGCTGCCGATTCTGCCATGTACGATATTACCAGATTCTTTTCTGTCTGGGTTCCTTTGATGCTTTTTTTATGTTTAGTAGTAGCCATGACGTTAATGGTTTATGTTTGTCAGTGTATGAAAAACAATCAGGCATGAAATATTGTTCCCTTATCCGACAAAATTTTATAACTTTGTATTGTAATATTTAAGTATCATACTTATGAAACACGACATTCCCGTTTTGCTGCTGACGGGCTATCTTGGCAGCGGCAAGACAACATTACTCAACCGTATACTGACAAACGAACGCGGCATCCGTTTTGCCGTCATAGTCAATGATATAGGCGAAGTCAATATCGATGCGTCACTTATTCAGAAGGGTGGTATAGTCGGCGGCAAGGACTCCGGCGATCTCGTCGCCCTGCAGAACGGCTGCATCTGCTGCACCCTCAAGATGGATCTTATCGAGCAACTCTCGGAGATTGTGTCGGCCCGTAAGTTCGATTATATCGTCATTGAAGCCAGCGGCATATGCGAGCCGGCCCCTATCGCGCAGACAATCTGCTCGATACCCTCGCTCGAAGCCAAGTACAACCGCAACGGCGTCCCGGCCCTCGACTGCATAGCCACTGTCGTGGATGCCCTCAGAATGAAGAGCGAGTTTGCCTGTGGCGAAGCTCTCACTTCCAAGAAGATCGATGAAGAGGACATCGAAAATCTCATAATCGAGCAGATCGAGTTCTGCAATATCATACTGCTCAACAAGATATCCGAAGTCACACCCGAAGAGGCCGGCCGTATACGAGCCATCATACGCGCCATACAGCCCAAAGCCCGTATCATAGAGTGCGACTATTGCGATGTCGACCTTGCCGAGCTGCTCAACACCGGCCTTTTCGACTTCGAGGACGTGGCCACATCGGCAGCCTGGGTGCATGAGATCGAAAAAGCACCTACCGACGAGCAGGAGGCCGAAGCGCGTGGGCATCATCACGACCATGATCATGACCACCGCCACGACCACGAAGAGCATCACGGCCACGAACACCACCATCATCACGACGAGGGCGAGGCTGAGGAATACGGTATACAGACCTTCGTGTACTATCGCCGCAAAGGATTCGACATCAACAAATTCGACTTCTTCATCAACCGTCATTGGCCCTCTAACGTCATCCGCGCCAAAGGCGTGCTGTACTTCAAGCACAACCCCGACATGTCCTTCCTCTTCGAGCAGGCCGGAGTCCAGAAAAAGCTTACCGAAGCCGGATTCTGGTTTGCCAGCGCCCCCGAGGACGAGCTTGTTCAGTTTATGCAGAACGAGCCCGGACTTGCACGCGACTGGGATCCCGAGTACGGCGACCGTATGATCAAGCTCGTATTTATCGGTCAGAATCTCGACCGCGAGGCTATCACGGCGCACCTCGATGCCTGCCTCGCATAGAACACGCATATCACGGCGGCCGAATAAAATCCCCGGGCTCACATTAAAGATTGAAACACACCTAAATAGCTGTCGCACATCGCGGCGGCTGAGTAACGTGTATTGATGTATTCTTTGTTTTTTCGGTACAAGCGCCGTCTGATATAAGATGAGCTATCAAGGGCTCTCGTTATAGCCTCTTTGATGGATTGTGCATATAGGGCGCGTTTTGTAACATCTGTACCGATGGGAGCAACAAAAGCATTTTCGTTGTCATGGTATATGTCCCCCAATGCTGAACCATCAGAAACAACAATAGGAAGACCCCGATCGGCCATTTCAATTGCAGAATAGCCGAAAGGCTCACTATATGAAGGCATTACCCCTACATCCGCAGCTGCATACCATAAGGGGAGTTCATCTCGTGGAACTTGCCCTGTAAAAACAAAAGCAGATGCTTGAGGGCGAATCAGATTGTCGTAATTGGCAAATGTCTGCATATTACCACACATTATACAACGAAGATTAGGGCGTGTACGACGTAATTCAGATACGGCCATAATGAGGGGTGCAACTCCTTTATGACGCACAGGACGACCGGCGAAAATAAGCAATTCTTCATCAGCCCCGAATCCAAGTAGGCGCCGAGCTGTCGCCTGTCGTATCTTTTTGGTCTTGAAAGGCGTAAAACCGTTATAAATCATCACTCTTTTATCTGTCGAAATTTGGTATATGTCTTTCATTACATTATCCATGAAAGGAGAAATGCTAATAACTTTATCGACAAGATTATAAATGTCTAACTCAGACTTATGATAGATTTTAATGTTATTAAATGTGTTTTCAGAAACCTTTTCCGGCCTTTTATCTTTAAGAATTATTTCTTCAAGGAGTGATCGGCTACCTAACAATGCGGCGCACCATCCTTGATCATGGACAGTGAATATTAACTTTGACTTAGGATAATTTTCCTTTAGATTCTTTATGAAATCGGCTGCAGGAGAATGATTGAGCATAAAGATATTACATGGGCTATCTGTGATGTACTTCTTGAGCATATCGCAAATTTCTGCTCCATGGCCACGCCAATCGCCGTCATGGATGTATGGTAACGCTATTTCATGTCCAAAACTACGCTCGCTCTCGCTGTCTTTAGATGTAAAGGAATTCAAAGAAATCAAAGTTACCGAAAGGGAGTTAATTTCGCCCAAAGCAGGTAATAATATGTCTCTATAAGTTCCAATGCCATTTTGGATGGAACTATTATATTCATCGAAGAAGAATAGGTTGATCATCTCATTTAAATTTATTCGGTATATAAATGTAATCCTGTACAGAGTACGGAGCTACTATCTCTTTGCTGTTTATTATTATAGTAGGAGTGCCATTAAGAATGTTTTCGTTACGCCAATCCTTTTGTTTCTGAAATTCCTTTTTAACGGATTCTGTGTTATCCTTTAATTTATAAGAGTCAAAGAAGTGGATTCCTTCTGTTTTCCCGTTGTCGTACCATTTGGTCATGATATCCCAAGTCGTTTCGGAGCCGAGTTGTTGATAAGATGCAATCAACATTCTATTGACAGCACTTAGGTCATCTGTAAAATATGTAAGAATATATCTTATCTTTACATTCTTACCCGGCAGATTTTTTATCTGATTATGTAGCTTGGCACAGGGACTACAGTATGGATTACTGAATACGGTGATTTCGATAGGCGCCTCAGGGTCGCCAAATAGCATTTCCGAACATTCCTCGTCTGTAGTTTTAAAAGTTGGTGCTTCATTCTCAATTGCCGAAACAACTTTATCATCACTTTTAAGCAGATTGTATTTTGCATGCCATTGTTCACCTTGTTGTTTCTTTTCAAGCACTGTCATAATTTTGTTGATCGAAAGTGCTGCGAGACAGTAAACAGAAGATAAAATTATAGCCATCCACCAATGAGCATTTTCGGGATGGAAATAACCGCCGGCGAGATATATGGCAGTTTGAAGCCACATTAATCCTAAAATCATCAGACACATCACGCACCAACTTCTGACTTTATATTTTTGATACCATATACTCCAAAACGAGAACGGGAGAACAGCAACTCCGGCTAAGGCAAAAAAGAATATATACTCAGGAACAATAAATAATCCTGCCAAATTGACAAAGAAAAATGCAGTTCCGATTTCACTTAATTTTACCAAGCCCATAATTGTAGCACCATCAGAATTTGTTACATCTTCACAATGGCTATTATGGACAAGACCACATAGTTTGTCTCCAATCTGAGTCGGGATATGCAGTTGCTTCTTGAGTAAAAGGTATGATACACAACAGCCTGCCACATTGGTAATTGATAAAGCCCACCATTGCCATTGGTAATGTAGTTGGTTTTGGCATAGGATTATGACAGCTATCGCGCCTATAGCAAGCCAAAAGGTGGAGGCTTTAGCTTTTGACAAACGTTCGTCTTTTAAATGCTCTCTATAGTCGGGTTCTCCGGATGAGGTTTTTTTATAGATTAAAATAATATAACCATTCCATTTTGCAGCAAAGCTCTCACTTGATATTTCAACAGATCCTATTTTGGGGGCTGAGAACTTAACTTTATCATTTGTGATAGACTCTATAATAACAAAATTATCATCAAAAAGTGCTATACATGGTATATTGACAAGGTGTAACTCATCCTTTTGGGGAAGCCGAACACAAGAACTATCAATGCCGTAAATCGATAAGATTGTTTTAACGCCAAACAACGAATTCATATAAGGTAATTCCTTAAGGCGTTCTGTTAGCCAGGATTGACAATAATTTACATGGAGTTTATCGAATAGTAATTTATAGAAATCAAGCATAACTGAAGGATAAGCATAAAGTAAGATAAATTAAAGAAGGGCCAATTAATCATAAAGGCCCTTCTTTATAGAGTTTGAAGGCGATACTCTGTCAGAGGATATCTTCATCGGTAGTCTGATATGGGGCGCTTCCGCTTCCACTTCCGCTTCCACTTCCGCTTCCACTACCGGAACCTGATCCGATATTGTTATCGTCACAATGGACTAATATATCGCCACAGCGGATACCGATGAGTTCGAGGGTGCCACTATTATTGACGTTTTTGTATACTTCTTGGCAAGTATAAGGAGTATTACTTGTACAAGATATTGGAGTGCCGTTGGCGCATTGCGCAATTACCTTGCAACCACTTCCGTCTTGTATGATTGAACGAGACATCACGACGTTCTTAGCCTCAGTATCTGATACTGGAACTATTTTAAAAATTAATTCATTTGTCATATCTAAGATATTTAGAGTTATACAGAAAAAAACACCTGATTTATCAAAATTGTTTGCCCCGTTCTGTATTGTAGTGTTAATAAAGATTAATTTATAGTGGGATTGCTTGCTCTGTCCCAAATTAATTAGTTATTTTGCATAAATTTATCTAAGGAAGAATGTCCATAATCTAACCCCCATGAAAAGAATTTTATTTTTGATCGGAGTATTTCTGATGCTTTCTTTTACTGTCTCTGCTCAGTTTGTCCTTTTTAATATTCCTGTTAAGGATGCAGTTACTAAACAGGCGATCAATGCTAAAGGGAAAATCTATCTTGTGACAGATACGGCCGACGCCCATACCGGTAACAATGTTTTCTGTATGGAAGAATTCGGAGGAATACTTGAGGTAAGGATTGACGATAAATGCAATAACAAGTTTAGAATAGAGGTTGGTGGAACTCAATTAATTGAAACGGAGAATGGACTGCGGTGGGTTGATTCGGACGAATATGAAGCGGAGAGTGTTTTCATCCAGCGAAAGGATGATATGTCATTTCCTTATACACTCCCGACCGTATATCTGAAACGACGCAGTAAGGATCAGTAAAAGTACAGTTTGAGACTGTACGGATCTGTTCCTAATAATATCCATAATCATCTTATGAAAAAATTTTTATTTTTTGGCAGTATTTTTTTAATGCTGTCTTTTTCTTTGTCTGCCCAGTTTGTATTTAAGATTCCTGTTAAGGATGCTGTTACTCGACATGCTATAAATAGTCAAGGCAAACTCTATCTTGTATCTGATACGTCTACAGTCTACGTAAGCAATGTCTACGGAATAAAAGAGACGGGAGGGGAAATTGAAGTGTTGCTCGACAGTAAATCCAGCAATTCATATATGGTAGAGATTGTCGGTAGCAAGATAATTGAAGAAAACGGAAGGCAACGGTCGGTAGAAAGCGATGAATATGATGCCGAATGGGTTATGCTTCAACGCAAGGAGGGCATGTCGAGCCCACATGTCCTACCGCCTGTATATCTTGGCCGACGCAGCAGAAATCAGCTAAAAGAGCTGACCGTTACGGCGTCGAAAGTGATGTTTTATCATAAAGGAGATACATTGATATACAATGCCGATGCTTTCGTAACGGCTGAGGGCTCTACTCTTGATGTCCTTTTGCGTCAGATGCCGGGAGTAGAGTTGCAATCCAATGGTGTGATATATTGCAATGGTCGTCGTGTGGATAATCTTCTGCTCAATGGCAAGGATCTTTTCAACGGTAAAAACGAACTTATGCTGAAGAATCTGGGAGCCTATACGGTAAAAGATATAGCAGTCTACGACAAGGCCGGCCGAAGGAATGAACTTATGGGTATTGATACGGGCGATAAGGCACATGTGATGGATGTGCGCCTCAAGCGCCAGTACTCTATCGGATGGATTGTTAATGCCGAGGGTGGCTACGGCACACACGACCGATATCTTGGTAAGATCTTCGGGATGTGGTTCTCGGATAATGTGAGTATGACTCTTTTCGGCGCAGCTAATAACCTGAGTGACGGATCAATCCCGGAGTCGGGTAGCGGCTCTTGGTCGCGCGAGCAGATGGGCGATGGCGAATCGGAACGACAAACCGGCGGTCTTACCTATCTGGCAAAAGGACGAGACGATATATGGGAGCTGAAGGGAAGTGTGGATATTCTCCATCTCAGCGAGAAAAATAATAACGCTGTCAGCAGGGAAAACTTCTTGTCCGATGGCAATACCTTCGATTATTCCTGGCGGAATTCGAGAAGCAAGTCGCTGCATGTCAATACATCGCATACGGCATTTGCCAAATTGGGCAGCAAGGCCAACCTCACTGTCACACCAAAGTTTGGCTACCGACACAATGACGACCTGGGCAACTCGGTAAGCGCGACATTCCACGAGCGCATTGCCGATATTTCTCAAAGTCGTATTGAGCAGATTTATGATGCGCATCCCGACATGGTCTCTCTATTGCTCAACCGAGACATGAGGGAGTGGCTCGACAGAGGACATGCCTATAATGGCAGTCTGACCTTGAACTCCGACATACGTCTGCCTCGCCAAAATATGCTTTCGTTTTATGGTTTCGGTTCTTATGATAATACTGAATTCGATCGGTTTAACCGCTATATGCAGAATATCGGAACCGATGCCACCCCGGTAAGTCAGGAATATCAATATTTTAAAAATTACCCGGATCATACACTCGATATATCGTTACGCGGCGGTTTGACCAAGTTTTTTACCTACCACATGTTCCGTCTGCCGATATGGTATGAATTTCACCATAGGGCACAGACCCGTACGTCCGAGATGTCGCGTCTTGATCAGTTGACTGGTTATTCTCCGGAGGATTATCCGCTTGGTGTCCTGCCGTCGATGACTCAGATGTTGCCTTTGCTCGATCTCGACAAGAGCTATGGCTCGAACGAACAGGTGTATGATCATACTATCGGCATAGCTCCGGGTCATTCAGTCCTTTTTGATATAAATGCGGATTATGGCTTCCTTGCCATGGCCGGAGCCAATGTCAAGGCTTCGCACCGTAGTTTTAATTACCGTCATGGAGGTGGAGAGTCGATGATCGATCGAACTGACTGGTTGCCGACGGCGTATGTTTATCTCAATTTTATTACTTATAACCGAGATAAGTGGCAATATGATATCAATTTTGACTTTAATTCATCATCGCCCTCGATGATCAACATGGTAACGCTTCCGGTTACCGATCCTCTTAATCGATTTTTAGGAAATGAGAATCTGTCGCCGTCGTACTACTATAAGGCAAAATTTGTCGCAAACCGCACTACTCGCAAGAAATTCAAGCATACTATAGTCGCTGAATATAATGCAGTTCAGAATGCTCAGGCCCGTGCTTATTTCTACAATACTATCAGTGGCGAAAGGATATTCAAGACGTATAATGTAAACGGCAATATGGACGGCAATGTGTCCTATGAATTTTTCTTTCCGTTCGGCAGAGGCAAGCGATTCAATCTTACTACCAATACACGCGGTATTTATGTACGAAGCGTCGATCTGGTTGGCTCTTATACCGATAATGTTTCATTCGATACCACCCCTCCCAAGAATATTGTCAACAGCTTTACAGCCGCCGAAAGGCTTACTCTCAACTGGCAGATAGGCAAGCATAGGTTCACTGCCTTTGGTGATGCCAGGGTCAACCGCTATGAAAGCTCTGATAGAGGATTTACCGACTTTACATCGTGGACATGCAATTATGGCGCGTCGGCAGTCCTTGCTTTCCCCTACAACTGGAGTGTTTCTACAGACATGACTATGTATACTCGCCGCGGATTCCTCGATTCGAGGCTCAACACCACCGACCTGATATGGAATGCCCGTCTGAGCAAATCCATACTCAAAGGACAGCTTACTTTTGTTGTCGACGCCTACGACCTCTTGCAGCAGCTCAACAACATCACATACGCCATCAATGCGCAGGCACGTACCGAGACTGTGCGCAATGTCATACCGCGCTACGTCCTTTTCCACGTCCAGTGGCGCTTCAACAAACAGCCCAAGAAGCCCTGACATACCGCCTTTACGGCAAGAGAAAGGGGCGTGCCATCGTCGGCGCGCCCCTTTCAGGCTTAAGATCTATCTATTGGAAGTGAATCTTTCTATCGTGTGCCTCCGAAGAGCCATACATTCTCCGTAAAGAGGTATGCGCCGGCCTCGTTGCCTGTGCCGAATGCCTTGGCCACGTTGGGGTTCGACACTACGTCGCTGTTGCCGTAGGGGAGGCGGAGAGGCCACTGGTTGAGGCCGCTCTGGGTGTTCTGCGGATTGCGGAGTGTGACGAACTCCTCCTTCTGGGCCTTGCAGCGGCGGATATCGTTGTAGGTCTGTATCTGTTCGTCGCGAGCCTGGGCGAGATATTTCTGTGTCATGATCTCTTTCAGCGTGGGTGTGCCGAGCGACTCTACATAGCCTTCCGCATCGATATCGGCCTCGGCGGCCTTGGAGTAGTCTTCGAACGATGCTGTCACGGCTGCTGTGAAATCGGCTGTGGCATCGCCGCCCGTACGGGCCTTGCATTCCGCCAGGATGAAGTAGATCTCCGATTTGCTGAAGATATGCAGCGTGGCGGCGCCATTGTCGAGCCACATGGGATAGCCCACGGTCTCTGTCGACTTGGCAAGGGCCTCGTTGCCGGCCGGTGCATAGGCCGTGCCGCTGCCGAACATGTCTACTGCATAGACCTCCACGCGAGGATCGTTACGCTCGGTAAAGAGATCCACTACGGTGCCGTTGGCGCCCGTATAGGCGCGGCTCCAGTTGTAGGCCGCCCATGAGTTGTCGCAGTCCACGCCGTTGAAGATGCTCAGTTCCGCGCCCTCGAAGCCTGCGCTCACGGCGGCCTCGGCTTCGGCGATAGCCTTGCCGTAGGCCGTGTTGTCGCGGAAACCTTGGTTGAGCAGCAGGCGTGCCTTGACTGCGTGTGCGAGACCGAGCCATTTGCCCGGATCGCCGCCGTAGAGCAGATCCTGTGCCCCGGTGTTGTTCTCGCCGGCATCCGCGGCGGCTTTAAGGGCTGCGATGGCCGCATCGATACGTGTCATCAGGTCGGCATAGATATCTTTCTGCGCGTCGAGCTTGGGCTGCGACGATGCCAGTGCCTCGCTGTAGGGGATATCGCCGTGTACGTCGGTAAGAAGCTCGTAATTGAGCACCCAGAGCACCTGGCCGATACCTTCTATGTCTTTCTGGCCGCCGTTGAGGCCGCCCTCGGCGGTCTTCTCGATTATCTGCTTGATGTTAAGTAGGTTGCCGTAGAGGCCGTTCCACTCGTTGTTGTAGGTTGTGCTTGCGGCGGTCTCGGTGCGCTGGCGCAGCTCCGCCTTCATGGCCTGGTTGTTGCCGGTGCCGAATGTCTGCTCGGTAAACGAGCTCACATACCATGCGTAGGCACTGCCCCAGCCGCTGTAGGCCGTAGCGACGACCGCGTCGGTTACCTGGAACTTGGCATTGACTGCCGTGGCAGGAGGATTGGCCTCATCTCTGTTGATCTTGTCCATTATGCCGTCGGAGCAGGAGCTTGCTACGGCGCCGAGGAGTGTGATATATAATAATTTCTTCAACATATTCTTCGTTGTATTAAATGTGTAGACAGACATTTAGAATGTGAATTTCACGCCACCGCCGTACGACGATGTGTTGGGGATGGAGAAGCGCTCGAAATAGCCGCCCATGTTGCCGTTGCCCTGCGAGGCTTCGGGATCGAAGTTAGGCAGTTTCGCCCACAGGAGTACGTTGCGTGCGAAGCCGAACACCTGGATGTCGAACTTCCATATCTTCGGCAGCTGATAGGTCAGGGTCACGTCGCGCAGTTTGAGGAAGCTGGTGTCGTAGATGCCGCTCTCGGTCACATCGTAATAGGTCTGGTAGAAATCCTGACGGCTCACTTCCACGGTGTTGGGCTTGCCCGTAACGACGTCGATGCCGTCGAACACCATGTTGCCCTCATGGTAGGGCAGTGATTCCTTGGTGGCGCCGAAGTAGTTGAGCACCATGTTGGTGCCGTGGTACATCTTTCCGCCTTTCTGCCAGCTCCATGTGGTGCTGAGGCTTACTCTGCGGTAGCGGCCCCCGAAGTTGATGCCGGTCACGAAGTCGGGAGAGCAGTTGCCGAGGTCCTGGCTGTCGGCCGTTCCCATGGGCAGGCCGTCGAGGGTAAGGATCTTGCCCGTAGCCTCGTCGCGCTGAAATGCGACGCCGTAGATGTTGGGATAGGTGTTGCCGGCCTGTGCCCTTACCTGAGGCTCTACGAAGCCGCCGAGCATGATCGACTCTACGCCCTCGGCAAGTTCTACTACCTTGTTGTTGACCTTGGTAAAGTTGATGCCGATGCTCATGTCGTAGTCGCGGTCGTCGAGGATGGTGTAGTTGAGGCCGAGCTCATGCGATACTGTCCGCATCTTGCCGGCGTTTGTGATCTTGTACTGATATCCGGTCGATCCGGCTGTAGGCACTGCGAATATCTGGTCGGTAACATTCTGGTAAGAGAATGTGTACTCCACGCGCAGGCGGTTGTTGAAGAATCTGAAATCGGCGCCGACCTCGAAGTTCTCCGTGTTCTGCGGCTTCAGGTTGGGGTCGTAGAGCGAATAGTAGGGGATGTAGGCCGATACGCCCTTGATGGGATATGTCACGGGACTGTAGGTGTACATGCCGCTGACGTATGCCGGAGTGTAGTAGTAATTCTCATAGTAGCTGCCGGCCTGGCCCACCTGTGCGTAGCTGGCACGGAGCTTGCCGAACGAGAGGATGCTGTTGCCCCTCAGCGCCGGAAGTTCTGTGAATATCCAGCCCAGCGATACTGACGGATAGAAGAACGACCTGTTCTTGCTCGGCATAGTCGACACATAGTCGTTGCGCCCGGTTACGGTAAGGAAGAGTATATCCCTCCACGACAGTCCGACGCTGCCGAAGAAACCCACCGTACGGCTCTGGCGATTGTATTCGCTGCTCTGGAAGCTGGTGGCGTTGCCGATTGTCGGCATGCCGTAGAAGTTGAAGTTCTGGCCGATGTAATCCCAGTTGCGTGCGTTGTCCTGGTTGATTTCGTTGCCGAGCATGGCGTCGAACTTATAGTCGCCCCATTCTGCCGCAAGGTTGGCCGTGAAGAGGTTGTTGAAGATATTGCGAGACACGCCGTAGTTCTCTATCGAGCCTCCCGTGTTGCCGCCCGAGCCTACTTCATCCACGTCGGAATAGTTGGAGGTGTACATGTCGATGCCGGCCTGCTCACGGAACCACAGGCGTATGTTCTCGTTGCCCAGGTTCGGTTTGTACTCTACATAAGAGTTGCCGAAGAAGCGGTTGGTATGCTGCAGATACTCGTTGTTGTCGGCCCACCAGTACGGGTTGTTGAACGAAGTCGAGCGGAAGGAGATCTGCGAGGTCGGGTCGCCGGGGGCGTGCGACGGTATGCCTTTGAGGTCATACTCGGCGGGAGCGGAGAACACTACATTGACGATACCGTTGTTGGCGCCGGGAGCCGATGTGATCTTGGTCGAGTTATAGTTGCCTGTGAATCCGAGGCTCCATTCCTTGTCTATGGTCCAGTCCACCAGACCGCGTGCGCTCCAGCGGTTCATGCCCGTGGAGGGGATGATGCCTTTCTGGTACGAGTTGTTGAGGCTGAACGAATAATTGGCTCTGTCGGTACGCTGGCTCACGTTGAAGTTGGTGTTTTCCGTAAAGCCTGTGCCGAAGAAGTCGCCCACATTATCGTAGATCGTCGGGCTTGTCCAGCCGTCGAGGCCGGCTGCCTCGCGTTTGGGATTGTAGTACATCCCCGGATGCCCCTGGCTGTTGCCGCCGTACTTGGCGTCGTTGGGCAGCTCGGAGATTTTCGGGCCCCAGGTCATCGACGACGTCGGGCTGTACGCACCCATGTAGTTGCCCTGGGCATATTCGGTCTGGCGTTCGAATTTGCGCGAGAGTCGTTCGGCCGAGATATTTGTCGACAGGGTCACTACAGGACGGTTTGAGTTGAACTTGCCGCGTTTGGTGGTAATTACGATCACACCGTTCGATGCGCGGATACCGTAGAGTGCCGATGCGGCCTGGCCTTTGAGCACGTTGATGCTCTCGATGTCCTCGGGGTTGATGTCGATCGAGCGGTCGGCGATATTGGCGCCCGTTACCGAGTTGCCCGTCGAGTAGTCGGGGCGGCTCTCGATAGGCATGCCGTCTACCACATAGAGCGGCTGGTTGTTGCCGTCGAATGAGCGTGCGCCGCGGATGACGATCTGGGCCGATGCGCCGGGAGCGCCCGACGACGGGCGGATATCAACGCCCGTAAGCTTGCCCTGCATCGCGCTGGCAAGCGATGTCGTGCCGTCGGTGTTGAGGTCTTCGGCCGACAGATCCTGCACGGCATAGCCCAGGCCTTTGCGCTCGCGCTTCATGCCGAGGGCGGTTACTACGACCTCCGACAGCTCGTTGTCGGCGTTGGAAAGCTCGATAAGCATCGGGTTGGCCGTGATCTCAACCTCGCGTGTGACCATACCCACATACGACACGCGCAGTTTATGCACGTCCTTGCTTACCTGGATTGTGAACTTGCCGTCGACGTCGGTCACGACACCTTGATTGCTGTCGGGTGGAAGTACTGAAGCACCGGGCAAAGGCTCTTTGTCGTTGGCAAAGACGACGGTGCCCGTTACCGTGCGGTAACCCTGCGCTGCAACTGACAGGATGACCAATAACGACACGAGTAAGGAAAATAATCTTTTCATACCTTAGAAATTGGAAAAATGTGTAGTGTGGCGAACGTGTGCTCGCCGCAACCGGAGATGATGGAAATTGAATTGACTCTTTCGCTGTCGGCCTGTAGTTCTTCCTGCCCTGTGAAGGGTTAGGGAGAACTTACTGCCGCAGCCTTCGGCGACGTCGAGGCCACCGGGAAATGGAAATGTTTAAATCTGGAATAGTGTTTCTTTCGTTGTTAATAGTTTTTTAAGATTTGCGAAAACCTGTTTTGTTTTGTTTGTTGTTTTGTACTTTGGAAATATGTAAGCTTTTTTACCTTAGAAATGACAATAAATCCGTGTCGTTTAGTTGTTCGTTGCTTTTTGAAATGATTGACGTTGCAAATTTAAATCGAAAATCCTCTTGTTGTATACATTTGTATATTAATATTAGTTAATTTAAAGTTAATATATGTTATATACAGCTCTGCCTCGTCTCCGGATAAAGGAAGGCGAGGCAGAGTCGCATGTCTGTTTGTACTATCGCGTAATACGCAAAACATTACCCGGCCGATCGGGTCGAAACCGAAGGGCCGGGTAATGTTATTGTATATTTGATAGGGTTTAGACTCTATGTCATGACAGGCAGAGGATGAGTGCCTGGGCTGCTACCACACGGAGGAACATCGTAAGAGGATATACGGTAGAGTAGGCCACCGCAGGCTGATCGTTGCCCGTAGAGTTGTTGGCGTATGCCAGTGCTGGAGGGTCGGTGTTTGAGCCCGACATAAGGCCCATGATCGACAGCAGGTTTATGCGGTCGTGGCCTCGGGCGATGCAGCCTACGATGATGAGAGGTACTATAGTGATGATAAAGCCCCAGATTACCCACCACATGCCGGTCTCGTTGAATACCGAACGGGCGAAGTCCTTGCCGGCGGCGATGCCCACCGATGCCAGGAAGAGGCATATGCCGAGCTCGCGGAGCATCATCGACGCCGAGGTCGAGGTATAGGTTACCAGTTTGGCCTTATAGCCGAAGCGGCTCAGGAGGATGGCCACTACAAGAGGACCGCCGGCGAGACCGAGCTTCATGCCGAAGCCGATATTGATCGATCCGAGGATGATACCGAGGATGATGCCGACGAATATTGTGATGAGGTTAGGCTGGTTGAGACGTTTGGTCGAGTTGCCGAGACGGTCGGCAAGACGGTCGATATCCTCAAGGTTGCCAACGACGGTCATGCGGTCGCCCATCTGCAGACGAAGGCTGGGCGATGCGAGGAGGTCGACGCCGGCGCGGTTGACACGTGTGCAGTTGAGCTGATAGCCGTTGTGGAGGCGCAGTGAGCCAAGTGCCACACCATTGTACTGGCTCTTGGTAATGACTATGCGGCGTGAGTAGACGGGTGTCGGGGTCGATTCCCAGTCCATTTCTACCTCGGGACCGATAACAGCCTTGAAGCGGTCGGCGTCCTGCGCTGAGCAGACGATGCGGAGTTTGTCGCCCGACTGTACCGTAGTGCTTGATTTGGGTATCACCACATTGCCGTCGGCGGTCATGATACGCGACACCACGAAGTTGGTCTGTACGATATCGTGAAGCTCCAGCATTGTCTTGCCGTTGACAAGTTTGTTGACAAGCTCCACTGTCATGAAGAAGGGCTTGAGATGCGAGTCCTCCTGTTCGGTTTCTATCTGTTTGATTTCGTCGTCGATGTGGATATGGAATATCCATTTGATTATGAACATCGACAGGATGATGCCCACAACGCCGAGAGGATAGGCGGCGGCATAGCCCGAGGCCATTATATTGGCTTGTTCGGCTCCGCCGGTCATCTGGCTCACTGCCTGCTGTGCGGCGGCGAGACCGGGGGTGTTGGTTACCGCGCCGCTCATAACGCCTACAAGCGCCGAGATGTCGTGTATATTACCTAAGAAATATACACCCAGCACGATGGCTACGTTGAGTGCGATCACGAGTACTGCCAGGAAGTTGAGACGCATACCGCCCTTCTTGAACGACGAGAAGAAGCCGGGGCCTACCTGCAGACCGATTGAGAAGATAAATAGAATAAGGCCGAACTCCCTGACGAACTTGAGAACGTCGTTATCCACGACATAGCCGAAGTGTCCCATCAGGATGCCGACAAACAGCACGAAGGTAACACCGAGTGATACGCCGAAGATGCGCATCTTGCCGATGTAGATACCCAATGCGATGACAAAAGAGTAGAGCACAAGCGTCGATGCTATACTCATGTTGCCGGGCAAGAGCAAATCGCTGATAAAATCCATGAAACTACCTTGAAAATTACACCTGTGGGGAAGCCTCTAAGCCCTCCCCGAAAATTTCCGCAAAGTTAGCAATTATATGTTAAACAACATAATTTATTCTAAAAAACTTTGCCATAGCCCCATGTTGTGATAGGTGTTGATATATGAGTGTCGAGATATAAGTTGAACTGCGATGGCATAGACAGGCTCTTTATGCCATCGCGAAGCAGACAATGCCGAGTTTGTCCTCAATATTGGCAATACTCTTGAAACTGAGGTTTTCGGTGTCTGACAGTAACTTGCTGACATATTGTGGGCTTACGTCGAGACGAGCGGCGAGATCGGCTTTTTTAAGACCATTCTCCTGCATATAACCGATGAGGGTAACGGCAAGCTGACGCGACCAACGAAACCAACCTACATTTTCTTTTCGCCATGCGGCTTCTTTTGCAAACCGAGAGGGAATATCACTCTGATGTTCCTCCAAAAATTTGATTGTCTTGCTTGCCATAATATTATTCGTTAGTGAGTTCAACAAAACTCTCCTGATCGAAAACGCCGTTGGCTTTAAGGAACGCTTTGCAGCGGTTGAGCTTTTGCAATTCAAGCGTTGTATGTTCTCGGGTCCGGTTACGAGCTTTTTAATGGCTTAACTCATGAGCGCGATAGTCTGTAATCTCCGAGAGCAAAGTTACAGAGTTTTTCCGGGAAGCGCAACTTATAGGTTGATTTTTATATGCCGTTAAATACCTTTGGCGCTCCTCCTCGACACACTAAAGCCGACAGACGCGACGTTCAGATCGGCCGGTATTTTGTCCTCAGAGGTCGATGTGTGGGGCTTGATGCAATTTTTGGCGGCTGTGTCAAATCATTTGAACGCTGCGACAAATATTATAATTGAATGTACAAACGTTTAATCGCTCTCTCCGACTAATTTTGCGGCGGACAAAATCAATCAAATCTAATACATGAAAACTATTTCTGCAATAATGTTGGCTCTGGCTGTTTCGGCCACCGGCCTCAACGCACAGATCCTGCGGACAAACTGCGAGCAGGGCGAGATTGAAGGCGAGCTGCACAACGGCTACGCTCTCTACAAGGCGATTCCATATGCCGAAGCGCCGGTGGGCGATCTCAGATGGCATGCTCCCGTCAAGAAAGCTCCTTGGGAGGGCGTTTACAAAGCCAAGAACTGGGGCGACCGACCCATGCAGCCCGACGCTCCCTCTCACGATGGCAAGCAGTTGCCGGTGAGCGAGGACTGTCTTTATCTTAGTGTGGCCACGGCGGCAAAGGACTCGACCGAGCGCCGTCCTGTTTTTGTCAATATCCACGGCGGCGGTTTCTTTACCGGCACTTACAGCGGTACCCAGGACAGCTTTGTCGACAACGGCATAGTGTACTGCAGTATCGCCTACCGTCTCGGTTCTTTCGGTTTCATGGCTCATCCCGACGCTGATAAAGAGTCGGAGCATGGCGTGTCGGGCAACTATGGCCTGCTCGACCAGATCATGGCTTTGCGGTGGATACACGATAATATAACGAAATTTGGCGGCGACCCCGACAATGTGACAATTTGCGGCGAGTCGGCCGGCGGAATATCCGTGAGCATTCTGTGCGCCTCGCCCTTGTGCAAGGGCCTTTTCAAGCGTGCCATATGCGAGAGCGGCGGCAACTTCCTGCCTATCCGTACGGTAAAGAACGTAGTCTGCGGTTCGTCGCAGGCCAAGGAATACGCCAACGCACAGGCGCGTGAATTGCAGGAACGTCTCGGTTGTTCAAGCCTCAAGCAGATGCGCAAGAAACCGGCAAAGGCCGTGCAGATGTGCACCGAATATGAAAAATTCTGGCCCGTTGTCGACGGATATGTCATTACCGGCGACACTTACGAGGCTTATATGCGCGGCGATTTTAATGATGTCGACCTTATTATAGGCTACAATTCCGACGAAGGCAGCCTCTTCGTCCACGGCCAGGGCATGAGCAATTATAACTTCAGAATGCTGTCCAACTTCATCGCCGACATGGAAGGCTTTGCAAAGGCCTATCCGGCGACTAACGACGACGAGGCTCTGCAGGCCCTGCGCGACATATTCCGCGATGTGGCTTTCGGTTGGCCGTCGTGGGCTTGGGCTAATCTGCAGACTAAAAGAGGCGAGCACCCCGTCTACTTCTATTATTTCGACCAAGTGTCGGAAAACACGCTCATGCGTGGCACAAAGGGTGCGACACATGTTGCCGAGATGCCGTTTATCTACGGCTTCAATTTCGGCGGCAAGATGAGCGACACCGACAAGCAGATGTCGGACGTGATGTCGAAATACTGGATCAATTTTGTGAAAACAGGTAATCCCAATGCCGAAGGCTTGCCCGTGTGGGATGTATATGACCCCACCAATGCCTCTGTGATGTACATGAAGGATGGTTTCAAACTTACTGAGGCGCCGAATATGCCTCAGATGGTATTCCTCCAGAGGTATTTCGCCAAGATGCGAAAGGCTATGGCAAACTGATCGCTCAAAAGTTGTTTGTAGGATCCGCGGGTGTGAACTCGCGGATCTTATTCATATGCACTCGGTGCTATGCCGAATTGCTTCTTGAAGCTGCGCGAGAAGTGGCTCAGCGAGGAGAAGCCGGTCATGTCGGAGATCTCCGACATGGTGTAGCGGTGTTCCTTGATGAGCTCCGCGGCACGGTTGAGCTTGTAGGTCTTTACAAATACCGACGGCGGCTCGCCTGTAAGGCCTTTTACCTTGTAGTAGAACTTTGTGCGCGACATGCCCATGAGCCGGGCGATCTCGTTGACGTCTGTCTCGGGGTCTGACAGCTCTTTCTCTATCAGGCTGTAGAGCTCGGTAAGGAATTTGTTGTCCTGGGCGGATATCATGTCCTCGTCGACGTTCTCTACCGTCGTGCCTGTGGTTATCATGTGCCTTGCGCGCTCGCGGTTACGCAGCAGCGAGCCTATCTGCGACATCAGCACCACCGGCTCGAAGGGCTTGGTCACATAAGCGTCGGCCTCGGCCTCGAGGCCGGTTACCTGATCCTCTGCCGTTACCTTGGCCGTGAGAAGGATCAGAGGTATGTGGCAGAAGCGGACGTCGTGCTTGACCGTGCGGCACAGCTCGTAGCCGTCGGTGCCAGGCATCACAACATCGCTGATGATCAGCGAGGGCATGTTGTCCTCGAGCCATTCGAGTGCGCTGTCGGCGTCGAAACGTGTGACTACCTTGTAGTTGCACAGCAGCGCCTTCAGGTACTCGGCCACCTGTATGTCGTCGTCCACCACGAGTATCAGCGCCTTGTCGCTGTCGGGCTCATTGTCGTCGGGCAGGCCGCTGATGGTCGGGTATTCGATTTTCTGTTCCGAGCCGCTCTTGTGCGTGTCGCCGGCATATGCCGAGGCCTCGGCCGGTATGATCAGCACGAACTCGGCGCCCTCGAAGGTGCTGTCGTCGCAGGCGTACAGGCGGCCGTGGTGCAGCGTCGCCAGTGCCCGTGAGTAGTACAGGCCTATGCCGCTGCCGCTGCTGTAGCTGCCCTCGGCCTTGTTGCTGTCGAGCTGATAGTAGCGCTCGAATATCTTCTCGAGCTTGTCGGAGGGTATGCGGCGGCCGGTGTTCCTGACGTAAATCTTGATCGAGGCGCCCTTGCCTGCCTCGTACACGGTGTCGAGTCCGACGGTAATAGAGCCGCCGCGAGGCGTGAACTTCAGCGCGTTGGAGAGCAGGTTGCTGCATATCTTTGTGATCTTGTCGGCGTCGGCGGTCACGAAACAGTTGTCGTCGGTGCCGTTGATCGTGAAGTTTATCTCCTTGCCCTCGGCATAGTTGGCGAATGTCTCGGCTATCTGGCGCAGGAGCAGGGCAATGTCGATGCGCTCCACCTCCAGCGGCAGGGTGTCGTTCTCGAGCTTGTTGAAGTCGAGCAGCTGGTTTACCAGGTTGAGCATGCGGTTGACGTTGGCGTTGGCTATCGAGAGTAGGTGCCTCGGACCCTTGGGTATGTCGTCGTTGTCGGCGAGCTGCTTTATCGGGCCCGAAATCATGGTGAGAGGCGTGCGGAACTCATGCGATATGTTGGCGAAGAAGCGCATGTTCATGTCGTTGATGTGGCGCTCGCGCTCTTTTTCGAGCCGGGCCTCGCGCTCGGCCATGCGGTGCGCCCTTATCTTTCTGGAAGTAAGCACCAGGAAGGCCGCCACAGCCCCTGCGGCGATGATATACAGCGCTATTGCCCACCATGATTGCCACCACGGCACGGCTACGCTTATGTCGAGCACCGTCACATTGCCGGTGTCGCCCACTATCCCGGCCCTGAAGCGGTACTTGCCCGGCGGAATATTGGCATAGTAGGCCTCGTGGGTGCCTGCGCCCTCCACCCAGCTCTTGTCGAAGCCCTCGAGCATGTACCTGTATGTGACCCTGGGGTTCTTGCAATAGTCGACGGCGACAAACGATATGCCGAAGCTGTTGTTGTCGTGTTCGAGCCTGACCTCGGGCAGCAGCGACAGATCCCTGTCTATGATGTCTCCGCCGGGACGTATGGGCCTGTTGTGTATCAGGAGGTCCTGGAACACTACAGGGGCCGATACGGGCCTGCTGAGCTCGTCGGGATTGAAAGAAGTGATGCCGTGTGTGCCGCCGAAATAGATGTTGCCTGAGCTGTCGACGGCGCACGACCTGTCGTAGAACTGGTTGCCGCCGATGCCGTCGCGCTCGTAGAAGTGCTCGAAGGTGTCGCTTGCCGGGTTGTAGCGGCTCAGGCCGTACAGGGTGCTGAGCCACAGCAGACCCTCCGAATCCTGGCGTATGGCGGATATGTCGTCGCATGCGGCGCCGGGCACGGGCGTGAATGTGGAGTCCGTGGGGTTGTATTTTATCAAGCCGTTCGACACTGTGCCTATCCACAGCGTGCCGTCGCGGTCGCGGAATATGTCGGTGGGTATGAACGATGGCGACGTGAGGGCCGATCTGAGGTCCTTGTCGCCGTGGGGCAGCATACTTATCTCGAGGCTCCCGGTGTCGATGAGCTTGAGCGGCTTGTTGAATGCGGCCACGAGGATGTGGTCCTCGTCATAGTTCATCAGGCCGGGTATGAAGCTGAAACCCGAGTCGAATACCTGCTGGCTCCTCATGGCGCCGCTGTCGGGTCTGATGTAGTAGACGTATGGCGATGCGGTGCCGAACCAGATGGTGCCGTGCGGATCCTCGCATATCGACATGACGCCCCAGGCGTTGAAGCGCTCGAGTATTTCGAGCCTGTCGCCGGCATACCGGCATTTTATGGTCTCGCCTACCGTGAGGGAGATCCATATGTAGCCCCGCGAGTCGATGAAAATGTTTTTCAGCGTGGTGTCGTATATGTCTTTTACCGGCGAAATGTCGGCGAAAGGTATGCGCACGAGCTCCTGCCGTCGCTTGTCGAATATGTAAATGTCGCCGTGACGGGTAGCCATCCACAGGTTGTCGAGGCTGTCGATGGCTGTCGAGACGACCGAAATGCCAGCCAGGGCGTCGCTCACGGTCTTGTTGCGGTTGAAACGCTCGGTGTAGAAGTAGTGCACGTCGATGCCCTGGTCGTGTCCTCCGAACCACAGGTTGTTGCGCGAGTCGGTGTACATGGTCCTGATCTTGAAATCAGGCACGTCGAATGGGAATCCGTTGTCGTGCTGGCCTGTTATCCTGTCGTTTGCCTTGTCGAAATAGTACATGCCGTCGCCTGATGTCTGCACCAGGAGTCCGCCGTTGCCGTACGGGTGTACAAATTCTATCCTCGAGCGCGAGAGCACGGGGTGTGCGGCGATGGCCGGGGGCAGGGCGGCAAAGTCGCCGATATGTGTGTCGAAGAGCCTCAGACGGTTGCCTACAAGCCATATGAGATGGCCGTCGGTCATATATGAGTTTGTGGCATATGTATGCGTGGGGATTGAGTCGGCCAGGCTTCGCGAGGCGAAGTCGTAGCGTCGTATGGCCGCCTCTCCCACCACCCAGAGCTCGCCGCAATCGTCGGCGTGGAGACGGATGTTGAAGAAGGAGCCCGGGCACGCTGCCGGCGCGAGTAGTTCCGTCGAGTCGGCGTCGGGGTGGTAGGCCTTCAGCTCGGGGCGGCATTGCACTATTATGGAGCCGTCGGGCATCTCTACCAGGTCTGATACCATATCCGATATGTCGGTGCGCCTGAAGTTGTCGTTGCGAGTACGCCGGCACAGCCCTGCGATGTTGCCGACATATAGTGTGCCGTCCGAGGCGACGAGCAGCTTGTGCACCTGCGAGTCCTGCAGCGAGAGTGAATCCTCAGAGCCGAAATACTGGTAGTATTCTCTCGAATTGTAGCGGTTGAGGCCCCGGAATGTGCCTATCCATATCTGCCCCGTGGTGTCTTCGACGATGTCGTAGACAAACTGGTTGGATATGTTTTCGGCGCGCAGGGGTTCGGGCCCGGTGTCCGGGCTGTCGCTGCGGTGCGAGCAGCAGCTGAGGGTCGTTAAAATGAGCAGGAATAGTATCAGTCGCATGGTATCAGGATTTTATGTGCAAAAGTAATACATAAATTTGTGTTGTTCAACGGTATTTGTCACGATTTTGATATTTTTTTTGTACGGAGGCACAAATATTTGAACGTAAATACAAACATACTAAGCGATAAAATGTATAATTTTGTGCTGGAATAAAATTACTTAATCTAACACCATAGAGAATATGAAAAAGATACTCTTACTTACAGTGGTCGCTTTTGCGGCATTATGCGGCAACGCACAGCAGGCCCTCTGGGGAGGCTCGCAGATCGTGTCGCCCGAAATCAACCCCGACAATACCGTAACCTTCCGTCTGGTAGCCCCCAAGGCTGTCAAGGTGGAGCTTACCGGCGACTTCATTCCCACACAGAAGATAAAGACACAGTACGGCGAATTTGACGCTCCGGGCGTAGCCCAGATGGTAGAGAAGGACGGCGTGTGGCAGTACACCACCCCGGCACCTCTTGCTCCCGAGCTCTACAGCTACACCATGCTCGTAGACGGTCTGAAGATCAACGACCCCTCGAATGTGTACCGCATCCGCGACGTGAAGTCGGTAACCGACGTGTTTATCATTCCCGGCGATCGTGCCGACCTCTATTCAATAAAGGATGTGCCCCACGGCACTGTATCGAAAGTATGGTACAACAGCCCCACACTCGGCATGAACCGCCGTCTTACCGTCTACACTCCTGCCGGCTATGAGACAAGCGGCAAGCGCTACCCCGTGTTCTACCTTCTCCACGGCATGGGTGGCGACGAAAACGCCTGGACAGAGCTTGGCCGTGCGTCGCAGATCCTCGACAATCTTATCGCCCAGGGCAAGGCCGAGCCTATGATCGTGGTAATGACCAACGGCAACGCCGCTCTCGAGGCCGCTCCCGGCGAGTCGAGCCTTGGCTTCACTGCTCCATCGATGAATCTGCCCAAGACCATGGAGGGCAGTTTCGAGACTCACTTCCCCGACGTGGTAAACTTTATCGACAAGAACTACCGCACTGTCAAGAACAAGAAATCGCGCGCTATCGCAGGTCTGTCGATGGGCGGTTTCCACTCGCTGCACATATCGAAGAACAATCCTGACATGTTCGATTATGTGGGTCTCTTCTCGGCAGCTATCGATCCGGGCAAGGATGTGAAGAGCCCTATCTATGCCGACGGCGACAAGAAGCTCAAGGTGCAGTTCGACAAGAAGCCGGCGCTCTACTGGATTGGTATTGGCAACACTGACTTCCTCTATCAAGCCAACAAGGCCTATCGCCAGAAGCTCGACGACAACGGCTATAAGTACACTTACTACGAGACTCCGGAAGGCCATATCTGGAAGAACTGGCGCATTTATCTGACGGAGTTTGTGCCTCTGCTGTTTAAGAAATAATCCATTAACAACTTCCCTTTTCTGTCGGGAGCATGGCATACGGTTCTGCCATGCTCCCGGTTTTTTGGGGGGCTTTTTGAGCAAAATTCATTTTGCTCGCATATACAAAAATTATTAGCTTTTGAGCCGGGGGCCTTTGAGCCGGGGGCTTTTTGAGCAAAATTAATTTTGCTCGCTTGGAAAAAATTTTTTTGGCTTCGCGGCCGGGGGTGGGGAGCAAAAAATTTTGGCTTGCTCTCGACTTATTCGTATCTTTGACTATTGTCTTAGATACTCACGCTCGGCAAAGCAAAATAAATTTTGGCTTGCTCTCGACTTATTCGTATCTTTGCAGACGTTATGACTGAAAAAACTATACCGGTAGCCAGTATTCAGCTGCCTGAGCCTACACTCAGACGGCTACCATGGTATCTGGCTTATCTGTCGACACTGAAAAAAACAGACACTGAATATATATCGACCACCCGTATTGCCGAGGCTCTTGATGTAGATCCTTCTCAGATAGCCAAGGATCTGTCGTTTCTGGGTATCAGGGGCAAGACGCGAATAGGCTATCAGGTCGATGCCCTCGAGTCGAAGCTGCGCGATTTCCTCGGTTTCGGCCGCGAACACAATGCCATAATGGTAGGCGTCGGCAGTCTGGGCGCCGCCCTTATCGCCGACTCGGGTCTTCAGCGTTACGGTCTTAATATCGTGGCCGGCGTGGATATAAACCCGTCGCTGACAGGCACTCAGATCAACGGAGTGGAGATATATCCTACCGATCGTCTGCCCGAGCTTGTGGAGCGTCTGAATGCCGTGATAGGTATCATAGCGGTGCCTGTGGAGAGCGCCCAGGAGGCCAGCGACAGGCTCGCCGAGGCCGGCATAAAGGCCATATGGAACTTTACGCCTTCGCGCATACGTGTGCCTGAAGGCGTGGTCATATCCAATACCTCCATCTACTCGCATTTGGCAGTGATGTACAATCGCCTGTCGCTCAAGATACAGCAATGAAAACACTCCTGCTCCGCACAGAGGACGGCCGCATGAAGGCCATAGGCGGCGCCGATTCGGCGGTGCTTCGTCCCGGCGAGCCTGTGTTCGTGCCCGAGCCACTGACCGACTGGGTGTCGATTGTCGCCCCGGCGATACGCATCAGCCGCTTAGGCATGAATATAAAACCCTCATTCGCACGGCAATACTATCACGAGACAGCCGCCGTGCATCTGCTTATGCCCTCCGACGCGTCCGTCCTTCCCGTTGCGCCACTGTTCTGCGACCGCTGCATAGCCCCCGGCGCGTGGGCGGATGTCGACACCCTCGGCGGCTGCGGCCTGACTGCTGCGGTTCTCGACCGCGAGGACCGGGAGCTGCTGCGCCTGGGCAGCGACATTACTTTCCGTGAGCTCGACTGCGACAATATGATAAGCTTCGTATCGCGCTACATGACCCTCAAGACGGGCGACATGATCGTGTTCGGCGACCATTCGCTCCATCTCGGCACCCCCGGCCTCGATACCCGTGTGACAGCGGAGATATTCGGCGCTCCCACCCTCGATATCCGGCTTAAATAGGGCCTGATATATACTAATGCCTTAAATACCTTACCGATGAAAAAACGCCTGACCTTATCAGCACTGTGCTGCATCGCTGTAGCGGCAGCGGCAGCCGATTTTACCCCCGTCCGTCTGCGTGCCGAGCATCTCGACAATCCCCCGGCCCTCGACACCGCGGCCCCACGCCTTTCGTGGGTCAACAAGCCCACAGACAGCGCCGTGAGGGGTGCCGTGCAGACAGCCTACCGTATAGTGGCCTCTACGACAGAGCGCAAGCTCGCCGCCGGCGACTACGACCTCTGGGACAGCGGCCGGCGCATGTCGGAGTCGAGCTACCTTGTGCCTTACGGCGGCAAATCGCCCGGCCCCGGCGGCGAATGCTACTGGAAGGTGGCCACATGGGACGGCACCGGCGAGAGTTCGGGGTGGAGCGCCACGGCCTCGTGGGGTCTCGGTCCGGCCGACTCTACATGGACGGAATCGAAATGGATAGGCGCACCGTGGCAGACGGAAGTACCGCGCAAGCTCTCGGGTGCGCCCACGACGCCTGCACCCATGCTGCGCACCGAGTTCGACATGCCACGCAAGCCGCTGAGAGCCAAAGCCTACGTGACAGGTCTCGGCTTCTTCGAGCTATATATCAACGGCCGTAAGGTGGGCGACGACAAACTGGTGCCCAACCTTACCAACTATACCGCCCGTACCGACCTCGACCGCTATCCTATAGTGATAAGCGACAAATTCAGCGGCTCGAGGGTAATGTACCTTGCCTACGACGTGACCGACATACTTCGCGGCGGCCGCAACGCCATCGGCGCCATGCTCGGCAACGGCTTCTACGACACCCTGTGGGCCGGCGACTCGCCCTTCGGCACACCCCGGTTCCTCTGCCGCCTCGAGATAGAATATGCCGACGGCAGCCGTCAGACGGTGCTGAGCGACGACACATGGCGCGCTCGTCCGTCGGCTATCGTCGCCGACGGGCCTTTCGAGGGCGAGGTGTACGATGCCACGTTCGAGACCCGGGGCTGGGACAGGCCCGGCTTCGACGACAGCAAGTGGCAGGCCGCAGCGCTGCGGCAGGCCCCCGACGGCAAGCTGTGCGCCCACGCCTCGCCCACCGACCGCATAACGGCCACATATAGCCCCACAAGCCTCAGCCGCAATGCCGACGGCAGCTGGACGGTGCGCTTCCCCGAAGAGATATCGGGGTGGATAAGGCTCAGAAACGTGAAAGTGAATGCCGGCGACACCATAGACATATCCTACGTGTCGGAGTCGCGCCAGGGCTCGGGGCGCTATATAGCCGCCAAGAACGGCCGCATAGACTATGCGCCGCGATTCACATGGTTTGTATTCTCCGAGGCCGTGATCCGTGGCGTGGACGATCTGAAGGCGTCGAACCTTGTTGCCGAGGCCGTCAACAGCGATGTGGCCACGACGGGCCGCTTCGCCTCGTCGGTGGGTCTGCTCGACAGCATCAACCATATATGGCGACGCAGCCAGCTCGACAATATGCACGGCGGCATAGCCAGCGACTGCCCCCATCGCGAGCGCGCGCCCTACACGGGCGACGGCCAGGTGTCGATGCCTACGGTAATGGCCAATTTCGACGTGGCGGCATTCTACCGCAAGTGGCTGCGCGACATGCGCGACGCCCAGAACGTCGAAACCGGCTATGTGCCTAACGGCGCGCCGTGGCAGCCCACATGCGGCGGCGGTCCGGCCTGGGGCGCGGCGATGAACATAATGCCGTGGGAGTACTATGTGCAGTATGGCGACAGCGCCGTGCTGGCCGAGAACTACGAGGCCATGAAGGCCCAGGCCGATTATATGCGCACATGGGAGACCGGGCGCGGCACCATGGACTCGCGGCGCGGCAATGCCAATGACCCTGAGGGCAAGCCGGTGTACTGGCTCAACCTCGGCGACTGGTGCGCTCCCGGCGAGCTACCCACGCAGGAGCTCGTTCACAGCTTCTACTACTGGCTGTGCCTCCACAACACGAGTCTGGCGGCAAAGGTGCTGGGTAAGGAGCTCGACGCCATACGCTACGGGCGCCTGGCCGACAATGTGCGTGACGCCGTGATATATGCTTTCTACGACAGCGACAAGGGCACTTTCGGCGATTATGGCGCCAATGTGTTCGCCCTGCAGATAGGCATGCCCGACAGCATACAGCCGCGCATAGCCGCCGAGCTTGCGCGCGAGGTGGCCGAGGTGCACGGCGGACATCTGCACACGGGCATATTCGGCACTCGCTATCTCTTCGATCAGCTTGCCGCCACGGGGCATAACGACATAGCCTTCACTGCAATGACCAAGCGCGATTTCCCGTCCTTCGGTCACTGGCTCGCCCAGGGCGCCACTACGACATGGGAGGAATGGAACGGCAACAACTCGCACAATCATCCGATGTTCGGCGGCGGTCTGGCGTGGCTCTACCGACGTCTCGCCGGCGTGGAGGCGCTGCCCGAGAGCCCGGGATTCCGCCGTTTCCGTGTACGGCCCGTGCCATGGGGCGCCGACGGTATGGCGGCTTATGAGTATGACTCGCCCTACGGCCTGCTGCGCTCGGAGATAAACTACGAGGGCACATCGTCGGAGCTTAAAGTGACGGTGCCTGTGGGCGCGAGAGCCGAGGTGTGGCTGCCTGTGCCCGAGGGAGGGCAGGGCCGCGCCGAAGGCGACAGCGCTTCATGGCGGCCGAGCCCCGACGGCAAGTGGCTCGTGACAGAGGTAGGGCAGGGGTCTTACACCTTCAGAGCATTATAAAAATTAATCCGGGGAGCATGGCCTTGCCTGTTCCCCGGATTGTTGTATGCTATTGTGAAAACCCGTTGCTATCGGTTGCGCGCTGCGCGAAGTTTCTTGAGTGTACCACGAGGGATAGACGTGGAAGAACCATCGAATGCGTTATTATTGTTTGTAGATTCTTCATTGTCTACTGTCGACGACCAGAAATCTTCCGTGCTCATAGCCGTACCGTTGTACCAATCAGGAGCTCCGGCAAACTGATCACAGGCAGGAATATACCATACAATATCCTCTGCTTTGATAAGAGCCGAAGAGGTGGAGAGGTTGCCATCAGTTGAAGTATTGAGGTAATATCGATTCTTTTTCAATGCCATGGCCAGAATCTGTTGTTGTGTGATCTGAGTACCTTCCTTTGCATATGGTACATCAGCCGGGTCCCAAGTACCTTCTCCCGGCTTTTCTCTTTTACGATATGCCGGTACACTGCTATTAAGTCGATATTTTATATTTATGATAGCATTTTCAAGGTTCTTTGTAATGGCCGGACCACCGTAATTGAACATCTGACGAGTATTTACCAGACCATCTGTATTCGATTGTGCATTTTCGCCCATGTCTTTAAACACGCTATAATCAATTTCAACGTAGTTTCGATAATGTGGGATGAACAATTTGCTCTCTTGATAATACCTATATGCTTTTGCATACCGTTCGGCGTTATACTGGCTGATAATTCCGTTAATTTCGCTCAATCGTCGATCTGCACTTGATTCCACCTCAGACCATTTATATACATACACTTCTGTCGCATCGTAGTTGAAACCAAAGATGCCTTCTTCCTCGTTTTCGATCTGTTCCCATCCGGTGTTGCCGTTCCATGCAGGGGGCAGCTGTGTTATAGTCTCGGTTACAGCATTCGACGGATCGTCGGTAAGGCTTATTGTCAGTGTATATTTTCGAACGGCATCGCTCGCATTTTCGGGCAGGAAGATATAGACAGGGAAATTACCGTTACCTGATTGTGTAAAACTTTCACTGCCGCGTTCGGTGCTGTTCTGGTCTATTGTTGTACCGTTGGTCATTTTCTTGTCGGTCCAGAAACCTTCTTTTACATACTGGTTGGCATCGGCCTGAAGCTGAATGCTCGGTTTCAGATCGGGGTGTGGGTTTTCTGTCGCCTCGATTTTGGCAACCCAATTTTTGCCTGCAACAATGTTGTTGGCACGTATGTTCACAGGTTTGATGATATAGTAGGCATCCTGCACGGTTACAGGGCTTTCCAGTCTAAGCTCGTATCTCGGCGTTATGCCGATGTGGTATGTTGTTTTTTTGCCTTGGAGCCAGGAGTCGTTGGCGAGGGAGGCTTCCAGGGTGTGTGTGGTGCCGGATATCGCATCGTCAAAGACGACGGTGAGTTTGGCGTCGGGGCCGAGGGTCTGGGGAAGCATCATGAGGGTGTACTCGGCGGCGGCGATGGGTGTGCCGGCGGCTTCATTGCCGACGGTGGCTTTGTCGACATTGAGGGTAAACGACTTCGGGGTGTCGACAGTGCTCCACGACGATGT